>JBPCIY010000048.1:0-58561 GCA_051005855.1 Solirubrobacteraceae bacterium | reverse complement strand
CGTGTGCGGGCGCGAGGGCTTGGTCGCGTCTTCCTGAGGTCCGGCGGCTCAGTCAGGTGGCGGCGCTGCGCGCCGACAGGCCCCGGGGGGTGGCGGCCCGGACCCGGGCCAGCAGCTCGACCACCTCGGCGTTGCCGCCCAGCTTCAGGGCTCGGCGGCAGGCCCGCTCGCACTCCACAAGCCGGTCGGTGCGGGCGAGGGCGTGGGCGTAGCTCGACCAGGCGGCGAGCGATTTCGGCTCGATCATGGTCGCGGCCTCGGCCGCTGACACCTCGGCGCCGAAGTCGCCGGCGAGGTGGTAGGCGAGGGCCAGATCGAGCAGGCCCTCGACCGAGGGGCCCGCCAAGCGCGCGCGCTCCAGGGCGGCGATCGACGCCTCTCGGTCCATCAGGCGCAGCCGCAGACGGCCGAGCCACTCCCAGGCTGAGCCGTCGGCGGGAGCCCGCTCCGCGCAGCGCTGCGCGGCCTCGGCGGCGAGGTCGTAGGCGCCCATGTCCTCATAGATCCGAGCAGCGAAGCGCTCGGGGGTGGGGCGATCGGTGTCGACGCGGGCCCAGTCCCGGACCGTGCGCGCCGCGGCGGGCAGGTTGTGGGCCTGCCAGAAGGCGACCGTCAGCAGCCGCAGGACCATTGGGTTCTCGGTGTCGGCGTCCCGGGCGTAGACCAGGCGCCGAGCGGCCAGCGCGGCGTCACCTTCGGCCAGGGCGTGCTGGGCGGCGGTCATGAAGCGCTGCACCCGGTCAGCGGCCGGATCGGGCTTGGAGAAGTCCACGAACTGCAGCGAGCCGGCCGGGATCGTGCGCACGCCGACCGAGAACATCACCCGAGCCCACTGCTGGGCGTCCTCCTCATCGCCTGAGAAGTAGATGCCCGAAACGGTCCCGACGCCCCATTCGGGGTAGGAGAGGCAGCGCGCGTAGCGGTGTACGACCGAGTGATCGGGGACCCGAGAGCCGAACGGGTCGTGCTTGGCGCGATCGGCGGCCGACTCACGCGCTCGCTGCTCCTGTTCGTAGGCACGCCGGCCCGCCTCGGCCCGCGCCTTCTTGGTCGCCGCCGCTGAGGCCTTGACCGCGTTGCGGCTGACCCGGCCGCCGCGGAAGGACTCGGCCAGCCGCTCGAGCTCGTCGGCGGCCTGGTTGATCGCCTGGAGGTGGCGCTGGTGCTCGTGGCGGCGCCCGGGCGGGGCGATGTCCGGATGCCAGCGTTTCGCCATCCGGCGGCGGGCCAGCTGCACCGTGCGCTGATCGAACGGTGGCTCGAGCTCGAGCAGAAGCAGGGCACCTTCGACATCGAGAATCCGCGCCA
Organism: Solirubrobacteraceae bacterium; assembly: GCA_051005855.1. Classification (GTDB taxonomy): domain Bacteria; phylum Actinomycetota; class Thermoleophilia; order Solirubrobacterales; family Solirubrobacteraceae; genus Palsa-465. The sequence goes on along the minus strand of JBPCIY010000048.1, from coordinate 57,253 downwards.
TGACCACTCAACGTTAGCGAGCGGGTGCAACAAATCCGTGCCAATCGCACCTCGTGCGCCCGGTCGTGACCTACGGTCGCGGCGATGGCGCTCTCTGGTCACGGCCGCCCCGTCGGTAGCGCTCCCACCGGTGTGATGCGCCCGGTCGTCCTCGTCGCCGGGCTCACCGGGGTCGGGCTCCTAGCCAGCCTGGGGATCGTCGTCATCGCCGCGCTGCTGGCCGCTGCGCAGAGCGCCTCGGACTGTCCGGGCGCTGCGAGCGCCGGCGCCGGTCAGATCGTCCTTGGGCCGCCGGGCTCGGGTGCCACGGTCGGAGCCACTGAGTACGGCGGCCCCGGGGATCCCAGCAGCGGCACGGTCGGTGCCTCCGGGGCCAGCCTGCTCGCCCATCCCGACAGCTACGCCGAGCTCGGTGGGACCACCTTCCAAACCGCGACCGCGATGGGCGGGCTGGCCTACATGAGCCCTCTGCGGATCACCTGGGGAGGCCAGTCGGCGATGGCCTACAAGCGCGACTTCGGCCTTGGCGGCGGCCCGGTCGCCGGGCTACCCCGCGTCATCGACCTCTGGTGGCAGTTCGCCGGTGCGCTGCGCATCCCGTATGAGCGCGGCCTCTGGTCCGGTCCCGTCCGGGTCAACCGGCCGCCGCCCGCGGGGGCGGGCGGGGTGCTGCAGCAAACGGTCTCCGGAGCCGCTCCGCTGCCCGCGCCATCGTCTGCCTCAGCTTCCTCGTGCCCCGCGCCCGGATCACCGGCCGCGCTGCCACTGACCGCCGGGTCCCGGGCGCGGGTGCTCGGCAACGGCCAGGCGGCGGTACCGGCCGGAGCCCCTGCGGCCGTGCAGGGAATGATCGCCGCCGGCGACCAGATCGCGGGCAAGCCCTATCTCTACGGAGGGGGTCACGGCCTCCCGCTCAACCAGATCGCGCCCGCGTATGACTGCTCGAGCAGCGTCGAGCACCTGCTCTACGGGGGCGGCCAGCTACCGGTCGGCTACGCCGCCCCCTCGGGCACCCTGGAGTCCTTCGGAGCCCCCGGGCCGGGACGGTGGGTGACGATCTACGCCAACCCCGACCACGTCTTCATGTACGTCGCCGGACTGCGCTGGGATACCTGGAACGCGGGCGGTCCTCAGGACGGCCCGGCGGGCATCGGCTGGCACCCGCTGGTGCGCGATTCCGCGGGCTTTGTGGCCCGGCATCCGGTGGGCTTGTGAGGGCTCCGGCGCCAGCTGCTGCTGCTGCTGCTGCCCCCGCCCTCGCGCTCGGCGTGCTCGCGCTCGTGCTCGGCGGATGCTCGCCGGCCGCCCCGCCTCCGGCGCCGACGGCCAGAGACTCGACCAGCGCCGCCGTCGCCCAAGCCCAGCGCACCCATGAGTATCCGAGCCCGCGGCGCCCGCAGCGTGCCCTCGGGGGTATCTCGAGTCCCGCGCTGGCCGTGGCGGCGTTCGCCAGCGGCTACATCAACTGGACCGCCGCCACGGTGACCGGCCGAATGCGGGGGCTGGCGGCGCTCAGCGTGGGCCAGGCGCGCGCGGCGATGACCCTCGCCGCCGCCCAGACCGCGCAGGACTACGAGCTCCGCCGGGGCGGGATCGCCAACTCGGGGACGGTAGAGGCGATCGCCCCGGTGCGGGGGCAGCGAGACCGGTACGCCGTCGTGACGCGCGAGCTGACCACCGCGTCGGGCACCGATGCCTACCGGGGCCTGCGCCCGAGCTGGCACGTGGCGCTGGCCACGGTGACGCCGGCCGCCAGCGGCGGCTGGGTGGTGAGCAGCTGGCAGCCGGAAAACTGACCGGGTGGGGCCTGAACCCTGACCCATAGTCAGGGTTCTCGACGCGCCTCACCGATAGCGGCCGCCCCCCGCGCTGCAGTGGGCGACGCAGAGCTTGCGCAGGCCGCTGTTGACGTGGAATTTGACCGTCCAAGAGTCGGGAACCAAGATGGGAGAAGCTATCCAGGTGGTCGGCGCTCCGACCCTCGCGTTTGGGGAGCTTGCCTCGCCTAACAGAGTCCCTCGTCCGATCACACATTTCGCGCCTCCTCGAACGGTCGGGTTATTCTGGAGCCTTGGGGGGCCGCGCCGGACGGCCGGGCTGCGAGCTATCAGCAGCTGGCGTTGCTGAGGCGACCCACAGTCGGCAGAGGGAGAGGCATGAGCACCCAAGCGGGTTACGAGCGGCTGACCCGGATGATCGCCAGCGATCACTGCGTGATCCTCGACGGCGCCATCGGCACCGAGCTGATCAAGGTCGAAACCGCTCGGCCGGAGGTCGACGAGCACGTCTGGGGGCTGACGGCGCTGATCGACTCGCCGGAGATCGTTACCGCGGTCCATCGCAACTACATAGACGTCGGCTGCGATGTCATCTGTACCGACACGTGGGGGCTGCCGACCGCGCTGCGCGACGGCGGTCTGGATCTGGCGGACTCCGCCGAGCCGCTGCACTGGATGGACATCGCCCGCCGCGCCGTGTCCCTGGCCCGCGGCGCGGCCACCAGCGCCGGCCGCGCCGAGGAGGTCGCGGTCGCCTTCAGCCTCAACGGCGACGTGGACACGCCCGACGGTCGCGAGACGATCCGTCTGCTCGCTCGCGCCTTTGAGGAGGAGCCGCCCGATCTGATCCTGCTCGAGACGCTGTCGCTTGTGCGCAGCTCCACCTACGCCACAGTCGAGGCGCTGCTCGAGACTGGGATCCCTGTCTGGCTCAGCTTCCGTCGCTGCCGCCAGGGGGTATGCGGTGTCTACGGCGAGCACTGGGGCGGTCCGGAAGGCGACTCCTTCGGTCGCGCCGCCCGGCGCTTTGAGGAGATGGGGGTGGGCGCGCTGGCCATCAACTGCATTCCGCCCGATCACGTGCCCGGGATGCTCGCGTGGTTGCGCGACTTCACCGACCTCCCGCTCGGGGTGTACCCGAACCTGGGCTACCTGTCAGTCAACGGCTGGCGTGACGAGCCGGGCGTGCGCGGACACGAGTACGCCGAACTGGCCCTCGCCTGGCGCGACGAGGGCGCCCAGATCATCGGCGGCTGTTGTGGGGTCCGCCCCGAGCATCTCGCCGCGGCCCGCGCCGCCCTGGCCGAGACCAAGCCCGGTCATCTGCGCCCGGCGGTCCGCGCCGAGGACGAGTCCTCGCGCCTGAAGACCGAGGCCGTGCATCCATGGGAGGACGCCCGGGGACGCGATCTATATCCGCTCGGGCTGCCCGAGATCAGCGTCGACGGCGGGGTCTTCGAGCCCACCCAGGGGAGCTTTCTGACCTGGAAGTACCTCTACCGCGAAGGCGTGGGGGCCCACCAGCGGTGTCTGGACATCGGCTGCGGCTCAGGACTGCTGACCGTGCAGCTGGCGCGCAACGGCGCGGCTCACGTCCACGCCATCGACATCGACGACCGGGCGGTCAAGAACACCCTCACCAACGCGTTTCGCAACGGAGTCGCCGAACGGGTCTCGGCAGCCGCCCAGGACCTGTATCCGTGGGTCCCCGAAGAGCGCTACGACGTGATCGTGGCCAGCCTCTACCAGACCCCGGTGGACCCATTTGAGCAGGCCACTTCGCACCGTCCGCTGGACTACTGGGGGCGCAATCTGCTCGACCACCTGATTCACATGTTGCCCGAAGCGCTGGCCCATGACGGCACGGCGTACATGATGCAGTTGTCGATCATCGGCGAGCGCCGAACCGGTGAGCTGCTCGCTCGCCACGGCTATGTGGCTAGGGTTGTGGACTTCTCGTTCTTCGAGTTCACGGAGCTGTTCAAGGCCAAGAGCGAGCAGATCGCCCGGGTCGAGGAGAATTCCGACGCGTACCACCTGAAGTTCGGCGAGAGCGAGATGATGGTCGCCTACCTACTCGAGATCACCCGTAAGCGTAAGGAAGACCACCGCCCATGAGCGTTACCGAGAATGAATTCCTGTTCACCTCCGAATCGGTGACCGAGGGACACCCCGACAAGATCGCCGACCAGATCTCCGACGGCGTGCTCGACGCGGTCATGCGTGACGACCCCAGCGGCCGGGTGGCCTGCGAGACGCTGGTCAACACCGGCCTGGTCGTCGTTTCCGGGGAGATCACGACCGAAACCTACGTCGACATCCAGGAGATCGCGCGCTCCACGATCGAGAAGATCGGCTACACCGACGCCGCCTTCGGTTTTGACAGCAAGACCTGCGCGGTCCTCAACGCGATCGACAAGCAGTCTCCGGACATCGCCCAGGGTGTCGACGCGGCCTTTGAGACCCGGGGTGCCGGCGCCCACGGCGACGAGCTCGACATCGCCGGCGCCGGGGACCAGGGGATGATGTTCGGCTACGCCTCCAACGAGACGCCCGAGCTGATGCCGCTGCCGATCTCCTTGGCCCACCGCCTGGTCGCGCGCCTCGCGGCGGTCCGCAAGGACAAGACCCTCGACTACCTGCGCCCCGACGGCAAGACCCAGGTCAGCGTCCGCTATGTCGACGGCCGTCCGACCGCGGTCGAGAAGCTGCTGATCTCGACCCAGCACGCCGAGGGGGTCGAGGCTCAGGTCAAGGACGACCTGTGGGAGCACGTGGTCAAGCCGGTGCTGCCCGCGGACATGTACGACGCCCGCGAGCTCCAGCGCAGCTTCCTGGTCAATCCGACCGGACGCTTCGTGATCGGCGGCCCGATGGGCGACTGCGGGCTGACCGGGCGCAAGATCATCGTCGACACCTACGGCGGCATGGCCCGTCATGGCGGCGGTGCCTTCTCGGGCAAGGACCCGTCCAAGGTGGATCGCTCGGCCGCCTACGTGGCTCGCTACGTGGCCAAGAACGTGGTCGCGGCCGGTCTCGCGGACCGGGCCGAGGTCCAGGTCGCCTACGCGATCGGCGTCGCCCATCCCGTGTCGGTGATGATCGAGACCTTCGGCACCGAGAAGCTTGGACGGGCCAGGATCCTCGAGCTCATCTCCGAGCACTTCGATCTGCGTCCCGGCGCGTTTCGCGACTACCTGCGCCTGCACCGTCCCATCTACCAGAAGACTGCCGCCTACGGCCATTTCGGCCGCGAGGACGAGGACTTCACCTGGGAGCGGACCGACCGCGCGCCGGCCCTGAAGGCGGCCGCCGGACTCTGAGCGCCGAGGTTCGTATGCTCAGAGGCCGTGTCGGCTCAGTACATCTTCACCACCCACCGCCTTTCCCGCCGCTACCCGCCTGACCGCGAGGTCCTGACCGACATCTCGCTGTCGTTCATGCCCGGGGCCAAGATCGGCGTGCTCGGCTACAACGGCGCTGGCAAGTCGACGCTGCTGCGGGTCATGGCCGGGGTCGACACCGAGTTCGACGGCGAGGCTCAGTTGGCCCCCAAGGCAACCGTCGGGATGCTCGAGCAGGAGCCCGAGCTCGATCCGGCCAAGGACGTCCGCGGCAACGTCGAGGACGGCGTGGCCGAGACCCGCGCGCTCCTGGATCGCTTCAACGAGCTCTCGATGAATTACTCCGACGAGACCGCCGACGAGTTCTCACGCGTGCAGGAGCGGATCGACGCCGTCGACGGCTGGAACCTTGACACCACGCTCGAGTACGCGATGGAGGCTCTGCGCTGCCCGCCAGCCGATGCGGATGTGACCACGCTCTCGGGCGGCGAGCGCCGGCGGGTGGCGATGTGCCGCCTGCTCCTGCGCCAGCCCGATTTGTTGCTGCTCGACGAGCCCACCAACCACCTTGACGCAGAGTCCGTCGCGTGGCTTGAGCAGCACCTGCAGGACTACAAGGGCACGGTGGTGGCCATCACCCACGATCGCTACTTCCTGGACAACGTGGCCGGCTGGATCCTCGAGCTCGACCGCGGCCGCGGAATCCCCTACCAGGGCAACTACTCCGGGTGGCTGGTCCAGAAGCAGGCCCGCCTCAAGCAGGAGGAACGTCAGGAGTCCAGCCGGCAGCGCACGATCGCGCAGGAGCTCGAATGGGTGCGCATGAACGCCTCGGCTCGACGCGGCAAGCCCAAGGCCCGGCTCAACGCCTATGAGGCGCTGCTCGCCGAGGAGCGCAACGTCAGGCTCGACCAGGTCCAGATCCACATCCCGGCCGGCCCCCGGCTGGGCGATCTCGTGCTCTCGGCCGACGGGCTGCGCAAGGCCTACGGCGACCGCCTGCTGATCGACGACCTGAGCTTCAACCTGCCGCGCGGCGGGATCGTCGGCGTGATCGGACCCAACGGCGCCGGCAAGACGACGCTGCTGCGGATGATCACCGAGCAGGAGCAGCCCGACGCCGGCACGCTGAAGATCGGCGAGACCGTGAAGCTGGCCTACGTCGATCAGTCGCGGGAGGCGCTGGACCCCGAGAAGAGCGTCTGGGAAGAGATCTCCGGCGGCCTCGACGAGATCACCCTCGGCGATCGCCCGATCAACAGCCGGGCCTACGTGGCCGGTTTCAACTTCAAGGGCTCCGACCAGCAGACCAAGGTGGCCAAGCTCTCGGGCGGCGAGCGCAACCGGCTGCACCTGGCCAAGCTCCTGCGCAGCGGCGGCAACCTGCTCCTGCTCGACGAGCCCACCAACGACCTCGACACCGACACCCTGCGTGCGCTCGAGGAGGCCCTGCTCGCCTTCGCCGGCTGTGCCGTGGTCGTCTCTCACGATCGCTGGTTTTTGGATCGGATCGCCACCCACGTGCTCGCCTTCGAGGGCGACTCGCAGGTCCGGTGGTTCGAGGGCAACTTCGAGGCCTACGAAAGCTTCCGCCACGAGCTCCTCGGGGCCGAGGGGGCACCGCTCCCGAAGGGAGTGGTCCGGCCCAAGCGCATCACGTACAAGAAGCTCGTCCGCGGGTAGACTCGCGCCCTTGGTGGCATCCCAGGCCGTCCTCATCACCGGTTGCTCCTCGGGCATCGGCCACGCCACCGCCCGGCGTCTGCACGAGGACGGCTGGAAGGTCTACGCCACCGCGCGCCGCGCCGAGGCGATCACTGATCTGCAGCAACTCGGGTGTGTGACGCTGGCCCTGGACGTCACCGAGGAGGAGTCGATGGCCACCGCCGTCCGCCAGATCACCGAAGCCGAGGGCGCGGTCGGCGTGCTGATCAACAACGCCGGCTACAGCCAATCCGGGGCGGTCGAGTCGGTTGCCATCGACGACGTGCGAGCCCAGTTTGAGACCAACGTGTTCGGGCTGATCCGGATGTCCCAGCTCGCCCTGCCGGGCATGCGCGAGCAGGGCTGGGGCAAGATCGTCAACCTCGGCTCGATGGGCGGTCGCCTGACCTTTCCGGGCGGCGGTATCTACCACGCGACCAAGTACGCGGTCGAGGCGCTCAGCGATGCGTTGCGCTTCGAGGTGCGCGGCTTCGGGGTCGACGTGATCCTGATCGAGCCGGGGCTGATCGTGACCGGCTTCGGTGACGTCGCCGCGGGCTCGGTCGACACGTCCACCGGGGACGGTGGCGATACGGCGGCGGGTGGCGCGTACTTTGACTTCAACCGCCACGTGGCCAAGCTCACCGCCGAGGCCTACAAGGGGCCGATGGTGAAGCTGGGCGGCGGCCCCGAGAAGGTCGCCGGGGCGATCGCCGGGGCGCTGTCGGCCAAGCGCCCCAAGGCCCGCTACCCGGTCACGCCCAGCGCCCACCTGATGATCGGCCAGCGCCGGGTGACTCCGGACCGGGTCTGGGACCTGATCATGCGCGCGCAGTTCCCGACCCCGAAGCGCTGAGCGCTCAGGCCGCCAGCGCAGCCTCGAGCAGCGGGCGCAACTGCGCGGCGCCCGTCGCGACCGCGTCGGCGTCCATCAGTTCCTGCGCCGGGTGCGGGCCGGTGGCGACGGCGAAACAGCGCACGTCATCGGCCCGGGCGCAGGCGATGTCGCGCGGGGTGTCGCCGATGATCAGCGTCTGAGCGCGCGGCCACGGCACGCCGTCCTCGCCGGCCCGCCGGCGGGCCAGAGGCGGCAGCGCGGCGCGAGCCTCGGAATCTGAGCCGAAGCCGCCCTGGCCGCTGACGAAGTAGTGCCCGATCCTGGCCCGCTTGAGCTTGAGCCGCGCGACCGGTTCGTAGTTGCCGGTGACCAGCGCGAGCCGGACCTGATCGAGCCCGGCCAGCCAGTCCAGGAGAGCGACCACGCCCGGAAGGACCTTGTCGGCCAGCGAGGGCGGGCACGACTCGGCGTAGATCCGGGCGCAGACTCCGCGCACGTCCTGCGCGCGCTCGTCGATCGCCAGCGCCGAGACGCCGGCGCCGAGCAGCAGCAGCAGCCGGGCGATTTCGCCGTCGGTGCGGCCGGCCGGATCGATCGAATGCTCGAGCTGGCGCGCGTCGATACCGTGGACCTCCTGCACCGCCTGGTGCAGAGCGGCGCTGTGGGCCTCCGTAGCGCGCGCCACCAGCGTCCCGTCGACGTCGAGGAGGAGGAGCAGCCCCGTCGGCGCGGCCGCGGGACCCGAGCTCACGCGCCCGATCTCAGCGCTCGAAGGACATGTCAACCGGCAGCCGGCGGGCGAAGGCGGCGATCAGCTTGGCCGCCAGCTCGATATCGGCCAGCGAGACGAGCTCGACGGGGGAGTGCATGTAGCGGATCGGCACCGACACGAGCCCGGTGGGAACGCCGGCGCGCGAGACGTGGACGGCGTCCGCGTCGGTGCCGGTGCCCCGGCCCAACGATTCGACGGTGAAGGCGAAGCCCTCCGCCTCGGCGGTCTCGTAGAGCAGCTCGGTCACGGCCGGGTGCAAGGTGGTCCCCCGCGCGATCACCGGGCCCGAGTCGAGCGGGTGCTTGGTGATCGGGCCGAGGTCGATCCCGGGCTGGTCGGTGGCGAAGGTCACGTCGACGGCGATGGCCAGGTCGGGCTCCAGGGCGAAGGCGCTGGTCCGTGAGCCGGCGAAGGTGGTCTCCTCCTGGGCCACCGCGAGCGCAATCACATCGCCCGGGGCACCCCCGTCCTCGGCCACCAGGCGTGCCGCCTCGGCGGCGACGAAGCAGCCAATCCGGTTGTCCAGCGCGCGCGCGACCAGCCGGTCGTTGGGCATCACCACGGGATCGGCATCGATCACCGCCACGTCGCCGATTCGCACCATCTCCCGCGCTTGATCTCCGTCCTTGGCGCCGATGTCGATGTGCAGGTCCTTGATCACCGGGCTCTTCTCGCGGTCGGGCCCTTTCATGAGGTGGATCGGCTTGCGGCCGATCACCCCGGTGATGTTGCCCTTCCGGGTGGCGATCCGGACCCGCTGGCCGACCAGCACGATCTGATCCCAGCCGCCGACCTCCCCGAAGCGTAGGAAGCCGTCGTCGTCGATGTGCGAGATGTGAACCCCGATCTCGTCGATGTGCCCGATCACGGCCAGCGTCGGGCCGCCGCCGGTGCCCGGGACCCGGGCCATCGAGGAGCCCACGCGATCTCCGCGGACTTCGGTGGCGAATCCGGCGCAACCGTCCCGCCAGACCTGGGCCGGATCGGTCTCGTGACCGGACGGACCGGCGGCCGTGAGCAGCTGGTGCAGGAGCTCGGGAGTGGACATGGCGGGGAAGGCTAGCGGTCCAGCGCGAGGCCGAGCGACCGCTCCTAGGCGAGCAGTTGGCGCAGGACGAACTGCAGGATCCCGCCGTGGCGGTAGTAGCGCTGCTCCTGGGGGGTGTCGATCCGCACGGTCACCTCGAACTCCTGGTCGTCGGCCTTGACGGTCAGCGTCCGCGGCACCTCCTCGGCGTCCGCGATCCCGACGATCGTGAACTCCTCGTGCCCGCTCAGGCCGAGTGAGGACACCGAATCTCCGTCGGAGAACTGCAGCGGCAGCACTCCCATGCCGACCAGGTTGGAACGGTGAATGCGCTCAAAGCTCTCGGCGATCACCGCTCGCACACCGAGCAGCACCGTGCCCTTGGCGGCCCAGTCGCGCGAGGAACCCGAGCCGTACTCCTTACCGGCCAGCACGACCAGCGGCGTGTCGGTCTCGGCGTACTTCATCGCGGCGTCGTAGATCGACAGCTCATCCTCGCCACCGTCGCCGAGGTACAGCGTCACGCCGCCCTCGGGGAGGGGTGGGTTCCTTCTCAACTGGTTGCGCAGGCGGATGTTGGCGAACGTGCCCCGCATCATCACCTCGTGGTTGCCGCGCCGCGAGCCGTAGGAGTTGAAGTCCCGGGGCTCGATCCCGTGCTCGATCAGGTAGGCCCCGGCCGGGCTGTCACGCTTGATCGAACCGGCCGGGGAGATGTGATCGGTGGTGACGCTGTCCCCGAGGATCGCGAGCACGCGGGCGGACTCTATGTCCCGCGTCGGCTGGGGCTCGATCGGCAGGTCGGTGAAGTAGGGCGGTTGACGGACGTAGGTCGAGTCCTGCGCCCAGGCGAAGCTCTGGCGATCGCCGGCGTCGTTCCCCGGCGGGTCAAGCGAGTTCCAGCGCTCATCACCGTCAAAGACCTCGCCGTAGCTCTTGCGGAACATGTCGGACTGGACGGCCTCCTGGACCGTCTCGGCGATCTCGTGCGTCTCGGGCCAGATGTCCTTGAGGTACACGGGCTCGCCGTCCTTGTCCTCGCCCAGTGGCTCGTCGTAGAGGTCGATGTCCATTGTCCCGACCAGCGCGTAGGCCACCACCAGCGGAGGGGAGGCGAGGTAGTTCATTTTCACATCGGGATTGATGCGGCCCTCGAAGTTGCGGTTGCCCGACAGGACCGAGACGACGGCCAGGTTCTCGGCGCCGACGACCTCGGAGATCTCCTCGGGCAGGGGACCGCTGTTGCCGATACAGGTTGTGCACCCGTAGCCGACCAGGTTGAAGCCCAGCTCGTCGAGGTACTCGTCCAGCCCGGCGCGCTCGAGGTACTCGGTCACCACCTTGGAGCCGGGGGCGAGCGAGGTCTTGACCCAGGGCTTGACCTTCAAGCCCTTGCGCACCGCGTTACGAGCCAGCAGCCCGGCGCCCAGCATCACCGATGGGTTCGACGTGTTGGTGCAGCTGGTGATGGCGGCGATCACGACGTGGCCATGGTCGAGCTCGGTCTCGGTTCCATCTTCGAGCGTGACCGGCGTGCTCGAGCTCGGCCGATCGGCCACCTGGGCCCCGCCGGTCCCGCCGGACGGGCGATGGCCTTCGCCGTTGGCGACGTGGGTGGAGACCGGGTCTGAGGCCGGGAAGGAGTCCGAGAGCGAGTCGTCCTCGCCGCCGCGCTGGCCCTCGTCGTCGGGGAGCAGGCCCTCCAGGGCCATCCGGAACGCCGACTTGGACTCGGTCAGGGAGACGCGGTCCTGGGGGCGCTTGGGCCCGGCGATACTCGGCACGACGGTGCTCAGGTCGAGCTCGATCTTGTCCGAGAAGGTCGGTTCCTCGGAGTTCTCGTCGTGCCACAGGCCTTGCGCCTTGGCGTAGGCCTCGACCAGCTCCACCAGCTCGGGCGGCCGGCCGGTGAACTCGAGATAGCGCACCGTCTCAGCGTCGATCGGGAAGATCGCGCAGGTGGAGCCGAACTCGGGCGACATGTTGCCGATCGTCGCCCGGTCAGCGAGCGGCAGGTTGGCCAGGCCGACCCCGTAGAACTCGACGAACTTGCCCACCACGCCGCGCTCGCGCAGCTTCTCGGTCACGGTCAGGACGAGGTCGGTGGCCGTGGCCCCCTCCGGAAGCTCGCCGGTGAGCTCGAACCCGAGGACCTGCGGGATCAGCATCGACATCGGCTGGCCGAGCATCGCCGCTTCCGCCTCGATTCCGCCCACGCCCCAGCCGAGCACGCCGAGGCCGTTGACCATCGTGGTGTGCGAGTCGGTTCCGACCAGGGTGTCGGGGTAGGCCAGGTTGTGCTCGTCGTCCACGAACACGACCCGAGCCAGGTACTCGAGGTTGACCTGGTGGACGATGCCCGTGTCGGGCGGGACGACGCTGAAGTTGTCAAACGCGCCTTGCCCCCAGCGCAAGAACGCGTAGCGCTCCTGGTTGCGCTCGAACTCGAGTTCGGCATTGCGCTTGAACGCGTTGGCCGCTCCGAACACGTCAACCTGGACCGAATGGTCAATCACCAGTTCGGCCGGCACGAGCGGATTGATCTTGCTCTCCTCCCCTCCCAGGTCGCGCATCGCGTCGCGCATCGCCGCCAGATCCACCACCGCCGGGACGCCGGTGAAGTCCTGCATGACGACGCGGGCCGGCGTGAAGGCGATTTCCTGGCTCGGGGTGTCCTTGGCGTCCCAGGTGGCCAGCGCCTCGATGTCTCGAGCGCTGATCGCGTCGCCGTCCTCGTTGCGGAGGAGGTTCTCGAGCAGGATCTTCAGCGAGAACGGCAGCCGGGCAACGTCAAAGCGTGACTGCAGGGCATCGAGAGAAAAGATCGTGTAGCTGCGCTCCCCGACCTTCAGTTCGGAGCGGGCGTCAAAGCTGTTGGTGGACATGGCTCTCAGAACTCCCTTATTTCAAAGTGGTGGCTCGTACTCTAGGGCTGGTCCGACGATGAGATGGTCCCCGGTCGCCGCGCTCTTAGGCTTCTCTCATCTGACCTGCGGATCCTCCAGCGATGAGCTCGGACTCCGCCGCTTTGCGCGCGCCCGGGCGCCGCTCTCGAGCTCTGCGCTCGGTTCCCGGGGCGCTCATCCTGCTGCGTGCTCGTCCCGAGCTCGCCGGGCTGCTGGTCGTCGCGGGCGTCCTGAACCTGTGGGGCCTGAGCATCAACGGCTGGGCTAACACCTACTACGCGGCCGCCGTGCGCTCGATGTCCACGAGCTGGCACGACTTCCTCTACATCTCGCTGGACAAAACCGGTCTGATGACGGTCGACAAGCCGCCCCTCGCGCTCTGGGTGCAGGCCCTCGGCGCCCGCGTGTTCGGCTTTCATCCGCTCAGCATTCTCATTCCCCAGGCGCTCATGGGCGTGGCCGCCGCGGGCATCACCTACGACCTGGTCCGCCGGCGCTTCGGACGGCCGGCCGGCTTGGCGGCCGGGCTGGCGCTGGCCTCCACGCCGGTAGTCGTGGCCGTCTCACGGCACAACAATCCCGACGAGCTCCTCGCCTTCTGCTGTGTGGGCGCGCTGTGGTTCACGGCCCGCGCGCTCGAGACCGGGGCGACGAAGTGGCTGGTGTGGGCGGGCGTCGGCGTTGGCCTTGGCTTCGAGACCAAGATGGGCGTCGCCCTGATGGTCGTTCCGGGGATCGCCGCGGCGTATCTCTACGTCGCCCCTCGTGGTGCCGTGACCGCTGTCCGGCAGCTGCTCGCGGGTGGGGCGGCGCTGGCCGTGGTCGGCCTGGCCTGGCCGGTGCTGGTGACGCTCACGCCGGCGGCCGATCGGCCCTGGATCTCCGGCACGGCGGACAACAGCATCTGGTCATTGATCTTCTCCTACAACGGCGTCGGCCGAATCGCCGGCCAGACCGGCGGGCCGGGAGGCGCCGCGGGCCTCGGGGGCGGGCCCGGCGGGGGCCTGTTCGGGGGCAGCACCGGAATCTCCCGCCTGCTGCAGTCCAGCCTCGGTGACCAGGCCGGTTGGCTGCTCGGCTTCGCCCTCGTGGCTGGGGTGGGCCTGCTGGTCAGCACCCGCCTGCGCCGGCGCGATCCGCGCACGGGCTGGCTGATCGCCGTCGGGGGGGCGTTTGTCACCACCGCGATCGTGTTCAGCTTCGCCTCAGGAATCTTCCACCCGTATTACGTCTCCTTCCTGGCCCCGTTCACCGCCGCGCTGATCGGCGCCGGTGTGGGCCTTGGCCTCTCGGGTACCCGGAGCGGGCGGATTACGGCCGCGCTGGCCATCGTCACCGGTGCGGTCACCGAGCTCGTCGTGCTCACGACGCTGAACGGAGCGCTGGCCTGGACCCGGCCCCTAGCGATCGCCGCCGCCGTCCTGGCCCTCCCGACCGCCGTCCTCAAGCTCTCGCCGCGTCTGCGCATGAGCCTGCTGGCGGTCGCCCTCGCCGGACTGCTCGCCGCGCCCGCCGCGTGGTCCGCCGAAACGCTCGGGCACGCGACCAGCGGCACCTTCCCGGCCGGCGGCTCGGCCAGCGCCGGCTTCGGCGGACCGGGAGGCTTCGCCCGACCGGGAGGCTTCGCCCGCGGCTTTGCTCGGGGCCGGGGCCGCGGCTTGGTGCCCGGTGGCGGCTTGGTGCCCGGTGGTGGCTCCGGTCCCGGTGGACTGCCCGGCCTGCCCGGCCCCGGCGGGACGGGACTCCCCGGCGGCCCGCCGCCCGGAGCTCGCCCCAGCGCGACCGCTGGAGCCCAGGGCCTCGGGGGTCCCGGCGGCTTCGGCGGCGACACCGCAACGCTCAAGGCCGCCGTCGGCTACGCCAAGGCCCACGGCGGCGGCGCGATCGGGGTCTCCAGCCAGAGCTCAGCCGCGGCTGCGATCCTGAGCTCGAACGCTGATGTGGCCGGTCTGGGCGGCTTCTCGGGTCGCGAGAGCTCGGTCAGCGCGGCCTGGATCGCGATGGAGGTCGTCCACGGCCGCCTGCGGTGGGTGATCGACGACAGCCGTCAGGACTTCCAGGCCCGCGGTGACACCCGCACCGGCAGTCAGTCCGCGCTGGCGGTCGTGGCCAAGGCGTGCCCGTCTCTGACGTTGACCACGGCGACCACGGGCAACGTCAGGCTGTACGACTGTCAGGGGCGCGCCCCCGAGATCCTCGCCAGGGCAAAATAAGGCCGATGCGTCGTTCGAGCAGCCACGGGTACAGGCGGGACCACGGCCCGAGAGGAGGCCGGCACCGGCGCTTTTGGGCCGCCGCGATGCTCGGCGTGCTGGCGCTGAGCCTGCTCGGGGCGGCCCCCGCGCTCGCTGACAGCACCCGGAGCTCGAACTGGGCCGGCTATGCCGCGCACAGCTCCCACGTGAGCTTTCATCGCGTGTTCGGGGGGTGGCGCCAACCGGCGGCCACGTGTACGCCCGGGACGCCGACCTACTCGTCGGTGTGGGTCGGGCTCGGCGGCTACCGGCCGACCTCGTCGGCGCTCGAGCAGATCGGCAGCGAGGTCGATTGCCGAGCATCAGGGCAGGTGGTCTCCAGTGTCTGGTACGAGCTCGTCCCGGCCGCATCGCAGACCATCCAGATGACGGTCGCGCCCGGCGACTATCTGACCGCAGCCGTGACCGTCAACGGCCACGACGTACACCTGCGCATCGACGACGTGAGCCGCCGGACCTCGTTTCGGCGCACCGTACACGTGCGCCGGCTGGACGTGTCGTCGGCCGAGTGGATCGTCGAGGCCCCCTCGGAGTGCAGCGGCAACGCGCCGTGCCAGGAGTTGGCCCTGGCCAACTTCGGATCGGCACGGTTCAGCCGCGCCACCGTGGTCAGAACCGGCGGCTACCGGGGCCGGATCGCCGACCGTCGCTGGCGCACGACCAGGATCATCCTGGCCGCCAACGGCCGTCGCTTCATCGCCAGCCCGGCCGCGGCGGTCACCGCGGCGCCCTCGACGCTGACCGCCGGCGGCTCCGCGTTCACGGTCACCTACTCGAGCTCGCCGAGCTCTGGGTCGTCCGCGCCCAAGAGCGCCACTCGGACGGCGGGCGTGCTCGCCCGCCCGCGCCGCTCTTCGGAAGCTCGTAGCTCGGTCCGTTTCGCTGGGCCTGCTGATGAGCGCCAAGCTGCTGCCGCCGCGCCCCCGACCTCCTGGGCGCCCACGAGATCCTGTCCGTGTCGGCGATCGCGGCCGCGGTGGTCTGGCTGGCTGGCCTGGGGCACGCCCTCCCTCTACAGGCCGGCGGGGTGGCGAACCACGAAGCCCGAGAACTCGCCGCCGCCCCGAGCCCAGCGGGTCCCGCTCATGGCCAGGGCGACCGTGTCAAAGCGCCAGCCGGCCACGGTCATCCAGACATGACCGGCGTTGGCGTACACGGTGATCCAGCGCCCAGGACCCGGTGCGCCCCAGCCCTCAAAACCGCCCGAGACCATCGGTGACTGGACCAGGCCGGCCGCGGCCAGCGCGTAACTGACCGAGCCCGAGCAGTCATAGCCGTTGGCATGGAAGGAGGCGTGGCCACCGCCGTAGATGTAGGGCAGAGTGGCGATCGCATTGCCGGCGGCGATCACCTGGGCGATTGCGGCCGGTGCGCCCGGGGGCGGCTGGACCAGGCCGCTCGTGTTGACCGGGATCCCGGCCACGTTGGCGTTGCCCGTCTGCGCCGCCCGCGTGGCCTGTTCGGCGGCGCGGCGCTCGAGGCTCTTCAGGCGGCCGCTAAGCGCCTGGTAGCGAGCGCTGACCCGCGAACGGACGGAGAGCTGGCGCAGCTGCTCGCTGAGCAGAGCCGACTGCAGGGCGGCGGCGGAGTTGCGCCGGGCCAGGATCTGAACGGCCAGGGTGCGGTCGCGGCGCTCCAGGACGCCCAGCCGGGTGGCCTGAGTGGAGACCTCGGCCCGGGCCGCCTCGGTCGCGCCGACCACGTGGGCGTCCTGATGGGCGAGCCGGGCCATGAAGCCGACGCGCTCGAGGAGATCGCCGAAGCCGCGGGACTCGATGACCACCGACATCAGATCAGGTTGACCACCCTCGTAGCTGGCGACCAGATTCGCGGCCAGCGCGCCCGAGGCGAGGTGAAACCGGTTCTCGAGCGCGATCAGACGGGAACGTGCGGCGAGCAATGAGTCCTGGACGGTGCGCAGCTGGGCCACCCGCCGGTCCAGGTCGAATTGGATCCCCACCAGCCGGGTCCGCGCCTGCTGCAGGCCACCCAAAGTGGTGGCGATCCGCTGAGAGTCACGGGCGATCTCGGAGCGCAGCGCGCTGGCCGCCGACTGGGTGGCGCTGATCTGGCTCTGGACGTCACCGGTGCTGGTGGCGGTCAGCCCCGTTCCCAGCGAGGCCGCGAGGACCGTTCCGGCGATCGCCAGGCGGGTCATCCAGGGCGTGCGGTGGGGTCTGGGCATGCGGGCAGGCTTCGCGCCGCCGGCGGACCTGGGCGACGAGGCGGTCAGGACCCTAACACGGCCATCGCGCCACCGGCGCCCTGTCCTGCTGTGCAATAAATCCTGCAAAAGCGCGGTTTGCAGGCGCGCGTCACGGTGGCCCGGGGGGCGCGGATCGGGCCGCAGCCGGCGGCGCTGCGTCAGTCCGGGGAGGCCTTTGCCATACTCGGCCGGTGTCTCGTCCAAGACATCTGTTGGCGTGCCTGATCGTTCTCGGGCTGCTGGCGCTGGTCAGCCCCGCCGCCTCGATGGCGGCCTGCGGTGGCAGCGGCTCGGCCGGGGACCAGCAGTACGTCGATCCGCTCGCCCACTGCCACCGGGGCTCATCCCCGTCCAGTGCGACCACGCCGGCGGCGAGCGCTCCGGCGCCGACCACCCCCAGTAGTCCGGTCACCCCGGCCGCCTCGACGGCCACCGCGACGACGCCCAGCACGGCGCCGACGGCAACCACGGCGGCGGGCCGCAGGGCCAAGGCCGGCGCCTCTCTGCCCTATACCGGCTTGGACGCCCGGCTGATCGTCGCGCTCGGCTTGGCTCTGGTTCTCGGCGGATTCGTCCTGCGGCGCGCAACTCGTGACCGCCGGCGACGTTTCTACATCAGATGAGAAGCCCGGAGCGTCGTCGGTGAACGGAGCAGGGCGAGGGCGCTGGCTCTCGCTCGTCCTGGTCGTGCTCGCCTCGGTCAGCCTGACCGGCCTGCTGAGCACGAGCGCCACCGCCCGCCGGGCCAACACGAGCTCCTCAACCCAGGCGTCGCCGGCTGTTCCGCAGGGCTTTGTCGGGGTTGACGTCGATGGTCCCATGTTCGCGCCGGACACGACGGTCGACTACCCGGCCCAGCTCAAGACCATGGTCGGCTCCGGGGTGCAGAGCATCCGGGCGGCGTTCGATTGGGCGGCGGCCCAGCCCTACGCGTCGGCCGACCAGGTTCCCGCCGCCCAGGCGAACGAATTCACCGACGTTGGCGGCCGGCCGACCAACTTTGGCATCACCGACGAGATCGTCGGCGATTCGGCCCAGCGCCGGATCAGCGTCCTGCCCACGATCCTTTACACCCCCCAGTGGGACGCCCGTCGCAACCGCAATGGGGTCGACACCCCCAAACGCGCGGCGCCCTACGCCGCGTACGCTGCCGCCCTGGTCGGTCGTTACGGCCCGCGCGGCAGCTTCTGGCGGACCCATCCCCAGCTCCCGCGGATGCCGATCCGGAGGTGGCAGATATGGAACGAGCCCAACATCCCCTACTACTGGCCGCAGCCGTTTGCTCACACCTATGTGCCCCTGCTGCGCCTCGCCCATCAGGCGATCAAACGGGCCGACCCGGGGGCCCAGGTGGTCCTCGGGGCGCTGACCAACTTCGCCTGGCGCTCGCTCGGACAGATCTACGCGATCCCGGGGGCTCGCAACCTGTTCGACATCGTGGCGCTCAACGGCTTCACCAAGCAGCCCGCCAACGTGATCCAGTACATGGAGTACATGCGGCACGCGATGAGCCACGAGCACGATGGTCAGAAGTCGCTGTTGGCCACCGAGGTGAGCTGGCCCTCCGCCCAGGGTAAGACCGATCAGCACTTTGACTTCAACACCACCCAGGCCGGCCAGGCGCGCGATATTGCCGCCCTGCTGCCGCTGATCGGCGCCCACCGGGTCGCCCTGCACTTGATCGGCTTCTACTACTACACGTGGGTCGGCGTGGAAAAGCGCCCCGCGGGGGCCTTCAGCTTCTCGGGCCTGACGCGCCTGACCGGCGATCAGGTGATGGCCAAGCCGGCGTTGCGGGCGTTCAGCACCGGGGCCCTCGCGCTCGAGCACTGCCGCGCCAAGGGCGCCAACGCCACCAACTGCCTGCACTAGTGGCGCCGCCTTCCCGGCGGCCCGCTAGCCACAGGACCGCGTGGCCGGCCGGGCGGCGGCGGCGCTATGCACGCCGGCCGCAAAGGCCGTCGAGTCCGCCGTCGGGGCGCCGGTCGGAGCGTTGATCCCGTACCACTGCTGGCTGTCGGCGGGGTTTTGGTCGGGCGAGTACCAGGTGTAGAGCACCGCGGTCGCTACCCCGCACCGGCTCCCGCCGAGCTCGTCCAGCGTTTGGCG
Organism: Solirubrobacteraceae bacterium; assembly: GCA_051005855.1. Classification (GTDB taxonomy): domain Bacteria; phylum Actinomycetota; class Thermoleophilia; order Solirubrobacterales; family Solirubrobacteraceae; genus Palsa-465. Next base: position 38,314 of record JBPCIY010000048.1, on the reverse strand, counting down.
GATGTAGCCGGGGCGGATCGCAGCGGGCACGTAGGCCAGAGCACCGGGTGGACTGGTGGTCCACCCGAACTCGGTGGCGTAGAGCGCAACCGCGCCCAGGCCCGCGGCGGTGAGCATCCTGCGGTCGGCCTGGAGCTTGGCCGCCACGACGGGCGGGGTTCCGTACGGATGGACCCCGACTCCGTCGATGTGCCCGGCCAGGCCGGGCCGGGCCGCCAGCATCGCGGGCAGGAACTCGGTGGGCCGGGTGAGCCCACCGACGATGACCCGCGCCGCTGGGACCGCGGCGTCCACGGCCCGGCGAGCAGCCGCGTATAGGTCCGCGTAGGCGGCCGCGTCCGGAGTCCGGGTCCAGAACTCGCCGTTGTCGGGCTCATTCCAGATCTCGATCGTCTGCACCGGCTCCGACGTGAGCTGCGGGTGGGCGCGCCAGAACTCCCCGCCGGCCCCGTAGCGCGCCGCAAACGCCCCGGCGTAGGCCGCGTACTCGGCGTCTGAACGCGGGGGGGAGTGGTCCTGGCCGGCGATCGACTGAGCCCACGGCGCCGAGTAGTCGAGGATCGGCAGCCAGCGCAGCCCGGCCGCACTCAGCGCGCCGGCGATCCGGTCGTCGAACCTCCAGTCGTAGTGATGTACTCCGGCCACGGGGGCCGTGGGTTCGGTCGCCTCCCAGAGCGCGTCGGTGCGGGCGACAGTCGCGCCCGTCGCGCGGAGCGCGCGCAGCTGGGCCGCGATCACGCCGTCGCCCACCCGCGGCCCGTTGAAGAGCAAGTTGACGCTGGCTCCAAACTCCTGCTGGGCAGGTGCGGGGAGGGCCCGGGCGGGAGTCGAGGGGGGTGAGGTGGTTGGGCCTCCGGGGTGTGGGGGCCCGGCGTTCGCGAGCAACCAAGCGACGAGGAATACAACCGCGGCTGCGACCAGCGTGGCCGCGGCGATCAGCCGCCGCCGCTGGGGATCGTTCATCGAGCCCGCCGGCCCTCGCGCAGCGCGGCGAGCTGCTGGCGCTCCCGCTCGGCGCTGCGACCGAGGGCGCGTTTGTAGACCCATCGGGACGCGAAGGTCAGCGCTTGGGTGCCGTCATCCATATGACCCCGGGCCGGTCCGAGCCGGCGGGTGACGACGTCGTGGCGCGCCCGGGCCAGACGTGCAAACGGCTCGCCGCCGAAAGCCCGGCCGGTGGCGTGCGCCCCGCTGTGCACAACCCTCGCGGTGGGCCAGAACCAGGTCTCGATTCCCTCGGCGGCGGCGTGCAGCCCGAGTTCGAGGTCCTCTCCGTACATAAAGATCGAGTCGTCAAAGGGGCCCAGGCGGCGCAGCGTCTCGGTGCGAGCGACGATCGCCGCACCCACGGCCCAGCCGACCGATCGCGGCGCCCTGGCCCGCCACGGGGCTAACCACGCACCCGGCGGTCCCGGCAGGACAGCGGGCGGGATCAGGGCTCGCGCCAGATCGGAACCCGAGGCCGGTCTCGGGTGGGCGGTTGGCTGGCGAGTGCCGTCGGCACTGAGGACCAGTGGAGCGAGCAGGCGGGGTGGACGGTCGGTGCGCAGCGCCTCGGCCGCCAGCTCGGCGAGAGAAGCATCGATCAGCTCCACGTCGGGATTGAGCAGGGCGGTGACCGGCGCTGCCACCGAGCCGAGCGCGCGGTTGCAGGCGCCCCCGAAGCCGACATTCTCGCTCAACGCGATCGTCTTGACTCCAGCTGCGCCTCGGGCCAGGGCTACGGTCTGGTCGCGGCTGTCGCAATCGACCACGGTCACTGTCGCACCGGGCAGATGGCGGCGCACCGAGGCCAGGAGGGCCGGCAGCTCGGCGACCGAGTTATGGGTCACGGTCACCACCGTGATCCCGGCCCCCGCGCTCCCCGTCGCCCTCGACGTACCCGCCGTCATCCCCGCCGCCCGGCGTGCAAGAACCGGCTCAAGCGCGCTTCGGAACCCGGACTGGGTGGCCTCGCGCCCAAAGCGGGTGCGCACCCGCTCCCGACCGGCAACGCCCATCGCCCGCAGCCGGTCGCGGTCAGACAGGAGCTCCACCAGCGCGTCGGCGCCGGCCCGTGCGTCCCCGGCGCTATACAGGAGCCCACACGACCGATCGAGGATCTCGCGCGGCCCGGCCGCGTCGGGCGCCACCACGGCGCGTCCGGAGGCCATCGCCTCGAGCAGGACGATCCCGAAGGGCTCCCGGGGAGCGCAGTGCAGCAGGCAGGCGGCGCGCGCCAGCTCAGCCTTGGGATCGGCCCGCGGCCCGGCGAGCTCGGCCGCGCCGGCCAGATCCGGGGCGGAGATCCGGCGTCTGAGTTGCGCGGGTAGCGACTCATCGCTGGTCACCGGGACCCCGATCAGGCGGACGGTCAGGCCGGGCAGCCGGGACCGGGCCAGCGCGCAGATCTCGAGCGCGAGATCGGGTCGCTTCCACGGAGTCAGTGCCCCCAGCACGAGCACGGCGGGGGCGTCCGGGGGTGGCCCCACGTCGCCAAAGCGTGGCTCGACGCCGGGCGTGACCACGCGCATCCGAGCGCAGAGCCGCCCCGAGGGGTCGAGGTCGTCGCCCACGGCGGCCGACGGGACGGTCACCACAGCGGCCCGACGGGCCGCGGCGCGAACGCCGGCGGCGATCATCGGCCCGGGCAGGAAATCGTGGTGATCGAAGGCGATCCGCGGCCGGCCGGGCAGCGCCAGCGAGGCCAGAGCGCTGCGCATACCCCAAACGAAGACCAGCTCTGGGTTGAGGTCGCGCGTCAGCCGCCGCAGCTCGGCGGCGTGGGCGGCGAGCGCCCGCGCGCCCCGGACCTGCGCCCGCAGGCCACCCCGGACGCGAAGCCCCCGTTCGGGCACCAGGAGGACGGCTAGGCCCTCGACCCGGGCCCGCTGGGCCAGCGCTCCGGGCGGACAGGCCAGGACGTGGGCCCCGTCGATCGCGGTCGCGCAATCGAGCAAGACGCGCTCGGCGCCCCCCAGGAGGCCTGAATAGCTGGCGAACAGGATTCTGGTCACTTGGACGTCTCCACGACGGCTCGCCCGACCGGACGGCGCGCGCCCGCTGCGGCCGCTGGATTATGCCGCCGGGTCTGAGCTTGCGGCGTAGACTGGAACCCGTGGGGAACGAGACCCAGAGCCCCTTGGCATCGCGGGTCGCACTGGTCCACGACTTCCTGCTCGATGTCCGCGGGGCCGAGCGGGTTTTTCTGGAGCTGTGCGAAATGTGGCCCGAGGCCGACATCTTCACTGCGGTCTATGACGAGCAGGGGACCGAGGGCCGCTTTGCCGGGCGCAACGTCAACTCGTCGTTTCTTCAGCGGCTGCGACCCTCGGCGCGGACCTTCCGGGCGCTCCTTCCGCTGTATCCGGCCGCGATCGAGTCGTTCGATCTCAGTGGCTACGACCTCGTCGTGTCGAGCTCCTCGGCCTGGGCCCACGCCGTACTCTGCGACGAGCGCTCGGTCCACGTCAGCTATTGCCACAACCCGTTCCGCTACGCCTGGAACGATCGTGATCAGACCCTAGCTCGCCGCCGTAATCCGATCACTCGGGCCTTCCTGCGCGGTGCCTTTCGCCGCTGGCGCCAGTGGGACTGGATCGCCGCCCAGCGAACCAACCGCTACGTCGCCAACTCGGTCATCACTCAAGCCCGGATTCGGGCCTACTTCGGCCGCGACTCGACCGTCGTCTACCCGCCTGTGGACACGAGGCGATTCGCCCCCGGCCCGGTGGGTGACCACTACGTGATCGTCTCCGAGCTCATGGCGCACAAGCAGATCGACGTGGCGATCGCGGCCTTCAACAAGTTGCGCCTGCCGCTGGTGATTATCGGCGACGGACCCCACGCGCGGCGCCTCCAGCGGCTCGCCGGACCGACCGTGACGCTGGCCGGGCGCCTCTCCGACGCCGATGTGTCCAGCACGCTGCGGAGCGCGCGAGCGCTGATCGTCACCTCGGTCGAGGAATTCGGCATCGCCGCCGTTGAGAGCCAGGCCGCCGGGCGGCCGGTGATCGCACGGGCCGCCGGCGGTGCGCTGGAGACGATCGTCGATGGCGTCACCGGTTGCTTCTGGTCTGGGGACGCCGAGGCCCTCGCCCAAGCCGTGCTGGAGTTCGACGAGGAGGCGGTCGATCCGCAGGTGCTGGTGGCCCACGCCGAGCGCTTCGGGATCTCGAGCTTCCGGCGTGGCCTGCTCAAGGAGGTTGCGGCGGCGCGCGCGGGCCTGTCGCAGCCGCTCGGCGCAGCTCGCCAACCACTCGTCTCCACGCGTCTGGTCAGGCGCGCCGCCAGAGATCCGCATAGCTAGATGGTTGATTCCATCTAGCGGCGATGCGTTCAGCGTCGCTCAGCGGTGCCCGCGTGGTGCTTCTGGCCGGGCCGACCGGGCTGGCCTTCTTCAACGGCGGCTTCTTCGACGAGGCCCGCGCCTGGGCGGGGCTTGGGGTCTGGTTGCTGGTGCTGGCCGGACTGGCCTTGCGCTCTGGGGCGGTGCCCCGGGGCCGCAACGCGCTGATTGCCCTCGGTGGTCTCGGGCTGCTGGCCGCTTGGACGCTGCTCTCGCTGACCTGGGCCCCCCTGGCCGGAAACGCGTATCACGCGGGTCAGATCGTCGTCCTGTACCTGGGCACCGCCCTGGCCGCGGTCGTGCTGTTCTCGGGGGCCTCGCCGCTGGCCTTGATCGATCCGCTGCTCGCGGCCGGGGCCCTGGTCGTGACCGGCTACGGCGTCTCGGAGCGTCTGGCGCCCGGGGTGCTGCACTTCGCGCGATCGGTCAGCGCCCAGGGCCGGCTTGAACAGCCGCTGTCCTACTGGAACGCGATGGGTGAGCTGGCGGCCATCGGCCTGGTGCTGTGCGCACGGCTGGCCGGTGACGGCGGCCGTTCCCCGCGGCTGCGAGCCTCGGCCACCGCCGCGTCAGCGCTGCTGGGGATGGGTCTCTACGTCTCGTTCTCTCGCGGCGCGCTGTTTGCCTGCGCGGCCGGTCTGATTACTGTCGTGACCGCCTCGGGGCGTCGAGAGCAGCTGCGCGCGACCCTGCTCTGCGTCGCCGTCGCCGCCGGCGCCGCCGCGGCGTCCGCGCCCTTCGGGGGGGTCACCTCCCTGGCCGGGTCGCTGTCCACGCGGGAGACTCAGGGAGCGGTGGTGTTCGTCCTGCTCGTGGTCGTGGCCCTGATCGGTGCGTCGGCTCAGCTGCTCTTGATCCGCCGCGAGCGCCCGGGAAGGCTCAAGCTCCCGCGCCGGGCACCGCAGATCGCGCTGGTCGCGGTGGCCGCCGGCCTGGCCCTGGCCATCGCGGTCGGCTCCAAGGAGAGCAGCGCCGCGCCGCGGCCGCTTCCCGGCGGGGCGACTCGACTGGAGACGTTGCAGAGCAATCGCTACGCCTACTGGAAAGTGGCGCTGCGGGCCTTCGGCCAACAGCCGCTGCACGGTGTCGGTGCCGGTGGCTGGAGCGTCTACTGGTTGCGCTGGCGCACGGTCAACGAGTTCGCCCAAGACGCCCATTCGCTGCCGCTGCAGGTCCTGGCCGAGCTGGGGGTCGTCGGGCTCGCCCTGCTGGCCGTGTTTCTCGCCGGGGTCGCCCGCGCCGCGGCGCAGGCCCGCCGTCTGACCGCGCTCGCGATTGGTCCCAGCGCGGGCTTTGTCGCCTACATCGCCCACGCTCCCCTGGACTGGGATTGGCAGATGCCGGCGGTGACGATGACGGCGATGATCATGGCCGGAGCCCTGCTGGCGATCGGCGAGGCTCCCCGGCCCGGCCCGGCCGGTGCCCTCGCGAAGCCCCTAGAATCAGGCGCCGCGTGATCGCCTTCGGCTGCGCCATCACCAAGCCTGAGGTCTACCGGACGGCGGCCGAGGTGGGAATCCAGCGGAGTGCCGAGCCCGACTCAGAGATCCTGGCCGGCCCGGCGCCGGGCTCGATCTTCGCGAGTTACAACGCGCTGATCGAGCAAGCGTCAACGCGCCCCGGCCTCGAAGCCCTGGTCCTGGTTCACCAGGACACCGAAATCGTGGATCACGACTTCTGCGCGCGCGTGCGCCTGGCCTTGGCCGATCCCGAGGTCGGGCTGGTCGGCTGCGTCGGGGCGATCGGGGTGCGCAGCATCGCGTGGTGGGAAGGCTCCGTCTCGGCGGCATCGTTCGTCCACCGCTTCGACGAGCACGGCGGCGGCGATCTCCCGGCCTTCTCGTGGGCCCGGGACGGCGCGCCGCCCTACGCTCGCAACGGCGAGGTCGACACGTTGGACGGATTTCTGCTCGTGCTCTCGCCGTGGGTAGTCCAGAACGTGCGCTTTGATGAGTCCCTGGGCCAGTTCCACGGTTACGACCTTGACTTCTGCCTTCAGGTTCGGGCCGCCCGGCGAAAGGTCATAACGACCGATTTTCGCGCCGTGCACCATCACTCGCTGAAGCCCTTCAGCGATCCCGAGCCCTGGATCGAGGCGCACATGCGAGTGGCCGAGAAGTGGGACGGGGTCATCCCCGGCATCGGAACCGGGCCGGGGAGCTGGGAACAGCGGGCGCTGCGGGCCGAGGCGCTGCGCGACGCGGCCAAGCTTCACGATCACGCCAACGCTATGAAGTATGCGGCTCGCGTCAGAGAGCTCGAGCACGCTCTGGCCGAGACGAAAGAGAGCATCTCGTGGCGGATCACCGCCCCCATGCGCTGGGTGGCGCGAGCCCGGCGCCGGGCGCCGGAGCGATGGACGACTCCGGCGCCGGACCCCCCGCGATGATCGCCTTCGCCTGTTCGGTGAGCGAGGTGGAGCCGTTTACCCGCTATGCGGGTCCGGGCCTGCGGGCCGCCGCCGAGCCCGACTCGCCGATGCTCGTGTTCGCCGCGATGGACACGATCGGGCGCAGTTACAACCTGCTCCTGGACGCGGCGGCCCAGCTGCAAGACCTTGAGGCGCTGGTCCTGGTCCACCCGCACGCTGAGATCGTCGATCCGGACTGCTGTGCCAAGCTGCGGGCCGCGCTGAGCTCCTCCGACGTGGCCGTGGTCGGATGTGTCGGCGCCAGCCAGGTGCGGAGCATCGCCTGGTGGGAGGGTGCGGTCAGCTGTGGGCCGGTGACCACGGCCTACACCGACTTTGGCGGCGGCCGCTTTCCCGCCTTCTCCTGGACTGGGTCAACCGCCGCGCCGGCTGAGGTCGAAGCGGTCGATGGTTTCGTGATGGCTCTCTCGCCGTGGGCGGTAGAGAATCTCCGCTTCGATGAGGAGCTGGTTCTGGGCCATGGGTATGACGTGGATCTGTGTCTGCAGGCCCGCGCCGCCGGCCGGCGCGTCGTGACCAGCGATCTGCGGGTGATCGAGCATCGATCGCTGGACATCATCAGCGATATCGAGCTGTGGGTCGAGTCGCACATCGCGGTGTCGTGCAAATGGGGAGCTCAGCTCGATCCCGGACCGAGTGAGCCCGAGCTTCCCGCCCGACAGCGGGCGCGCCGAGCCGAAGCCGACCGCGAGTGTGCCCGGGCGACCGCGTACTTCAACCGCCTCGGGTATGACGCCCGGGTGGAGGCGCTCGAGCGCTCGCTGCAGACGGCGACCAGCACCCCGTCCTGGCGGCTGACCAAGCCGCTGCGCCGGCTCAACCAGTGGCGCCGCGATCGGGCCCAGATCTGAAACCCGACTTGAGCGAACCCTAATCGTCCAGCACGCGGCGGATCTCGGCTCGCGAGATGACCGACTGCCCGGGGGCGATCTTGGCGCGCACCCTGAGTTTGGACAGACCTTCGGCGAGCGCGAAGGCGCTCGAGGCCAGGATCCGACGCAGGGCCTGCTCCTGGCGGGTCTGACGCTCCTGCTGGTCCCAGAGCTCGACCCGAAGCATGTGCTCTTGCGCGATGTGGGCGACGCGGTTCTCCTCCAGACGGGCCAGCAGGGGATCCAGATGCTTGGGCGTGAGCACCTGGGCCACCGCGTCGGCCCACGGAGCGTCCCGATGCCACACCGCCCCGAAGCCGAAGAAGGCCGGGACGACCACGAGCTCGAGTTGATCGGAGCCGGCCACGACGTCCTCGATCGCCGTCAGGACGCCGTTGCGGGCGCCGCCCTCGGTCGCCGCTGAGCGTGGATAGGGCAGGCCGCCCCGTCGAACGCCCGGATCGCCCGGGTAAAGCCCCGAGCCGTTGGGAACCAGCGGCTGTCGGAGGTCGGGCGGGATCTGATCGGGATCGAAGTAGTCATCGCGACGACCATGGGGCCAGCAGACGTCGTGAAAGAGCAGGAGCGGCAGCGTCGTGCCCTCGGCCCGATCGGCGATCAGTCGCAGCTCCTCGGAGACCGTGTAGTAGTTGTGGTCGCCGTCGAGGACGATCACGTCGGCGAGCTGCACCCGCGCCAGTGCCTCGAGGCTCGTCTCGCGTACGAGCTCGAGGAGCGCGTGCTCGTCGGCCATGGCCACGAGCGCGGGCTGCGGGGCGGGATCGACGGCCAGCACAGTGCCGCCCGCCTGTCCGGCCCACTCGACCAGCAGCCGCGTGAGGTCGCCGGCGTAGGCACCGACTTCGGCCACCGACTTGGCGTCGACCGCCTTCAGGCAGGCCAGCAGCGCTTCGGAGTGGTGAACCATCGAGGCTCCCCAGCGCAGTGGGTCGTGCAGATAGGGGTCGAAGTCGGTGCGGGTCTCGGTCACGCGGACGCGCAGTCTAGTACCCGTATTGGGGTCGTCACGGTCACAGCGCCTCGGCAATCCGAGGCGCCTCACGGCGGAAGATCCAGACCGCAAATACGCAGATGGCTACGTAGATCGCCGCCGGTGCCGCGAGTCCCGGCCAGCCCCCGGCGGCGGTCACGGGATCGGGGACATTGGCCTGGATGATCCATTTGCGCGCCAGCTCGAAGATCGGCGCCAGGGGGTTGAGCAGGATCAGTCGGCGCAGCGTCGGATGAGCCGACACATTGGAGATCGCATAGAGAATCGGGGTGGCGTAGAACAACGCCGTCGAGAACACCGTCCAGATGATCGCCACGTCCCGGTACCGGGGGTACAGGGACGAGACGATCATCGACACCGCGGTCGTGAGCACGACCAGCAGGACCAGGATGATCGGAAACAGCAGCCAGGTCCACATCGGCGCGACCCCGAAGGCCAGCAGAAAGATCACTACCACGACCAGGTTGAGCATCAGGTTGAACATGGCAGTCATCACCACGGCCAGCGGGATCACCAGCCGCGGGAACTGGGTCTTGCGCACGATCGCCTCCTGGCCCACCACGGATACAACGGCGATCCCCGTGGCCTCCTGAAAGAAGCCGAACAGGACGATGTTCATCAGCAGCAGCACGGGATAGTGCTGGACCGTTGGGAAGCGCAGGACCTTGGTGAAGACTGTGACCAGGACGGCGAACAGCATCAACGGGCGGGCCAGCGACCACAGATAGCCGAGCACCGTCCCGAAGTAGGTCTTCTTGAACTCGGTGACCGAGATCAGGTACAGCAGCTCGAGTGAGCGCCGCCAACCGCCCCCCAAGGCGGAGGGACCGGGGACCTCGCGCAGCGTCAGCTCGCTGGTCTCGAAGCTCACCCGCTCACCGGCGGCAGCGCTCTGGGCTCCACGGTGTTGGGCAGCGAGACCATGCCGTGGCGCGACGCAGTCCCGAAGACGACGAAGTGGGTCGCGCGCAAACCCTGAACGACCATGTCGCCCGAGGCCCGGTCGCGGCGGATCCAGCAGTCGACCGAGTAGCGACCGGGCACGAGCAGGTTCTCGACCTCGCCGCCGAGCGCCACCCGCTGGCCTTCGGCGACCAGCGCGTCGAGCTGGCGTTCGATCCCGAAGACCACGTCGCCATCGACATTGAGCACGTGCAGGACGAAAATCGGCCGGTCGAGCTCGCGGGCGGCCTCGAGCACAATATCCAGGGCGATCGGCTTGCCCTGCTCGACGTTCTCGATCGGCTCGCCCTGCTCGTCGAGCAGCCGGGCGTGGACCACACGGCCGTTGATCTCGGCCTCGGCTACCGGCAGATCGCTGGGCTCCCGGTCCCCCGGATCCTCGAGATGGCCGCCGAAGTTGAGCCGCAGGTAGTGCAGGGCGGCGTCCTCGGGCTCGCCGCTGTACTCGAGCGCCCCGTCATGCAGCACGATCGCCCGGTGACACAGGGACTGGACGGTCGCCATGTCGTGTGTGACGAGCACGATCGTGCGCCCGAGCCGGCGCCGTTCGTAGAACACGTCCATGCACTTCTGGGCGAACGAGGCGTCACCGACGGCCAGGACCTCGTCGATGAGCATGATGTCGGCGTCGGCCTGGACCATGACCGAGAAGGCCAGGCGCACCATCATGCCCGAGGAATAGTTCTTGAGTTTGAGCTCGAGGAAGTCCTCGAGCTCTGCGAACTCGATCACGGCGTCGATCCGGCGCTGAGCCTCGCGCCGGGTGAGCCCGAACAGGACGCCGTTGAGGACCACGTTCTCCCGGGCGGTCATCTCCGGGTTGAAGCCGACTCCGAGCTCGATGAACGGGGCGACGCGTCCCGCCATCCGGACCCGGCCCGCGTCAGGCCGGTAGATGCTGGCCATGATCTTCAGCAGCGTGCTCTTGCCCGACCCGTTGCGGCCGACGATCCCGAAGAACTCACCCTTGTGGACATCGAAGGAAACGTCGCGTAGCGCGTGCAGCTCGCGTTTGTGGATCTGGCGCAGCGGATGGATGACGCGCTCCTTGATCGTATCCATCCGCTGATCGGGCACAAGGAAGGTCTTGGTCAGCCCGCGGGCCTCGAGCACGACCGGGCCCGCCGCCGCTCCCGCGCGCGTGGGCTTGGCCGCCCGCGACGGCCGAGCCGGCCGAGCTGGCCCTGAGTCGGTCGTGGTTGAGGTCGCCATGAGCAGTGACTCCGGCGCGATTCTCGCCGCCGGGGTCTTTGAGGCTAACACTCGAACCTGCGGGCGCAGGCAGGCCAGATCGGGCCAGATACAGTCTGCCCCGATGGCCGGCACCGAGCTCGCTGATCTCCTTGCGGTATCGGGCCGCCCGTCCCCGGCTCCGATCAGACCAGGAGCGAGGGCCGGTCCAATCCTCCCGATCGCGCTCGTCGCGGCGATGACCGTCATCGGCGTCGTGCTGCGGGTGCTCGTGGCTCGGCAATCGATCTTCGCCGACGAGCTCTCGACCTACTGGATCTCGGTCACCCACGGGTTCGGAGACGTGATCTCGCTGCTCTACGGCTCGGCCTCGATCCATCACGCGGAGATCACGCCCCCGCTCTACTTCGTGCTCGCCTGGGTGACGGCGCACCTCGGGCATTCTGTGCTCCTCCTTCGGCTGCCGTCGCTGATCGCCGGAGGTTTGAGCCTGCCGGTCATCTACCTGCTCGGTCGCCGAACCGTGGGTCCCCGGGCCGCGCTGGTGGCCACCGCCCTGACCACGCTCTCGCCGTTCATGATCTACTACTCCACCGAGGCGCGGGCGTACGCCGTGATGATGCTCCTGGTCATGGCCTCGACGCTGGCCATGCTGATCGCCGTGGAGAGCGGCCGCGCGCGCTGGTGGGTCCTCTACGCCGTGTGCGCGTGCGCTGCGGTGTACTCGCATCTGACCTGTGGCTTTGTCCTGGCCGGACAGTTTCTGTGGCTGCTGTGGGCCCATCCGCCGGCCCGGGGCCGGGCGGTGGTCGCCAGTCTCGGAGCCGTGGCCGGGTTGCTGCCCTGGACGGTGGGGTTCCTGCGGGACTTCAGTTCGCCCACGTTGAAGATCCTCTCGGCCCTGTCACCCTTCAGCGCCCACGACATCCCCGTCATCCTCGGTCACTGGGCGATCGGATACCCCTACGCCAACTACGACGCCGGCGTCGCTCATCTCCCCGGCCCGGTTGCGCTGGCGCTGCTGGTCCTGGCCACGATCATCGCCGGGGCCGGTCTCGCCCGGCGGGCCGCTGATCCCGGTCGCGGCGGGGGCCACCGCGCGTCGGTGCTGGACGGGATGCCCAAGCCGCTGATCCTCGTCCTCGTCCTCGTGCTGGTGACCCCAGTGGGCGAGGGGGTCGTGAGCGTCTTCAGCTCGCACATCTTTGGGGTCCGCAACCTGGCGGCCTCCTGGCCGGGGCTCGCCCTCGGCCTGGCCGCGCTGCTCACGGCGCCGGCCCCGAGGTTGCGGGTCGCCGCCGTCAGCCTCGTCCTCGGCGGTTTCGCGATCGGCGCCGTGCTGATGCTCAGCGCCACCTACTCCCGACCCAACTACCAAGCCGCCGCGGATCTGATCAACGCCCGTGCGGCGATTCACGCGGTCATCGATGAGACCGGCGAGATCAGCCCCGGTCCACTGACGCCGATCGACGTCGAGCTGACCCGTCGCGTGGCGGTGTTCCGGGCCGGGTCCCCGGCCGAACGGCAGCATCCGTTCGGCTTCGCGGACCCGATCGCGTCGCTCTCGGACGCGGTGGCCGGCGCTGTAGCCGCGGCCCGCGGCGGCCCGATCGCCGTGGTCTCGACTGTGCTCCCCCCCGGGGCCGAGATCGCCACGCGCCGCCAGCCGCCGAAGCCGCCGTTTCCGCCTCCCTACCGCCTCCTGGAAACGCACGTGTACGCTGGCCTCGCGCCGACCGAGGTGAGCGTGTACGCGGACCCCGCTGGCCCGCGGTCCTGAGACCTTGGCGACGAGCGCCCCAGCGACCGGCGCCGAGGGTGGCGCGCGCCCAGCGTCGTGGGGCGCGACGCTGGCGCTCACGGTGGCGCTGGCGGGCAGTCTGTTCCTCGTGGCGATGTCGACTGTTCTGCTGGTCGTGCACCTGCCAGCCCTCAGTCCCGCGTTCCGCTCCCTGATCGGCCAGAAGCAGACCGCCAAGACGGCTCTGTACCTGTTCACATTCGCGGTCCTGCTCCCGGTAGCGGTGCTGATGGTGCCGCGCCTGGCTGACCGGATCGCCGCCCAGCGCGGAGCGAGCACGGTCACTGGTCTGGCCGCGGGCCTGGCGGCCACACTGGCCGCGATGTTGATCGTGGTCAGGCTGTCGGCGTCCGCGCCGCGGGGCGATGGGCTCGGGAGCGTGCTCGTGGGCACCGCCACATGGTCGGTGCTGGCGGGAGCCGTCCTCGCCCGCGCTGCGCTGACCAGGCCGTGGCCGCTGCTGCTGAGGTTTACCCGCCCGTCGCCGGTGGTCCCGGGGGTGGCGGGCGCACTCGTCTTCGGCGTCGTGCTGTGTGTGACCGGCCTGGCCTCGATCAGCGTGCCCGCGCTCGCCCTCGGCGCCGTTGTCGCCGCCGCCATCCTCGCCGCCCACCGCCGGGTCCGGCTCCCCGGCCTCGCTCGGACGCCGCGCCGGGGGCTCGACGGCGCCGTGCTCCTCGTCCTCCTGCTGGCCATTCCGAACATCGTCGTGTTCCAGGCCTCCGGCGGCCTGCCGAATGTCTACTTCGCCCCCGGGGTGATCCAGTTCCAGCAGGATTGGATCCTCGGACCGACCAACCAGCTGCTCGCCGGCGGCGCGGTCCTGGTCAACGTCCCCCCGTCGCAGTACGGCGTCGGGCTGCTGTACTTCCTGGCCGCCTGGTTTCACCTCGTTCCGATCGGCTACGGCACGTTTGGCCTGTTGGACGGGCTCCTGACGGCCGTCGTCTACATGGCGGCCTACGGCGTGTTGCGAATCGCCGGCGTGGGACGACTGCTGGCGGCGTCGGCGATCGCCTTCGCCGTGATCGTGCTGATCTACAACCTTCCGTATCAGGTGGGAGCCCTGCCCGAGCAGGGTCCGCTGCGCTTTGGGATGCCGATCGCCGTCGTTCTGGCCAAGGTCGCCGAGAGCCGCTGGCCCGGTCGCGCCGGCGGTGCCCGCCGGCTGGCGCTCGTGACCCTCGGCGTCTCCTCCATCTGGGCGCTCGAGGCGTTCGCCTATACGGCGTTCACCCTCGCCGCGGTGACCATCGTCGAGGCCTGGCTGCGGGGGCCGGAGCGGCGTCGCCGCTGGCTGGGCAAGCAGCTGGGGTTCGCCGTGGCCGCGGTGCTGTGCGCCCACCTGCTGCTGGCCGGGGCCACGCTGGCGGGGACGGGTCAGCTGCCGGACTGGACGCAGTACCTCGGCTATCTCCGCGGCCTGCTGCTCGGTGGGCACGAGGGGTCGGTGACGTATGGGTTCTCACGCTGGTCTCCTGGCCTCACCGTCGCCGCTGCCGAGTTCGCCTCGGCCGCCGCGGTGATCCTGTTGATCCGGCGCGCCCCCGCGCTGGCGGCGCGCCGACGGACGCTGCTGATCGCGCTGACCGGATCGACGGCCTACGCCATTGCCGCCTTCAGCTACATCGACAACCGGTCTTCAACGTACCTGTTGCTGTACACATCGCTGCCGATCCTGGTCGCCGCGACCCTGTGGCTACAGCTGTTGGTGAGGGGTGCCGCGGAGGTCTCGTCGGGCCTGCGTGACGGCGGACTCGCCTTTACCCTCGGCGTGGCCGTGCTCATGGTCGCCGTCGCCGTGCCCGCCGTCGGCACCAACTTCTCGGTCTCGGCCGTCGCCCACGCCTATCCAGGCGGCGGGCTCGGCGGCGCCCTGAACCGCCTCGCGCATCCGCCGCCGATCGATCCTCGTGCCCCCGCCGGCGAGCGGTTGCTGTCGCGCTACGTGCCGCGGGGGCGGCCGCTCATCCTCCTGCCTGCCGCCCCGGATCTGGCGATCGAGATCGAGCTGCGCGCGCAGCGCGCGAGTCCCCTGTTCATCGGTGACCCCAACCAGGACGTGTATCTGCCCTCGGTGTGGATCCCGCCGATCACGCGCGGGATCGCCCGCCTGCCGGCCGGCAGTCTCGCGATCGTCGACGTGACCGCGCTCGCCGACGTGCGTGCGCTTCGCGACCGTCCGCCCGGCTACGTCCTGGATCACCCCCGCACCGGCAGCAACGCACAGCTGGATTGGATCCTGCACCAACTCGACCAGCGGTTCCGTCTCATCCCGGTTTACACCGACCGGAACGGATTCGTGGTCGTCAGACTCGCACCGCGCCGGTGAGTACGGCCGGGGCCGTCAGCGCGTGGCCAGGACGACATTGTGAGCGCCCAGCTGGCGCACCAGCGGCGTGCGCTCGACCGCGCGCTCGAGTCGGGCCGCCGCGTTCAGCGCGGAAGGCGGGATGAAGTCGGGCACGAGTCCGAGCTGCCGGCTGAGCAGAATCTGAGCGCCGGCGGCCCGCAGGCCGCCGAGGACCTCCGGCTCGCCGATCAGCCGCTCCTCGCCCGTGTCCTGGGGGACACGAGCCATCAGGTGGATCCAGTAGGGGTTGCGGGGGTTGTGGTCCCAGACCAGGATCCGACCCTGGGGCCGGCACACCCGGACCATCTCGCCCAGGGTCGCGCGGACGTCCCGCGGATCGGCAATGTGGTGCATCACCGCGACGGTCAGCACGAGATCGAAGCTGGCGTCGGCGAACGGCAGAGCCGTGCCCGATCCCGTCACGGCGCGAACGCCGGGGACACGGCGGCGGAGCACGTCGAGCATGCCCTTCGACGGGTCGACCCCGGTCATCTCAAAGCCGCAGTCCTGGAGCCGCGCGGCCAGCGCGCCCGTGCCGCAGCCGACATCGAGCCCGCTGCCAAGAGGGCAGTGGCGGAGCACGAACTCGGTCCGCTTGCGCAGGTAGTGCTCGACGACGTGGGCCGGCAGCGAGACATCGTAGGCGTCCGCTATCGAGTCAAAGTGGGAGCTGCTCATAGTCCTGGTCATAGCTGAGTGGATGCGAAGCGATGAAGGCCGGCGCCCGCTTGAGGTGGCGCGGCGTAGCGCGCCGGAACCGCAGCACCTGTTCGATCATCCGCAGTCCGACGCTTACGGCCGCCAGGCGCTTCCCCGTCACCGAGGAGGCGCCGACCCGGGGCAGGTAGTTCACCGGCACCTCGACGAACCGAGCCCCCGAGGTGATCGTCAGCAGCATGATCTCGACGCCGGCGTGGTTTCCGCCGATCTGCATGGTCTGGCCCACGTAGTCGGCGGCATCGCGGCGCAGCAGCTTGTACGTGCAGCCCACGTCTGAGAGATGGCTGGTGTTGAAGAGCAGTTCGATCAGCTTGGCCACCGTCCAGTTGCCCCAGCGTAGGAAGTGAGCCATGTTGGCGTCCTGCCAGATCAGTACCTGCGTCGTTCTCGTGCCGAAGACGACGTCGCATTCCCCGCTGTAGACCAAGAGCTTGATGATGTCCTGGGGCAGGAAGGTTCCGTCCGGCTCGGCCAGAACGATCAGGTCGCCTCGGGCTTCGAGCAGGCCCCGCCGGGTGGCATGTCCGTAGCCCTGCCGAGGCTCGTGGACCAGGCGAGCCTTCGTCCGCCCGACCTCTTCGGCGGTTCCCGCCTGAGCGTTGTTGTCGATGACCAGCACCTCGTCGACCACGCCGGTGGCGAAAAAGCCATCGATCACGCCGCGGATCGAGTCGCGCTCGGCGTAGGTCATGAGCACGACCGATACCTCTTTGTCTTTCCACATGATGAGCGTCTGCGTCCGGGGGTGGTCTCCGAAAAGGCGGTTGATTCTAAAGATTGCGGGCGAACGCCCAGACCTGGACCGGAAGGTTTGCCTCGTCGCGCAGCGAGTGCCAGCGCCGATACCTCGGCCAGACGTCGAAGTTGCCGGTGATGCAGCGGCGGTTTCCCCAGCATTGCACGGAGTCAACCGTCAATCCGGCGCGCTGCAGCAGGGTCTGCAGGCCCCGCGGCGTGAACCGCCAGTAGTCGCCCATCGCGTACATGGGCAACTCGTGCACGCGGATCAAGAACGGAGTGGAGACAATCACGTGGCCGCCGGGGGCGCACAGCCCGCGCAGGTTCTCAGCGGCCGTGACCGGGTCGACCACGTGCTCGAGAACCTGCTCGCAGATCACGACGTCAAAGCGCGCATGTCCATCGAGGGGCGCGCAGAGGTCAAACTCGGGAAAGTTGAGGCTCGAGAAGCTCTGCCACGGCCGCTGGGCGTGGGCCTCGCCACTGATCTCGGCCGCGCTCAGCGCCTGGGGTCCGAGCGCGTCGATATGACGGCTGACGGCGGCGTTGAGGACCACACGCTGCCACTGGTCCTCGCCCGTCGAGGCCTCGGGCCGGAGGTAGCGGTCGCGCCGGGCGCGCGCGCGTGTGACGATCGGGTCGGCGGCTCGCCGCCAGCGGGTCAGAAGACGTGTCGCCACGCGGGCGCAATCTCCTCGAGCTTGATCTCCACGCCCTCGAAGCAGCTGTCCTCATAAAACCAGCGCTCGAACGCCTCGGGCTCGATGATCAGGTTGTGCAGCGATCGCCGCTCGTGGCGATCACGCTGTGAGTAGGCCCGCCGGCTGCGGAGCTGATGACGGGCCAGACAGATCTCATAATCCATCCGGTGCAGGTGGATGAGCCGCAGGTCGGGATCGGGGTTGTATTGAAAATCGGCTCGGCCGTGAAAGCCAGAACGCCACTCCACGGGCGCCATAGTCAGGGCGGCCTTGTCGTAGCCGCCGTTGGCAAACCAGTGATGACGCTGGCTGAGGATCGGCCGGCTCGGGTCCAGGCGTGGCTCGCTGTCCTTGCAGTGCAGCAGCTCATACCCCAGGCAGTTGACCCATTCCTCGTCGAAGCGATCCAGATATTCCCCCAGCGACCCGTGCCGGGGCACGGGAGCGATGATCTCGTCCACGTCGGTCACCACAACGATCTCGTAACGATCGATCAACTCGTGCTGCAATCCCTGAACGGTCTTGACCCGCCAATCCTCGTCCACACGATCGTGGGCCACCGGAATCCGGACGAAGCCGTCGCGTGAGGTCGAGCCGTCGGTCGTGTCGTTGTCGAGCACGTAGATGTCCGGCGGGGCGAACCAGCGCGAGTAGTAGCGCAGCCACAGCGGTAGAAACACCGGCTCGTTGTGGACCATCGTGATCACGGCGCGCCGGCGCGGGGGCGCTGGCGCGGGACGGGCCGCGTAGTGCGCGCGCCGCTCGCGCCGCGCCTTGCCGAACCACGGGGCCACTGGATGGCCGGGGCTGTCCTGGGGTTCCAGCTCGATCGGGGGTATCTCGGTCCAGCTCATGGGCGGGTGGCGTAGAGCATCTCCACCGAGGTCCCGTGCATCGCGTCCTCCTGGTCGCGGGTCACCCGAAAGCCGCGACGGACGAGGGCGTCGGCGGTGGCCTGGCCGCGCCCGTCGTCGTCGTGGACCTCCATCACGATCTGACCGATCCGAGGCCAATCTCGCCCCTCGATCCCGCCTAGGACGTCGAGCTCGGCGCGCTCGACGTCGATCTTGAGCAGATCGACGAACTCGATCTGGTGCTCGCGCAGGGCGCCGGACAGGGTGCGAATTTCGCAGCTCAGGCGCTCGGACTGATACCGGCCGGCGAGCTGATCGTCGGCCTCTGACTCCGACAGGCCGCGGTTGATCAGCACCGCTCGCACCAGCGCGCAATCGCGGATCGGATCGGCATACAGCCCTGACATCGCGGCCGCGCCCGGGTAGTAGGTGATCGGAACCCGGCCGGGCCGCGAGCCCAGCCCGTGCTCGTGGACGACGCAGGCAGAAAGCGCGGCCACGTTCTCGCGCAGGATCGCGCAGACCGGCGCCACGGGCTCAAAGCAGTGGACCTGAGCCACGCCACAGAGCACAGCGAAGAACACCGCCGCCACCCCTACGTTGGCGCCCACGTCGAGGACCACGTCTCCCGGTCCGGCGGTGATGCCGTGGCGAAGGTAGGTCTGGTCCCCGGCAATCTCGGCCATCTGAAAGAGGAGCTGGGAGGGATCCGGATGCTGCAGCCGCCGCGCCAGCGTCTCGACGCGCTGTCGGCGTTGCGCCTCGAACGTCACCAGGCCGATCAGGTTGCGATCGGGGCGTAGGCGGCGGGAAACTTTGAGGGTCCGAAGAACCAGCTCTCCAAGGCGTATCGAGGCCGGGGCATGGTCGGCTCAGAGCCGGTTTGATGCAGGAACAGCTCGTCGAAGAAGAGGGCATCGCCGGGCTCGAAGATCGGCCGGATCACGCCTCGCTCCCCGGCGGCTTCCTCCGCCTTGCGCTGGGAGACCTGCATGTCCAGGGTCGCCTCCTCGGTCGCCGTCGGCACGTAATCGTCCAGGCGTCGGGGGACAAGGTTCAAGCCCGGGGACTCGTCACCGCATCGCGACAGCGACAGCCACAGATTCAGCGAGCGCACCGGACCCATGAACGCACCGTCCTGATGCCAGGCGCCGGGAACCGACGGATCGGCCTTACGCAGCGTGGACTTGTGGACTGAGATCAGAGCGGGCTCCCCCAGGTAGCTCGAGACCAGCGCCGGCAGGGCGGCGGCTCCGAACAGCTCGATCATCTGAAAGCTCAGGCGCGGCGAATCGGCGGCGTACACGCCGCCGCCCATCTTGATCCACGGCCGCCCCAGGTACGGATCAAAGCGCGAATCAGGCGTGAACTCCTCGTAGTAGCCCGGCGCGGCTTCGCCGGCCTCGTCGAACCTCTCGCGTTCTGCAAACGCCGTTTCGATCTCGCCAGCAAAGCGCAGCGCGGCGCTGCGGTCGATGAGCCCCCGCACGAGCAGACAGCCGTCGCGCAGGATTCCGGCGCGCAGGAGCCCGGGGGTCAGCGACGCGGGCGAGACCTCGGGCAGCCCCCCGTCGTAGGCCGGGAGGCTCGACGCGTCCGGACGGGGGTACTCAGGCTCGGGGCCCGCACGATCGAGCTCCCGGATCCCGGCCAGGTGACGAAGCCAGAGCAGCCGCCGCTGTACGAGCGGATCGGAGCCGGCTCGATCGGTCCGGCGCAGGCGCTCGATCTCGGCCCGCAGCTCGTCGTCGGAGCCCGTGAAGCCGGTCTCGGGGGCCGGCGGGGGCCGCTTAAACGGCGATCGGCGCATACTCGCCGGGGAACGCGGAGCCGCCGAAGAACCAGTTCTCGATCGCGTAGCGCGGGTTGGGCATCGACGGGTCAGACCCGGTTTTGTGCAAGCACAGATCGTCGAAGAAGACGGCGTCGCCCGGCTCGAAGATGGGTCGCACAATCGGCCGGTCACCGGCGGCCGCCTCGGCCGCCTTCTGGGAGACCTGATAGTCGAGCATCGCCTCGTCGGTGCCCGTGGACACGAACTGATCCAGCCGGCGCGGGACGATGTCCAGGCCGGGCGACACGTCCCCGCAGCGCGATAGCGACAGCCAGAGGTTCAACGCCCGCACCTCGCCCATGAAGGCGCCGTCCTGATGCCAGGCCCCCGGTACCGAGGGAGCCGCCTGGCGCAGTGTCGTCTTCTGAGCCGAGATCAGGGGCGGCTCGCCGAGGTAACCCCGCACGAGCTCCGGCAGGCCGCTTCCGTCGAAGAGCTCAAACATCTTGAAGGCCAGCATCGGGCTGTCAACGGCCAGCACCCCTCCGCCCATCTTGATCCACTCGCGGGCGATCGGCTCACCGGACTCGGGGTGGGGCTCGAACTCTTGGTAATAGCCATCGGCCGCCCGTCCGCCGGCGTCCTGTTGCTCGCGCTCGGCGAACGCGCGGTCGATCTCGGCCGCAAACTGCAGCGCGGTCTGGCGCTCGATCAATCCGCGGACGAGCAGGCAGCCGTCGCGCAGGATGCCGGCGCGCAGCAGCTCGGGGGTGATGTCAGCCGCACTGACCTCCGGCAGCTCTCCGGCGAAGGGCGGCAGATTCTCGGCGTCGGGGGGAGCTTGCGCCGGGGTGCCAGCGCCGGCGGCGATCCGGCGCCTCCCCAGGTCATGACGCAGCTCGAGCAGGCGTTGTTCGACCTCGGAGCTGCGCTGCGCCTGGTTGCGTTGCGTCAGCGTCGCGATCTCGGCCGCCAGCTCGGCTTCGCTGCGCGCCACCGGCGGCTTCGCGCGCCTTGACTTCAATGTCCACACGGGTGAAGAAGTTACTACGTCGAAGCCTCAGCCCGTGCGTGCGCGCGGGCCGGTGCTCCTACGACGGTCGCGCCCGTGGGCACGTCATCGACCACGACCGCATTGGCTCCGACCTGGGCCCCGGCGCCAATCCGAACCCCGCCGATCACCTTGGCCCCCGTTCCGATGCTCACGTTCGGTTCGATCGTCGCGCCGCGTACGTCGCCGGCCCGCAGGCCGATCGTGACGAAGGGCCCGATCACCGCGCCCGAGCCGATCTCAACCAGCCCGTCGGCGACGAACTGGCCGTGGATGATGTAGATGCCCGGACCGATCACCACCGGGTCGCCGATCGAGATCTGAGCGATGGCCATGGCCAGCCGATGCGCCAGCCGCGGCAGCACTGGTACGCCGAGCGCCTGCATCCGGGCCTTGGCCCGGTACAGCGCCTGCCCCAGGAAGGCATCGCTGACCCAGGCCAGCCGCGCAATCTGCACCGCGGTGTCGACCCGCGAGCGAAACTCCCAACGCTCGCCCCGGTGCCGAGCGGTCGTGCGGGCGTCGGCCACCAGTGCCTCGCGCAGTCGCGGATGGCGCGCCCGGATCGCGCGCCAGAACGCCTCGACGTCGACTTGTTGCTCGTCCTGCCACTCGCCGCTCACGGCTGGCCACGTTAGCGAGCTAGCCTGGATCGGCGACCGGCCCTCCCGGCCCGGTGCGACGCGGACCGTCGACTACGCTTGGCCGCGTGCGTGAGCCGCACCTCCACGTCCAGCTCGAGGCCGAGCTCCCGGCCGAGCTGTCGATCGGGGCCGGTACGGCGCTGTTTATCTGCGGCTGGTGCTTCAGCCCCGAGGCGCACATCGAGGGGCTCACGTTCGTCCTCGACGGCGAAGCTCACCCAGTCAACGCCCGCGGGATGCCCCGGCTGGATCCCTTCCGGGCCCTGCATCCGACCCTGGACCCGTTCGCCGCCGGCCCCCTGACGCGCGACCCGGACTCCGGGCCGGATCCGCTCCTGCACAGCTACAGCAGCGGCTTCTGGGGGATCGTGCCAATCGCCCCTCGTGGTCCGGGCGTGCTCGAGCTCAAGCTTCGGGCCGAGCTCGTGGGCGGCGGCGAGGTCGAGGCGGCGCTGGCCGAGATTGCGGTCGTGCCGCCGCCGGCGCCGGTGACCGCGGCCGCGTGGAACGGCAGCTCGGCGCCGCGGGTGGCGATCTGCCTGGCCACCTACAACCCGCCGGGGGACCTGCTCGAGCGCCAGCTCGAATCGATCCGCGCCCAGACTCACGGCAACTGGATCTGCATCGTCAGCGACGACTGTTCTGACCCGAGGGCCTACGCCCGCCTCGACTCGGCCATCGGCGCCGACCCGCGCTTCATCCTGACGCGCTCTGAGCGAAGGCTGGGCTTCTATCGAAACTTCGAACGCGCCCTGTCGCTGGTCGGTTCAGACGCGCAGTACGTGGCGATGTCCGATCAGGACGACTTCTGGCATCCGGACAAGCTCGAGACCCTGCTGGCGGCGATCGGCGACGCGCAACTCGTGTACAGCGACGCCCGGGTGGTCACGCGCGACGGCGCGGAGATCTCGGGCACCTGGTGGAACACGCGCCGCCCCAACCACGACGACCTGCTCTCGCTGCTGGTCGCCAACGCCGTCACCGGCGCCGCCTCGCTGCTGCGCCGCGAGCTGCTGGACCGGGTGCTGCCCTTCCCCCCGCACCAGTTCGCGCACTACCACGATCACTGGATCGGCTTGACGGCGCTCGCCACCGGCCGGATCGCCTACGTCGATCGCCCCCTCTATGACTATGTCCAGCACGGCAATGCCTCGCTCGGGCACGCCGCCGCGAACCGGATGACCTCGCTCGGAGACCGGCTGCTCAGACCGCGAGCTCCTCGCGAGCGGATCCGCATGTGGCGCCTGCATTACTTCGCCGATGTCTGCCGGCTGCAACAGTTCGGAACCGTGTTGCGGCTGCGCTGCGGCGGCGGGCTCTCGGGGCGCAAACGACGCGCGCTCGGGTGCCTGCTGGACGGCGACCGCTCCGCGCTGGCCCTGGTCCGCCTCGGCTGGCGCGGCGCGCGCGAGTTGACCGGCACCCCAGAGACCCTGGGCGCCGAATGGATGCTCTTTCACGCCTTCCTGTGGCGGCGCCTGCTCGCGGCCAGCGCCAGCCCGCTGCCGCGGCGCCGGCTCCGCCTGGACGCGCTTCCCCCTCCGTCCCTGATCGCTTCCCCGGGTCACCTGGGACTGGACGCGAGCGTGGCCATGGTGGCCGACAAGGTCGCCCCCCTACGTTGGACGGTGGCCGAGCAGGCTCCGCCCCGGGTCAACCTCCTGTTGCCGACGATCGATCTGCCGCACCTGTTCGGGGGCTACATCGCCAAGTTCAACCTGGCCCGCAAACTGGTCGAGGCGGGCCTCCGGGTCCGGCTGGTCACCGTTGACCCCGTCGGACCGCTGGCCCCCGGCTGGGGGGCCACGCTCGAGGGTTACCGTGGCTTGGAGGGCCTGTTGGCGCAGGCCGAGGTGGTCTTCGGGCGCGAGGCCTCGTCGATCGAGATCAGTCCTACCGATCGCTTCGTCGCCACCACCTGGTGGACGGCGCACATCGCCCACGACGCCCAGCGGATGGTCGAGGGCGAGCGCTTCCTCTACCTCGTTCAGGAATACGAGCCCTTCACCTTCGCGATGGGCAGCCTGGCTGCGCTGGCGGCGCAGTCCTACACCTTCCCGCACTTCGCGCTCTTCAGCAGCGAGCTGCTGCGCGACTATTTCCGCCGTCACCAGATCGGCGTCTTTGCCCAGGGCCAGGAGGAGGGCAACCGGCGGTCGGTGTCCTTTCAGAACGCGATCACGCCGGTGGCGCCGCCCGCGCGGGCCCAGCTCGTCAACCGGGCTCCGCGCAAGCTGCTGTTCTACGCTCGTCCCGAGCCCCACGCGGCCCGCAACATGTTCGAGCTTGGCGTATTGGCGCTGGCCCGGGCGATCGACGAGGGCCTGTTCTCCGACGGATGGGAGCTGCGCGGAATCGGGACCGTGAACCGAGGCCGCCCCCTGTCGCTGGGCGGGGGTGCTGTGCTCGAGCTCCTGCCCCGTTGTGACCAGAGCTCTTACGGACACCTGCTCGGTGAGCACGACCTCGGGCTGGCCTTGATGCACACGCCCCATCCGAGCCTGGTGCCGATCGAGATGGCGTCGGCCGGCCTGTTGACCGTGACCAACAGCTTCGAGAACAAGACGGCCGCGGCGCTGCAGGCTATCTCCGGCAACCTGATCGTCACCGAGCCCACGGTGCAAGGGGTGCTCGCCGGGCTTCGCGCGGCCGTAGCGCGAGTCACTGACGTTGACGCCCGGCTGGCCGCGTGCGACGTCCGCTGGAGTCGCAGCTGGGCGCAATCCTTCGGCCCCGAGCTGATCGACTCGATCGTGGCCGCGCTGTCGGGCCGGGCCCCCGGCGACGAGCGTCTCTCGCTGTCGGGCGTCAGTGGTTCGTCCGCGGTCCCGGGTCGAGCCGTCCGATCTCCTCCACGGCGTGCTTGAGCACGGGCGATCGGTAGCCGGCCTGCGCCACGTAGACCCAGGCGGTCAGGTTCATTGGCTCAGCCCGAGCGACCCGCTCGAAGATGGCCAGCGCGTGCCGGGGATCGTTGCGTTCCTGCGCGACGAGGCCGCGCAGAATGTCGACCTGCCGGTCCGGGTTCAAAACCGACGCGCTCGACAGCAGCGCCTGCACTCGCGCCGCCTGCGGGCGGGTGAGCATGTTCGCGTGGTTGACGATTGCGCCGGCCCGGGTCGTGTCGACGGCCTGCCGGGTGCCGAGCGCGAACCAGGCGCACACCAGGACGGCGGCTGAGATGGCGACGACACGTCCGATCATGGTCTCCACGGATCATGGCCGATGAGCGGCCCGGGCTGCAGTGTCGCGCCGTGACCGGCCGCCCGCCTTCGGTTTCGGTGGTGATCCCGAACTGGAACGGCCGCCGCTGGTTGAGCGGATGTCTCGAGTCGCTGCGCGGCCAGCGATTGGTCCCCGGGGAGGTGGTGGTCGTGGACAACGGCTCGACCGATGGCTCGCTGGAGTACCTGCATGGCGAGCACCCGGAAGTCCGAGTGCTGGAGCTGGGGCGCAACACCGGCTTCGCCCACGCCGCCAACCGCGGGCTGGCCGTTGCGCGAGCTGACCTCGTCGCTCTGATCAACACCGATGTCGTACTCGCCGAGGACTGGCTGGAGCGGACGACTCGTACCCTCCAGGACTATCCCCAGGCCGCTTCGGTCGCCGTCAAGATGCTCTCGCTCGCCGACCCCACGCGGGTTTATGACGCCGGTGATGTGCTGCGTCGGGACGGGGCGTGTGAGCAGCGGGGCCGCTTCATGCGCGACGACGGACGCTGGGACGCTCCGGGCGAGGTGTTCGGAGCCTGCGCCGGCGCGGCCTTGTACCGACGGGTGGCCGTACTCGAGCTGGGCGGCTTTGACGAGCGCTACTTCGCCTACCTGGAAGATGTCGATCTGGCGCTGCGGCTCGCGCTCGCCGGGTGGACGTGCCGCTATGAGCCCGCGGTGGCCTGGCATGCGGGGGAGGGGTCCTCGCATCAGCTCACCGGCGATCACCAGTTCCTGGTCACGCGCAACACCGTCGTCCTCGTGGCCAAGAGCTTTCCCCTGCGCTGGCTGCCGTTCGTCGTCTACCGCCAGCTCGGCTGGGGCTGGCACGCCCTGCGCGAGCGGCGCCTGACCGCCCACCTTCGGGGGCTGGCGGCGGCGATTCCAATGCTGCCAGGCGCCCTCAGGGCCCGCCGGCGGGCGGCCGCCCACAGCCCGAGCGCGCTCGCCTCGACGATCCCCAAGCGTCCGGTCCGCGGGCCGCGGGCCGGCGGGCATCCGGCCCAGTGGCGCTGAGCGCGGCGCTGACACCAAACTGGTCCCGCCGCGGCTGGGCGATCCAGGACACCTAGCGTCCAGGATCCCCCAGCTGCCTGACGTTAGTCTGTCGGCGTGCCGTCGAAGATGAGTGAGCCGGCCGTCACGGAGCAGGCGCAGGCGGCGCGCTGCGCCTGGTGCGGCGCTCGCGCCCACCCGACCGGCACCGCTCTGGCCATCTGCCCGGTGTGCCGGGCGGCGACGACCTCTCCCGCGCCCAGCCCGGCCGAGCTCGAGCGCGCCTATCTGAGGTACCGACCCGCCGGGGGGCGCTTCTCGGCCGGCGGGGATCGGCTGCTGGCCCTCTCGCGGGCGACGCTCGCCCGGCGCCTTGACCGCATCGCCCCGCCGGGTCCGATGCTCGACGTCGGTTCCGGCGACGGCTCGCTGCTGCGGGCCCTGCGCGCCCGCGGGCGTGAAGCGGTTGGACTGGAGCGCAGCGCCGGCGACGACGGCGTGCTGGACCGGGGGATCGACGGCTTCGACGACCGCCCCGGAGACTGGGCCGCCGTGGTCTTCTGGCACTCGCTCGAGCACCTCCCCGATCCGGCCGCCGCGCTCGATCGGGCCGTCACCCTCCTGGCCCCCGGCGGCCTGCTGGCGATCGCGGTGCCGAACCTGTCCAGCTGGCAGGCGCGCTGCTTCGGCGACCGCTGGCTTCACCTGGACCTACCGCGCCATCTGGTGCACCTGCCAGCCTCCGCTCTACAGGCGGGGTTACGCGAGCGCGGTCTGACGCTCGAGCGCGTCAGCCACTGGCGCGGGGGACAGATCCTCTTCGGGTGGCTGCACGGGATCGTGGGTAGGCTCCCCGGCCATCCCGACCTGTACAGCGCGATCAGGCGCCGCGAGGCGCAGGAGACTCCCAGCGCTGGCGCGCGCCGCGTGGGCGTTCTGTTGGCCGCCGCCGCCTGGGCGCCCGCCGCCGGCCTGATGGCGGTCGCCGAAATCACGGCCCGCGCCGGCGGCACCGTTTACGTGGAGGCTCGGCGCCGATGATCACCGGTGAGCGGGTCAGCACGGCGAGCGCCGGCTTCAACCCGACCTTCCAGCGCCACGTCGCCGCCTACCGCCTGTGCGCGTCACTGCTCGGCGACGGCCGAGTGCTCGATCTTGGCTGTGGGGTCGGCCATTCCTACCGTGAGCTGTTGCCGCGTGTGACCGTCGGCGTCGATCTGGACCCCGCTGCGCTGGTCGGCCAGGACCGCGAGACCGTCCAGGCCGACATGCGCCGTCTGCCCTGGGCCGACGAATCGTTTCCGTCGGTGCTCTCGGTGCAGTCGCTCGAGCATGTTCCGGATCCCGAGCGCGCGCTGGCCGAGGTAGTGCGGGTCCTCGAGCCGGGCGGCCGAGCCATTTTCATCACTCCCAACCGCCTTACCTTCGGACGGCCAGACGAGATCATCGACCCCTACCACTACGTCGAGTACGACGCCGATCAGCTGCGCGAGCTCTGTGCGCCGTTCTTCGCCGCCACGCAGGTGCTCGGGATCGACGCCTCCGATCGCTACCGCGTGATCTACGACGAGGAGCGCCGCGAGCTCGACCGGCTCCTGGCGCGCGACCCGCTGCGCCTGCGCCGCCTGATTCCGCGTGCTCTGCGCCAGAGGCTCTACGACTGGCGCCTGCGCGCCGATCGAGCCACGCCGCGCGCGGGTGCGCTCGAGATCGAGCCGGGTGATTTCTGGCTCTCCGAGTGCGAGCTTGAGCGGGCCCTGGATCTGGTGGCGATCTGCGACACGGCATGACGCCGCAGCCCGCCCGGGGCGGGCTGCTCACCCGCTCCGCGGATCTGATCCGCGGCGACGTGGCGACCTTCGGCGTCCTGACGATCTGGACCTTCGCTCCCCTGGTGGCGATCGCCGTCTACGTGGCCGTCAACGGGGGGATCCTGACCGGCCCCAATGGGGTCGACTTCTTTGACCAGTTCCAATATCTGGCCTGGATCCGGGACGAGGGAAGCCACCTGCTGGCCTCGGATCTGTGGGTGATCGGGGGAACGCCGCACGACTACGTCCAACCCATGTATCTGGTCTCCGGGGTGCTGTGGCGGCTCGGGTTGAGCCTGCCGCTCGCCTACCTGATCTGGAAGCCCGTCGCCCTGGTCGTGCTGTTCGTCGGCTTCGCCGCCTACGGCCGCCGGATGCTCCGCGACCGGTGGGCCGCCACCGCGGCGGTGACCCTGGCCCTGTTCTACGAGAGCCCGGCGTCGGCCCTGGCCAACTGGACCGGCCATCTGTCGAGCGTCCATCGCCTCCAGCTGATCCTCACCACCGACGACGCGACCTCGGCCCTGAACCTGTGGGGGTTCGATCACGCGGCGATCGCCATCGGGCTGATGCCCGTCTTCCTGCTCGGCAGCGAGCGGCTGCTGTCCGGCGCCGAGGCCGCGGCGCGCACCGACCGCGGGCGGACGGCTGTGGTCGCCATCGCCGGGCTGCTGGTGGCCTGGCTGCATCCCTGGCAGGCGGTGACCCTGCTGGCGATCGTGGCCACGGTCTGGCTGCGCCGGCCGTCACGGCGGCGCCTGGCCGTGCTCGTGGTCCCGGTCGGAGCGACCGTCCTGCCGCTGATCTACGGCGTGGCGCTGTCCCGATTTGATCCCTGGTGGAGCTCGTTTCAGTCCCAGCTGACCGGCGCCGGCACCGAGCCGTTGTGGGCGCTCTTGGCCTCATTCGCGCCGCTGATCGTGGTCGCCGCGGCCGGGTGCCGGCGCCCGCGCGGCGACGGGGAATTCATGTTGCTCCTGTGGCCGGCCGCCGCCGCCGGCGTCTATCTGCTCATCCCGCAGTTTCCCCCGCACGCGCTCGCCGGGGTGACGCTGCCGCTCGGGGTGCTCGCCGTCCGGGGATGGAGTCGGCTCCGGGCCGCGCTGCGCGCTCCGCCGCGCCTGGCCCAGGGTCTCGCCGTGGCCGCCATTGCCATCGGGTGCGTCCCGGCCGCCGTTCTCCACGCCCAGGGCGTCGGCGAGAGCCTGCAGAACACGCTCACCGGCGCGCTCGACCGCCAGCTGTTCTCCTTGACCGATGACCAGGCCTCCGCGCTCGCCTACCTCGACCGCACGCCCCGGCGGGGCGGGGTCCTCGCGCCCTGGTACGTGTCGATGGCGGTCCCCGGCCTGACCGGCCGGGCCGTCTACGCCGGGCACCCGGCGTGGCAGCCGCACATCAACGTCCCTACCGCCAGCGCCTTCTTCGATCCCGCCCTCCGCGACCCGACGGGCGCGCTCCGCCGGGCGATCCTGATCCGCTCGGGGGCGAGGTTCGTGCTCGCCGATTGCCAGCTGGCCGCCGAGCTGACCCGACAGCTCGCGCCGCTGGCTCGGCCGGTTCGACAGTTCGGCTGCATGACCGTGTTCGAGACCGCGTCCGGCTGAGGCTCAGCCGCCGGTGCGCACGAAGGTCAGCAGCTCGGTCGGCGAGGCGCCGGCGTAGTGCCGGTGGGCTTCGAGCTTGAAGCCGGGGCGATCCAGAGTCCCACCCGCGACGAGCCTGGTGGCGCGGTCAATCGCGTCATCGAGGACGAGGTAGGCACGGCCTCCAGCCGGCGTGGACGCCCACATCCCGCGCAGGGAGCCGACGAAGTCATGGGGCCGGCGCGTCTGCTCCGGCACCGCCAGAGCCCCCTGCAGGGAGACGACCAGGACCGGGCTGCGGGGCGCGGCGACCTGATCGAGTCGGGCGGCAATGTCCCGATACGGCCCGCGGCCGTAGGCCGACTCGAAGCTGCGCATCGTGCCCGCCACCAGCACGATCCCCACTACGGCCACGCTGAGGGCACTGGTCCGCGCCGGGAGGGCCGCGAGCAGCCCGCCGATCAGCAGCGCCGCGGCCGGCATCGATGCCGACAGCCCCCGCGGCAGCCACAGGTCGGTGAAGATCAGGCTGTAGAGCAGCAGCCCGACGGGAGTCGCGAGCGTCAGCAGGACGAGCAGGCCGGCCCGGCTCTGCGAGGCGAAGACTGCGGCCTCCTCAGCGCGCCGGGCCTTGACGACCACGAAGAGGGCCCCGGCGGCGACGCAGACGACGAACGCGATCAAGCCGGGGACCGTGGGAATCTGGCTCAGCGGGGCCGCTGGGTGCCCGGGGATCGGGCGCAGCAGGTCGGTGAGGACGCGGTGAACGCTGAGTGGATACAGCGCTCCGATCACCGCCAGGGCCTTGCCGCGCACATTGGGCAGCCAGGGCAGGTACAGCACGCCGATGGCCAGGTTGGCGATCAGGGCCGCTGTCACCCGTGCTCGGCACACCCACAATGACCACAGCGCCTGCCCGGCGAGGAGAAAGATCGCCGTGTAGTGCGAGTAGGCCGCCGCCGCTGCCGCCAGGGTGTAGAGCGTCCACCACCCCCGGCTCGTGCCCGGACGCACCGCCCGCAGCAGCGCCAGCGTGGAGAGCGCTACGAAGAAGGTCATCGACGCGTAGGGGCGCGCTTCGACCCCGTAGAACACGGCGAACGGCGCCACGGCCATGATCGCGGCGGCGATCAAGCCGGCCCGGGCGCCGACGCTCTGGCGCCCGACTGCATAGACCACCGGGACGGTCGCGGTCCCGAGCACTAGCGAGGGCACCCGGATCCAGATCGAGGCGTCGCCTAGCTTGGCCGACACCCAGGCCAGCAAGAAGAACAACGGAGGTGAGTTTTCGCCTCCTCCGTGGACCGTGCTGATAACTGCGCGGAGTCCGTGCCCGACGATGTCCTGGTAGGTGAAGAGCTCGTCTCCGCCCAGCGACTGGTGGAGCTGGCTGAGCCGCAGCGCGAACGCGATCGCGGTCAGTGCGGCCACGCCGCGCGCCTCGCCTGAGACTGCGAGGGCGCTCACCGGGTGGGACGACCGGCGGCTGCTCGAGGCGACGGAGATCACCGGAAGTTCCTGCTCAGGGGACGAACTTGCGCGAGCGTAGGACACCGCTGCGGTGAAGTACGAGGCGCAGCGCGGTACCGAGCGTCTTGACGCCGTAGACGATCGACTGGGTCACCGTCGCCGAAGAGGCGTCGGCGAAATAGCGGGTTCGAGCGGGCACCTCGACGATCCGGAAGTCGAACTGAACCGCCTGCATGACCATCTCTGAATCGAACACGAAGTCGATCGAGTTGCGCAG
Source organism: Solirubrobacteraceae bacterium (assembly GCA_051005855.1). Classification (GTDB taxonomy): domain Bacteria; phylum Actinomycetota; class Thermoleophilia; order Solirubrobacterales; family Solirubrobacteraceae; genus Palsa-465. The sequence continues at coordinate 7,530 of JBPCIY010000048.1, read as the reverse complement.
GAACGGGACGGTCAGCAGCAGTTCACGCGAGAACGCTCGATAGCCGGTGTGAAGTTCGGTGAAGTGGGTGCCGAGGATCGCGTTCTCGATGATCGTCAGCCCGCGGTTGGCGACGAACTTGTAGAGCGGCATCCCGCTCCCCTTCCACACGCCAGGCTCGGCGAGCCGCGACCCCAACACCATGTCGGCCTCGCCATCCAGGATGGGTTGCACCATCCGCGGGATCAGCCCCGGCTCGTACTGCCCGTCGGGATGGAGCATCACCACCACGTCGGCTCCGCGTTGCAGCGCCTCCAGGTAGCACGTCTTCTGGTTGCCGCCGTAGCCGACGTTGTGCGGATGCCAGATCAGGTGCAGCGGCAGCCGCCGAGCCACCTCGAGCGTCTCGTCGGTCGACTTGTCATCGACCAGGATGATCTCCGAGACGATGTCAGCTGGAATCCCCGACACCGTCTGCTCCAGCGTTCTCGCTGCGTTGCGGGCCGGCATCACGACCACGACCTTGGCCGGGGGTGCCTCGCGCGCCATCTGGGCTGCGTTGCCTTTGGGCGGTGGGGTCTGGGCTTGGCGAGCCACGCGGCGCCACGTTACCGGTTGGGTTGCTCCGGGTTCGGCTCGCACGCGGCGCGCCGGGCGGAAAGATATCGTGGCGCCGGTGCCGGCGATCAGCGGTGGGCGGGCCCCCAACCTCACGCCGCCTCCGGGTAACCCCCGCTTCCCCCTCCTTGACTCGCTGCGGGCGATCGCCGCGCTGTGCGTGTTCGCAGGGCACACGGTCACCGGCACCTACGGCCTGACCACTCATCGGTCGCTGTTTGTGCTGGCCACCCAGCTGGCCTACGAGGGGGTGGCGATCTTCTTTCTGATCTCGGGCTTTCTGCTCTACCGGCCGTTCCTGGTCGCCCGCCGGGCCGCTCGGCCCTTCTCGCTGGTCCGCTTCGCCCAGCGGCGCATCCTACGAATCGTTCCCGCCTACTGGGTGGCGCTCTCGATCTTCCTCGCCCTGGGCGTGGTCAACGGTGTGACCTCGGGTAACTGGTGGATCTTCTATGGCTTTGGCCAGAACTACCGCTTCAACACCATCGGCAACGGAATCGGGGTCGCGTGGACGCTATGCATCGAGGTCACGTTCTACGCGGCCCTGCCGATCTTCTCGCTGGCTGCCGCACGGCTCTCAACGGCGACCGCGCCGCTGCGCGGGGATGTGATCCTGCTCGCCGCCCTGGGCACCGGTGCCTTGGCCTTCCGGGCCCATGACGGCGCCTTTCAGTCCCTCGCCACGGTCTCGACCCTGCCGGGCTTCTTCTTCTGGTTTGCCCTGGGGATGGGGCTGGCCGTGGCCAGCGTCACCGAGCGGGGCCGATCCGCAGCCGGCGCTGTCCGCGTCCGCTATTGGTCGACGCTCTCGTGGCTGCTGGCGGTGGCCGGCTTCATCCTCCTGCACGAGCTCCCGCATGCCGTCGGCGCGCTGGGCGCCACCGAGGTCGATGTCGCCACGCACGCCCTGTACGGGATCGTCGCGCTCTTGATGCTCTTGCCGGCCTTCTTTGAAGCGGATCGCGACAGCGTTGTGCGGCGGGTGCTCCGCCGTCCGGTGCTGGCATGGATCGGGCTGGTCTCCTACGCCTTCTACCTGTACCACACGATCGTCATCGCTCAGCTGAACGAGTTCGCGGCCAGTCATGGGATCGCGCTGCGCTACCCGCTGGTCACGGTCGGGGCCTTGGTGGTTTCGTTGGGCTGCGCCGCGGCCAGCTTCTATCTGCTCGAGCGCCCGCTGATGCGGCTGGGAGTGCGCCCGCGCGCGCGGCCATGAGCCCTGGGCCACCGGTGCGCCCGTTGCGACCGACCGACTGACGGACGGATACCATCCAGGCGTGAGCACGGACGCCCCGACGGTCCCTCGCTTCGGCTTGCCGCTGACGGTCCCGCGGCCGCGGTTGGTCACCGAGTGGCTGTCGACCCGCGACCGGACCCAGTGGCCGCACCCCCCTCAGGGCGACGGCCGACCGGTGATGCTGATCCCGGGTTTCCTGGCCGGCGACACCAGCCTGACCCGGATGGCGCTGTGGCTGCGCACCGGTGGTTACGAACTCGCCCGCAGCGGGATCACCTGGAACACCGGCTGCATGGAGGAGACGGTCACGCGGCTCGAGGAACGCCTGGAGCAGGCGGTGCAGAACGCTGGGCAGCCCGCGTTGATCGTCGGTCAGAGCCGTGGCGGCGCCATCGGCCGCGCCTTGTCGGCCCTGCACCCCGACCTCGTTGACACGCTCGTCACCCTGGGTTCCCCGCTCCTTGACCAGCTGGCCGTCAAGCCGCGCGTGTGGCCGTCGATCGTGACCGTCGGGACGCTGGGCACCCTCGGCGTGCCCGGAATGTTCGCTTGGTCTTGCCTGCGCGGCGAATGCTGCGCCCGGACCCGCGCTGCCGTCGCCGCGCCCTTCCCGGACGGCCCGCGGTTCCTCTCGTTCTACTCGCGTAGTGACGAGGTGGTGCGCTGGCGCGCGTGTCTGGATCCCGGCGCCGAGGCGATCGAAGTGCACACCAGCCACGTGGGCATGGGCATGGCCCGCGAAGTGTGGAGCACGCTGACCACGCTCCTGGCCTGAGCGGTCAGACGGAGATCCAGCCCTCGCCGTTCTGCAGGCGCGCGAGCGGGCCCGTCGGGCTGGCCCCGAGCAGGGTGACCGAGCAGAACTCGGCGGCGAGGCCGTCGAACAGCGAGTGGCGCCTGAGCATGGCGTGCCTGCCGCCCTCGACCGTGATGTAGCCGACCCGGGCGTGGACGCTGAGCTCGGCGGCAAGCGCCGCCGAGCGCTCAGGGCTGGCGATCCGGTCCTGGGATCCGTGGACGATCAGGATCCGCTCGCCGTCCAGTCCGCTCGGCACGTCGTCGGGGTAGACCCAGGGCGCGAGGGCGGCCACGCATGAGACCCCGGGCCGGTTGGCGCTCAGCAGCGCGGCGCGGGCGCCGAGCGAGTGGCCGACCAGGCAGGTATCCAGGCGCCGGCCGGCGCGCTAGGCCACCTCGTCAAGCGCCCAGCGGACATCCTTGACGGGCGTGTGACGAGTGTCCCAGCCCCGGGCCGAGTTCAGCACCCGGTAAACGGCCAGCCGACCTCGAGCTTCCGCGGCGATCCGTCGGGCGATCGGGATCATCCGCAGCACCGAGAGCTGGGTCGGGCTGACCATCGCGGTCGTGCGCCGGCTCGCCCCACCGTGCAGGACCAGGACCGCGCCCTCCGCATGCTCGGGCTCGGCGACCACGATCAGCTTCGGCTGAAGTTGCATATCCTGACGCGCTACCCGGTACCGCCCGCGAGTTCACGCGCGCGCGCTGTCAGCCCGTCCGCGCTCCGGCCCGGGCCAGCTTGACCCGCGCGTTTTTGTCCAGTGCGACCTTGCGCAGCCGGACCGCCTTGGGCGTGACCTCCACGCACTCGTCGGCGCGCAGGAACTCGAGCGCCTGGTCGAGCGAGAGCTCACGCTTGGGCACCAGGCGGATCAGCTCGTCGGAGGTGGATTGGCGCATGTTGGTCAGATGCTTCTCCTTGGTGGCGTGGACGTCGAGGTCCTCGGCCCGTGAGTTCTCGCCCACGATCATGCCTTCGTAGACCTCGTCGCCGGGCTCCACGAACAGGGTCCCCCGCTCCTGCAGGTTGAACAGCGCGAAGGCCGCCACGTTGCCGCGGCGGTCAGCGACCAGCGAGCCGGTAGGCCGCGTGCGCAGCTCTCCGTGCCACGGCTCCCAGCGATCGAACACGTGGTGGACCAGGCCGGTGCCCCGCGTTTCGGTGAGGAACTCGGTCCGAAAGCCGATCAGACCGCGCGCCGGGACCAGATACTCCATCCGCACCCAGCCAGTGCCGTGGTTGACCATCTGCTCCATACGGCCCTTGCGCAGCGCCATCAGCTGCGTGATCACCCCGACGTATTCGTCGGGCGCATCGACACTCATCCGCTCGACCGGCTCGTGCCACGTGCCGTCGATCTCCCGGGTCACCACCTGGGGCTTGCCGACCGTGAGCTCGAAGCCCTCCCGCCGCATCAGCTCAACCAGGATGGCCAGAGCCAGCTCGCCGCGACCCTGGACCTCCCAGATCTCGGGGCGTTCGGTCTCGGTGATCCGCAGCGAGACGTTGCCGACCAGTTCACGCTCGAGTCTGGCCTTGACCTGGCTGGCGGTCAGGGAGGTGCCGTCCTGCCCGGCCAGCGGCGATGAGTTGATCCCGATGGTCACCGACAGCGAGGGCTCGTCGACGGTGATCACCGGCAGTGGACGCGGGTCCTCGGCGTCGGCCAGCGTCTCGCCGATCGTGATCTCGGGGATCCCGGCGACCGAGATGATCTCGCCCGGCCCCGCCTCCTCGGCGTCGACCCGATCCAGTGACTCGGTCACGTACAGCTCGGTCACCCGGACCGGCTGCACGGTGCCGTCGGTTCGGCACCAGGCCACGGTCTCTCCTCGCCGGATGACGCCGTTGCGCACCCGGCAGATGGCCAGGCGGCCGACGTACGGCGAAGCGTCGAGGTTGGTTACGTGGGCCTGGAGAGGGTGCTCGGGCTCGAATTCGGGGGCCGGGACGTGAGCCACCAGCAGGTCGAGCAGCGGCTGCAGGCTCGTTCCTTCCTCGGCTGGATCGAGCGAGGCGCGCCCGGCCTTGGCGTTGGTGTAGACGATCGGAAAATCGATCTGGGACTCGTCCGCGTCGAGATCGAGGAACAGCTCGTAGACCTCGTCGACCACCTGGTCGATCCGCGCGTCCGGCCGGTCCACCTTGTTGATCACGAGGATCACCGGCAGGCGCAGCTCGAGCGCCTTGCGCAGGACGAAACGCGTCTGGGGCAGCGGACCCTCGCTGGCATCGACCAGCAGCAGCACCCCGTCGACCATCGTCAGGCCGCGCTCCACCTCGCCCCCGAAGTCGGCGTGCCCCGGCGTGTCGACGATGTTGAGCTTGACGTCGCCGTAACGCACGGCGGTGTTCTTGGCCAAGATCGTGATCCCCTTCTCGCGCTCGAGGTCCATTGAGTCGAGCACGCGTTCGTTCACCGACTGGCCGGTCCGGAAGGCGCCGGACTGCCACAGCAGCGCGTCGACCAGGGTCGTCTTGCCGTGGTCGACGTGGGCGATGATCGCGAGATTGCGGATGTCGGACCGGTGGGCCATAGGCCGAGCGAGGTTAGAAGGTCTCGCCGTTCACACCCCACTCGCATTCTCGTGTGGCCAAAGACCCTATGATCCGGAGTCGTGGCTGACCTTCGCGACCCGCTGGAAGCCGAGCGGCTGCGGACGATTGCGCCGGACGCGTTCCATACCCGGCGCGATTTCCTCAAGCGCACCGCGGTCACGGCGGGGCTCGCGGCGTCCATGGGCCTGGTCCTGGACCCCGGCACGCTGGTGGCCGAGGCGGCTCGCCGCCAGCGCGAGGTGGCGATCCCGTCGCCGCGCAACCTCCCGATCGACACGTTTGTCGTGCTGATGATGGAGAACCGGTCCTTTGACCACTACCTCGGCTGGCTGCCCGGGGCCGACGGTCGCCAGGCCGGGCTTCAGTTCACCGACAAACAGGGCCACACCCATGCCACCCACCGCCTGCAGACCGACTTTCAGGGTTGCGCCTTCCTCGACCCCGACCACTCCTGGGCGGGCGGCCGGACTGAACTCGACGGTGGCAAGATGGACGGCTTTCTCAAGGCGGCCAGTGATGTTTTCTCGATCGGCTACTACACGGCCGCTGACCTGCCGTTCACGCCCCACGTGGCCCAGGCCTTCACGGCCTTCGACCGCTTCTTCTGCTCGATCCTGTCCTCGACCTACCCCAACCGCGAGTACATGCACGCCGGCCAGTCCTACGGCAAGAGCGACAACTCGATGCCCTCGGGCAACGGCTTTCCCGACACCACGATCTTCGCGGCACTGAGCAAGGCGGGAGTCTCCAACCACTACTACTACACCGACATCCCGGTCTCGGCGCTGTGGGGCTCAGCCGGGCTCGCGCGCTCGAGCCAGGTCCAGAACTTCTACGAGCAGGCCGCCGCCGGCACGCTGCCCGCGCTGTCGTTCGTGGACCCGTCCTTCAACGGTGAGGATCAGGGCACCTCGGGCGACGAGCACCCGCACGGCGACGTGCGTGTCGGCCAGGCCTTCGTGGCCGACGTCGTACATGCCTTCATGGCGTCGCCGCAGTTCAAGCGCGGCGCGCTGTTCATCGTCTACGACGAGTGGGGCGGCTTCTTCGATCACGTGGTCCCGCCGCGCGTCCCTGACCTGCGTACCAGCACCGACCTGATGAAGGACTACGGGCAGATGGGCTTTCGGATCCCGGCCGTGACTGTCTCGCCCTACGCCCGGCGCGGTCACGTCGATCACTCGGTCTACGGCTTTGAGTCGATTCTCAAGATGATCCGCTACCGCTACGGGCTGCCTCCGCTGACGCCGCGCGACCTGTACGCCAACAACATCGCCGGCGCCTTTGACTTCGCGTCTCCGAACTTCACCCCGCCCGCGCTGCCCACGCCCGCGCACGTGATCTCGGCGGCCTGTAGCGGCACCCTCCCGGTGGGTAGTGGCGGCGCCGGAGCCCCCGTCGGCACCGTGCTCGGCTCTCCGCTGCCCGGCGGCCTGTCGCGCCGCTCGCGGAGCGCCCACCGCGGCGGGGCCGGCTCCACGGGCCACCGCGGGCAGCTCGCCGAGCCACCCCAGCGGGCCAAGCCCCATGATCTCCAGAACCTCGTCACCAGCGGCTGGCTCGAACGACTGCACTTCGACTACCGGCCCGCGACCCCGGCGACCATGTTCCGTCACCCGTCGAGCCTCGGGTTGCGTCCGTGAGGAGGTGGCGGTGGAGGCTCGGGCTGCCCGTCGTACTGGCGGCGGGGATGCTCATTCCGGCCCCGCTGGCCCCCGCGGACAGCTTCACCCCGGTGACGATGTCGATCGCGGTCACGCCGGTTGCGCGCTTGGCCGCACCGCTCGTGGTCACCGTGGGCGTGAAGGCGGATCCCGGCGTGCTTGACACCGGCGCGGGGCCGTTGCGCGTCGAGGTCAAGCTCGCCCCCGAGTGCGGCGGTGACTTCCAGCACACGGCCGGGGTGACCCTGATCAACCTTGCGCTCAACCCCCCGCCGACCACGGGCAAGGCCTACAGCGGCACCGTGAGTGACCGCGGGCGCCCGCTGGCCTACGGCGTCCAGACCGTGTGTGCGTATCTCGAAGATTCGACTGCGGGCCGGGTGTACGCCAACGACGAGTCGCTCACCGTCAACGTCTCACCCGCCTGCACGGCCGCCGGCCGCCACTATGATGCCGCGGCGGCCGCCCTTAGCCGAGCGCGCCGTCAGTACCGCCGAGCCCACGGCAAGGCGGCCCACCGCCGCGCGGCCAAGCTGGTCAACCGGCGCAAGCGGACGCTGGCCGGCGAACGCCGGCGGGGGGTCAGTGCCTGTGGGCCCGGGGTGCCACTGTGAGGCGGCGGCTTAAGCTCGCGACGGCGCTGCTCGCCTCGCTGCTGAGCCTCTCGGCGG
>JBPCIY010000047.1:0-21600 GCA_051005855.1 Solirubrobacteraceae bacterium | reverse complement strand
TGGGTTGTTGGGTCCCCTCGCCGCCCCCCCCCTGCCTGCCCGTGCGCTCTACGCTCGTGCCCCACCCCTCCGCACCGCGGCCGCCCTGGCCGATTTCGTGGCCGAGTTCGGGGAGCGGGGTCTGAGGGAGCTGGGGGGCCGCCGCGAGGCCGAGCGCTGGCTGCGAGAGCAGCCGCCGGGCGCCGACGTGGCGACGCTCGAGCGCGCCCTGCGAGCGCGGGTGGCGTGAGCGTGTCCGGCCTCGGGCACCAGATCAAGCTCCCGGGCGAGCCGCTGATCTCCGACCAGACCCGGCTGCGGCCGTGGCGTGATTCCGATTTGCGGGCGCTCGTCGTCGCCTGCCAGGACCCCGAAATCGTGCGCTGGACCCGAGTGCCGGAGAACTACCGGGAGGCCGACGCGCGCGGGTACCTGATGCAGCGCTATGACATGGCCTTCGCAGGGCTGTCGGCGCCGTTCGCGATCGTCGCGGCGCCCGATGGCCACCTGCTGGGATCGATCTCGCTGATGCGCTTTGCCTGGGAGCACGCTCGCGCCGAGGTCGGTTACTGGCTCGCCGCGCCCGGTCGCGGGGCCGGCCACGCCACCCGCGCGGTCCGGCTGATCTGCGCCTGGGGCTTTGCCACGCTCGGCCTGGAGCGAATCGATCTCCTGGCCGGGACCGGTAATGCCGCCTCCCAACACGTAGCGCAGCGCTGCGGGTTTACCCGCGAGGCCGTCCTGCGTTCCTACCTGGCCCACCAGTACGGGCGCCAGGACGTGGTCGCCTACGGGCTGCTGAAGGCCGAGTCCACCGGCTGAGGCCTCAAAACCCGCCGCGGGGCGAGGTCACTACGGCGAGGCCAGCGAGACCAGTCGCCAGCCCCGCTTGGTCTGCACGAGCTGGATCTTCTCCAGGGCGGCCCGCTGACCCGTGGCCCCGGTCAGGACGACCGCGGACGCACTGGCGCCCTTCACCGTGACCCGCGAGACGCTGAGCGTCGGATTCTGGACGCTAGACACGAACAGCTTCATCGCCTGCTGGCAGCTCAGGCCGGCGGCGGTCAGCCGCGCGACCAGGGATGGAGCCAGAACCTGGTCACACAGGATCGCGACATCTCGCTTGGCGGTGGCCGAAGCGAACTGCTGGACCTTGGCGCGGACGTCGTCCCGGGGGCTTGCGCCGCACCCGACGAGTGCGTAGGCGATGCCCAGGAGGACGCACACTCGAGCCGAGCGCATGGCGCAGTAAGAGTACCCTCTGCAAGATGGAGTCTGAACCGCTGCGGGACGGACACGGACGCCTCATCGGCGACCTGCGCGTGTCCGTGACCGATCGCTGCAACTTCCGCTGTCAATACTGCATGCCCGCGGAGGGTCTGCCGTGGCTCGAGCGAGCCGAGATCCTCACCTTCGAGGAGATCACCCGCCTGGTGGGAGTGATGGCCCAGATGGGCGTCGCCGACATCCGCTTGACCGGCGGCGAGCCGCTGGTGCGCCGCGACTTCCCGCTGTTGGCCGAGATGCTGACCTCGCTGGAAGCGGTGCGCGAGGTCTCGGTGACGACCAACGGCTTCCTGCTCGAGCGCGACGCCGAGAAGCTGGTCCGGGCGGGGATCAGTCGCTTCAACGTGTCGGTGGACTCGCTGCAACGCGACCGCTTCTACGAGCAGACCCGGCGCGACGCGCTGCCCCAGGTTCTCCGCGGGCTGGACAAGCTGGCCAGCTTCCCGGAGGCGCATCCGATCAAGATCAACGCGGTGGCGATTCGCGGCTTCACCGAGGAGGAGGTACTCCCGTTCGCCGAGCTGGCCCGCCGCACTCCCTACCAGATCCGATTCATCGAGTTCATGCCGCTCGACGCCGACCGCGCCTGGACGCCCCAGCAGGTGCTGACCGGAGCCGAGATCCGCGCGGCGATCCATGCGGTGCACCCGCTCGAAGCCGAGCCTCGAGAGCCCAACGCCACCGCCCGGGTCTACCGGTTCGCCGACGGGCGGGGTCGCATCGGCTTCATCAACCCCGTGTCCGAGCCGTTCTGCGCGGATTGCAACCGGATCCGCCTGACCGCAGACGGGCGCCTGCGGACCTGCCTGTTTTCGCTCAACGAGACCGACCTGCGCAGCCCGATGCGCGAGGGCGCCGATGACGTCGAGCTCGAAGCGGTGATCCGCGATGCCGTGTGGCGCAAGGAGCTCAAGCACCACGTCGGCGAGCCGGGCTTCATCCAGCCGCACCGCAGCATGTCCGCCATCGGCGGATAGCGCTCCGCGGCTGTAAGAGGTTGGCAAGCTTTACCGGACATTATCGGGAGCGCACATGCTGCTGCTGATGCTGTTCGCCCTGATCGCCGGTGCGGGTACCGCGATCACCCCCTGCGTGCTTCCCGTGCTCCCCGCGCTGCTTTCGGCCAGCGCGCTGGGCGGCCGGCGGCGACCGGTGGGGATCGTGCTCGGGCTGGCCGTGACCTTCACGATCGCGATCGTCGCCCTGGCTCAGCTGGTCAAGGGGGTCGGGCTGGCCAGCGGCGCCGCGCGCACGCTGGCCATCGTCGTGCTGCTGGCCTTCGGCCTGGTGCTCCTGATTCCCGCGCTCGCCGAGCGCGTGCAGGCCCCGCTCTCGCGCCTGGGCCGCTTCGGGCCCCGCACGCGCGGCTCGGGGTTCTGGTCCGGGGTCGGAGTCGGTGGCGCGCTGGGCTTTGTCTGCGCACCCTGCGCCGGGCCGATCCTGGCCGCGGTCACATCGGTGAGCGCGGCCGGGGGGGCTTCGGCCCGGGTGGTGGCGATCGCGCTCGCCTATGCCACCGGGCTGAGCGCGGTGCTGCTGCTCTACGGACTCGGCGGCCGCGCTGTGCTGGACCGGGTTCGACGCCGGGCCCGCGGTCATACGGTCGAGCGCGCACTGGGGGTTGTCTTGCTGGCTACCGGCGTGGTTATGGCCACCAACCTCGACGTCCGCTTTGAGGAGAAACTGGCGCGGGACACGAGCCTGCCGGCGATCCTCGTCGACCCGACCCGGGCGCTCGAGAACTCCGGCGCCGTCCAGAACCGGCTGGCCTCGCTGCGTCCCCGCTCGCGCTTCGCGGTGCGCCAGGGCCATGACGCGACGGCAACTCCAGCGGCCCAGGAGATCGGGGTGGCGATCCCCGGGGTCCAGACCCCGTCGCTGGCCAAGCTCGGACCGGCGCCCGAGTTCACCCACACTCAGCGGTGGTTCAACACCCCGGGCGGGCGACCGGTCACCCTCGCCAGCCAGCGCGGACATGTGGTCCTGGTGGACTTCTGGACCTACACGTGCATCAACTGCATCCGCACCCTGCCCTTCCTCAAGGGGCTGTACGCGACCTATCACCGCTACGGCCTCCAGATCGTCGGCGTCGAGACGCCCGAGTTCACCTTCGAGCAGCAGGCCGCCAACGTCGCCCAGGCGATCGCCTCCGACGGCCTGCGCTACCCGGTCGTCCAGGACAACGCCTACGGGACCTACCAGAACCAGTACTGGCCGGCCGAGTACCTGATCGACGCCCACGGTCAGGTCCGCCACACCCAGTTCGGGGAGGGTAGCTACCGCCAGGACGAGGCCGCCGTGCGCCAGCTGCTCTACGAGGCCGGAGCGCGCAAGCTACCGCCGCCGATGACCGCCCACGCGATCGTCCCCTCCAGTGGGCTGGGCACCCCCGAGACCTACCTGGACGCAAAGCGCAACCAGGGCTTCGCACAGCCCCTGCAGGCTGGGACGCATTCCTACGCGGGGGTCAGCTCTCCGGCCGTGAACGAGTTCGCCCTGCGCGGCACCTGGACGGTAAGCGACCAGTCCTCCACCCCGACGTCGGCGGGCGCGACGATCACCGCCCGGTTTCAGGCCGCGCGCGTCTACCTGGTGCTGACCTCGGCCGGCGACGTCCCGCGTCGCGTCCGGATTCTGCTCGACGGCCACCCGATCTCCGCCCGCCAGGCTGGTTCCGACGTCACGGCCGCGACGGTCACCGTCCGCGGCCAGCGCCTCTCCGGCCTGGTCTCGCTGCCAGCCGCCGGGCAGCACACGCTGACCGTCGAGGTCCCCGCCGGGGTCAGCGCCTATAGCTTCACCTTCGGCTGATCGCGCAGCCGGGCCTCGGCCCGCCGCAGGTCTTCGGGCGTGTTGACGTTGAGGAGCTCGTCCCCGTCGAGCTCGAGTGCGCGGGCGCCGAGCGCCGCCACCACGGCGCGCATGGCCACCCGCCCCTCAAGCGCCGCGGTCTGCAGCAGCGCCGCACAACCGGGGTCATAGCGTCCGAGCAGCGGCTGGGCCACGCCATCGACGGCTGCGACCACGGCCGGTGCGCCATCGGCATCGGCACTGGCCAGCTTGCGCAGGGTTGCCGGGGTCACGAACGGGAGGTCGGCGGCACACACGAGCACCGCGCGCCCGCCCGCGAGGCGGAGCGCGTGCACAATTCCGACGAGCGGGTGGGACGGCTGCGCGGGCTCTGACCAAACCGGGATTCCGGTCAGGTCGGGCAGCGCGGTATCGGGCTTGGCGACCACGGCCACGTCGGTGAGCACGGCCCGCATCGCCGCCAGGGGCCGCAGGATCAGCGGCTGCCCGGCCAGCGAGACCAGAGCCTTGTCTCCGCCCAGGCGCCGTCCGTGTCCCCCAGCCAGGATCACCCCCACGGGCTGGCGCTCAGGGTCGCTCATTGAGGCGAGGATAAGGGTCCGTCTACGGAGCGCCCGCGCAGCGTCCTAGAATCATGGCAATGGAGGGTTCCACCGAGGTACGCAGCTGGCTGCGCTGCTACCGCTGCTGGTCACAGAACCTCGAGGTGCAGGTGCATTACGAGGGGATCCATCGCATCGACCCCGAGAGCGGCGAGCGGGGAGAAGTCGTCGACGAGATGCAGGAAGCGGTCGTGCAGTGCCTGGAGTGCATGCATGACCAGCCACATCTGGGCTTTCATAACGGGCGCGTGGAGCCGATCGAGGACCGTTGGGAGCGGATGATCGCCGGCACGCCGTGGGTGGCCTCGTGCACGGTGACCGTGGAGGCCGACGATGTCGAAACGTGTTCGGGTCCCGAGGCGGGAGACGCCCTCTCCTACGCGGCCTTCGGCGACCACGGGACCCGGGAGTTCTTCACCCACGTCCGCTTTCACAAGCACGACGAAGACAAGATCGTCGTGCATCTGCTGGTCGAGCTCTACTCGCGTTCGGCCGAAGAGGCCAACGAGGTGCTCGAGGAGGCCGCCCGCGGGCAGCTGGCCATCACCTCGTTGGCCGAGGAGTCGCGGCCACCCGCCGCGACCGGCGACGACCAGCACTAGCCGCCCTCCGGCGCCGCCGCCAGAGCTCGGACAGGATCAGCGCCAGGGCGACCGGGACCGTGGCGGGAAGCTCTGAGAGCACGAAGAAGAGCAGGTCAAAGAGGCCGGCCAGAACCAGCGTGAGCAGCGCGACGGGCCCCTGGCGACGCCCTTCGCGGGCCAGCACCCCGCCCAGCAGGCCGGCGACGAACAGGTCCCCGTAGCCCATCGATACCGATCCGAACAGCTCGGACTGCAGCTGGGGCAGCCCACCGCCCGGGTGGGCGGCGATCAGGGTGGCATTGGGCGCCTGGAGCAGATCGGCGAGCACCAGCCACGTATCAGCGGCGGCCATGGCCACGATTCCGAGCTTGAGCCAACCCGGCGGCGTGACGGTGGCCAGCAGCACGCCCAGGGTCACGCAGCTCAGCGCCGAGAGGAGCGTCGCGGCGCCCTGTCCGTACAGCGTGCTGCGGCTGACCCAGGCGAGCACGAACAGCGGTAGCGCGATCAGCGCCGACCACGCACGGGCGCCCCGCGTCCCCCAGCCCAGCGCCGCCGCGGCGAGCAGCGGGACCGCGACCAGGGCCAGGTAGGTCAGTCCGGTGGCGGTCGCTGACACATAGCGGATGGCGACGATCACGCCGATGATCGAGGCGATCGGGATCGCGGCCCAGCCGGGCCCGGAGAGCCGGTCCAGCCAGGCCAACTCCGGCGGGCGGCGGGGAGCGGCGACGAGGCCGGCCTGAACGGCCAGCATGGCCGCGTCGGAGGGTATGAACGGGAGAGCCAGACTCAGCTGCCCAGTCGCTGCTCGAGCGTCTTGAGCTGATCGCGCAGCTCAGCGGGCAGCTTGTCGCCGAACTCGGCGTAATGCGTCTTCATCTGAGGCAGCTGGGCCAGCCAGCCCTCGGTGTCGACCTCGAGCAGCCGAGCCATCGTCTCGTCGCTGACGTCGAGACCGTCAGTGTTGATGCCCTCCGGGCCGGGGGGCGGCACGCGTCCGATCGCGGTCTCCTGCGCCTGCGCCTGGCCGGTGATGCGGCCGAAGATCCAGGCCAGAACCCGCGAGTTCTCGCCGTAGCCCGGCCACAGGAACTTGCCGTCCTCGTCCTTGCGAAACCAGTTGACGTAGAACAACCGGGGCAGCTGGGCGCCGCTTCGGCGCCCGATGTCCAGCCAGTGGCCGAAGTAGTCGGCCATGTGGTAGCCGCAGAAGGGCAGCATCGCCATCGGGTCAAAGCGCAGCTTGCCGACCTGGGCGGCCTCGGCCGCGGTCGTCTCCGAGGACATGATCGAGCCCAGGAACACGCCGTGCTCCCAGTCGCGGGCCTCGTGTACGAGCGGCACGATCGACGCTCGCCGCCCGCCGAACAGGATCGCCGAGATCGGCACGCCGTTGGGGTCCTCCCACTCGGGAGCGATCGACGGACACTGGGCGGCCGGCGTTGTAAAGCGTGCGTTGGGGTGGGCAGCGGGGGCCTCCGATGCGGGGGTCCAGTCGTCGCCGTGCCAGTCGATAGCGTGCTCGGGCGGTTCGCCGGTCAGCCCCTCCCACCAGACATCGCCGTCGTCGGTCTTGGCGCAGTTGGTGAAGATCGAGTTGCGGCTGATCGTGTCGATCGCGTTGGGGTTGGTGCGCGCCCCCGTGCCCGGGGCCACCCCGAAGAAGCCGGCCTCGGGGTTGACCGCGTACAGCTGGCCGTCCCGGCCGAACTTCATCCAGGCGATGTCGTCGCCGATCGTCTCGACCTTCCAGCCGGGCAGCGTGGGGATCATCATGGACAGATTGGTCTTGCCACAGGCGCTCGGGAAGGCACCGGCGATGTAGCGGACCTCGCCCTCCGGGGAGGTGAGCTTGAGGATCAGCATGTGCTCGGCCATCCAGCCCTCGTCGCGGGCCATGACCGAAGCGATCCGGAGCGCGAGGCACTTCTTGCCGAGCAGGGCGTTACCGCCGTAGCCCGAGCCGAAGGACCAGATCTCCCGCGTTTCGGGGAAGTGGACGATGTACTTGTTGTCGGCGTTGCAGGGCCAGGCCACGTCCGCGGTGGGCGGGTCCGATTCCAGGGGCATCCCGACCGAGTGCAGGCAGGGGACGAAGTCGCCGTCGGTCCCGAGCACGTCCAAGGCCGGCTGACCCATCCGGGTCATGATCCGCATCGAAACGGCGACGTAGGCCGAGTCGGTCAGCTGCACGCCGATGTGGGCGATCGGCGAGCCCAGCGGGCCCATCGAGAACGGGACCACGTACATCGTGCGCCCTCGCATCGAGCCTTTGAACAGGCCGGTCAGCATCGTCCGCATCTCGGCCGGCTCGCGCCAGTTGTTGGTCGGGCCGGCGTCTGACTCCTGCGCCGAACAGATGAACGTGCGGTCGGCCACCCGGGCCACGTCGGCCGGGTCTGACCGCGCCAGGTAGGAGTTCGGGCGCTTGGCCTCGGATAGGCGCTCGAACGCCCCCGCGTCGATCAACGTCTGGGCGAGCTGATCGTACTCCTCGGCCGAGCCGTCGCACCAGTGAATCGCGTCGGGCTGGGTCAGCGCCGCCGCTTCGTCCACCCACTCGCGCAGGCGGGTGTGCTGGGTGGTCGCTTCACGCTTCGGTGCGGTATGAGCCATGTTCCGGGCACTCCTTGACGCTGACGGTGGCTGGGTAAGGGTACCTGGGCCGCACACAAAGTGATCACAAGCACTGGTCTGGGCGCCGCGGAGTCGTCGGATCGGGCTATCCGGGCTGCTTGCGGGGCACAAGCACCAGGCGCTTGAACTCAGCCACCAGGACGCCGTCCTGGTTGAGCACCCGCGTGTGTACCCGGACCGTGCCGCGGTCGAGCTTGGATTTGGACTCCCTTACCTCGAGCACTTCGGACTCGCAGAACAGCGTGTCGCCGTGAAAGACCGGTGCGGGGTGACTGAGCTCCTCGGTGGCCAGGTTGGCGATCGCCTTGCCGCTCACGTCCGAGACGCTCATCCCCAGGGCCAGCGAGTAGACCAGCGGGCCGACCACGACGTTGCGGCCCTGCTGGGAGGCCTGGGCGTAGACGTCGTTGATGTGCAGCGGATGGTGGTTCATCGTGATCAGGCAGAAGAGGTGGTCATCGGCCTCGGTCACGGTCTTGGCCGGCCAGTGCTTGTAGACCGCCCCGACCTCGAACTCCTCGAGGTAGCGGCCGTACGGGTGCGCGCCGGACGCCTCGCGTGCGGCCTGGTCGGTTTCAATCTCGGGCATGTCTTTTTGAGCTCCTGGTCGGGTTCCGCGCCTTGAGAGGATGCCAGCCCGGCTCGCCGAGCGCCGGGGCGCTAGCGTTGCGGCCCTACCCGACCAGGAGAATGAGCTGTGCGAAACCCCCGCGACTTCGGCAAAGCGCTCGCCCTTGGCGCCCCCGATCCGATCCTCGAGGTTCCCTTCAAGCCTTCGCGGATGATCCACTTCCTGGACTTCTCCAACGAGAAGATGGTGGCCAAGGTCCCTGACATCGCCCCCACGGTGGACATTCTGCTCGGCAACCTCGAGGACGCCGTGCCGGTCGATCGCAAGGAGGCAGCGCGGGCGGGCCTGGTCAAGGTCGGCCAGGAGATGGAGCTCGGAGATACCCAGCTGTGGACCCGCGTCAACAGCCTGGAGTCTCCGTGGGTCCTCGACGATTTGACCACGCTGGTGTCCGAGATCGGCGACCGGCTGTCGGTGGTCATGCTGCCCAAGGTCGAGGGCCCGTGGGACATCCACTACATCGACCGACTCCTCGCACAGCTCGAGGCCAAGGCCGGACTGGATCGCCCGATCCGCGTTCACGCCCTGTTGGAGACCGGCCTGGGGATGATCAACGTCGAGGAGATCGCCGCCGCCAGTCCGCGGATGCAGGGGATGAGCTTCGGCCCCGCCGACCTGGCCGCCAGCCGCCGGATGAAGACGACCCGGGTCGGGGGGGGCCACCCCGGCTATCGCTCAATCGAGGACCCGGATCCGGCCAGTCCCGAGGCGTCCCGCGCCAGCGTCCAGCAGGATCCGTGGCACTACTCGATCGCGCGCATGGTCGACGCCTGCACGTCGATGGGCATCCTCCCCTTCTACGGGCCGTTCGGGGACATCAAGGACGTGGTGGGCTGCGAGACCCAGTTCCGCGCCGCGTTCCTGCTCGGCTGCGTCGGGGCCTGGTCGCTGCATCCGGTGCAGATCGACATCGCCAAGAAGGTGTTCAGCCCCGCGCCCGACGAGGTGCGGTTCGCCAAGAAGGTCCTGGAGGCCATCCCCGACGGCCGCGGCGTGCACATGATCGACGGCAAGATGCAGGACGACGCGACCTGGAAGCAATGCAAGGTCATGGTCGAGCTGGCCGAGATGCTGGCCGAACGAGACCCGGAACTGGCCGCCGCCTACGAACTCACCCCATCGGCCGTGTAGGGTCCCGACGTGAGGATCTCGGCCAAGGCCGACTACGCCGTCCGAGCCGCGGTCGAGCTGGCCGCGGTCTCAAACGAAAAACCGGTCAAGGCCGAGCGGATCGCCAACGCCCAGCAGATCCCACTCAACTTCTTGGAGAACATCCTCGGTGAGCTGCGCCACGCCGGCGTTGTCCGCAGCCACCGAGGCGCTGAGGGGGGCTTTCGCCTGGCCAAGCCGGCGGCCGAGATCACCGTCGCCGACGTGATCCGCGCGGTCGAGGGCCCGCTGGCCAGCGTCCGCGGCGCGCCGCCCGAGGAGGCCACCTACGCGGGGGCCGCCGCCAGCCTGCCCCACGTCTGGATCGCGGTCCGGGTCAATCTGCGGCGGGTCGTCGAGCAGGTCACGATCGCCGACGTCGCCGGCGGCAAGCTGCCGGCGAAGGTCGAGAAGCTGACCGAGGACGAGGGAGCCTGGGTCACGCGCTGACCGTCGCCAGGCGCTGTCCCCGGCCGGCCACCCACTCCGAGCCCACCTCCTGGAGCACCGCCAGCATCGCCGTGGCCGCCGGCGAGCGGTATCCGGTGGGCAGCACCGCGCCGATCGGGCGCGACGGTGGCGCCGGCTCGAGCGTGCGGATGATGACGTCCTCACGGGCCCCGCGCGAAACCATGTCCGGGATCAGCGCCACGCCGACACCGGCGGCCACGAAGCCGAGAATGGCTGAGTAGTCGTCGTTCTGAAAGGCGATCCGCGGTTCGAAGCCGGCCGCGTGGCAGGAACGCAGGAACAGCCGGGCGTCCGGGCACGAGTCGGTGGTGGCCAGCATCCACGGCTCATCGGCGAAGTCGGCCAGCGCGAGCGGATAGGCCGCGGCGAGCTGGTGTTCCTGGGGCATGGCCACGTACATCGGATCCGCGAACAGGGGCACGAGCTCGACCCCGGCGCCGGCGTCGCCCAATTCGTCCATCGCGTCGTGCGAGAGCGCGAGGTCATGACGGCCGGAGCGCAGGCCAGGCAGCGACTGGTCGGGGTCGGCCATCTCGATCTCGAGCTCGATCGCCGGATAGCGGGTACGGAAGCGAGCCACCGCCACCGGAACCACCGAAGCGGCCGCCGAGGCAAAGGTGGCCAGCCGCAAGGTCCCGCCGGCCAGGCCGCCCAGCGCGCGCAGCTCGGTCTCGGCGTCCTCGAGGCCCGACAGGATCGTCTGCGCCCGCGCGACCAGCAGCCGCCCGGCGTCGGTGAGCACCGCCCCGGCCGGCACCCGGCGCAACAGGGTGGTACCGACCTCCGCCTCCAGGGTCGCGATCTGGCGCGAGACGGCGGGCTGCGTGTAGCCCAGCGCAGCCGCAGCGGCGGAGAACGAACCGTGGCGCGCGACCTCACACAGGACGCGCAAGCGGCGACTGTCGAGCATGTTCAATGGTTATATCACCTAAAGCAAACCCCTATTTGATTTTATGGCTTGATCGGCGCATGCTTAACCCATGCTCGCCTCCACCGCCACCCAATTGCTGATCCGTCCCGGCTACGGGGACGACTACGCCGCGCTGGCCCGTCTGGCCGCGCTGGACAGCGCCGATCATGTACCGGCGCGGCCGCTTCTGATCGCCGAGGTCGACGGCCTTCTGCGGGCCGCGCTCTCGCTCGCCGACGGGAGCTCGATCGCCGATCCGTTCTACCCCAGCGCCCGGCTGGTCGCCCTCCTGCGCACCCACGCCGCGGATGCGCCGGCCGGGGTCAGGCCCCGGGTACGCCGGCGGCGGCGACGCCGGCCGAGCTTGGCCTCGAGCTGATCTCGCCGCCCGTCGGGCCGACTCTCGCTAGGCTCCCCCGCCGCCGATGCGTTTCTTTGAGTACGAGTCGCGTGCGATCGTGGCCAAGGCGGGGATCCCCGTCACCAAGCACGGCTTTGCCACCTCTCCCGCGGAGGCGCGCAGGATCGCTCAGGACATCGGTGGACCGGTCGTGATCAAGTCCCAGGTGCTGACCGGCGGCCGCATGAAGGCGGGCGGCGTGCAGTTCGCCGATACGCCCGGCGAGGCCGCCACCCACGCCGAGCACGTGCTCGCGCTGGAGATCAGCGGCCACATGCCTCGCGGCGTGCTGGTGGACTCGCGCGCGGCGGTCAAGCACGAGTACTACGCCGGTGTGGTCTGGGACGGAATCCGCAAGCGGCCGGTGCTGTTGTTCTCCGACATGGGCGGGATCGACATCGAAGAGGTGGCGCAGCAGCACCCCGATCACGTCGCCCGGGGCCACTTCTCGACCCGGCTCGAGTTCTCTGATTGGCAGGCCAAGACCGTGATCGCTTCGCTGGGCATCACCGGCAGCGCCCTGAACCGGCTCACCCCGATCCTGACCCGGCTCGCCCGTCTCTTCTTGCATTACGACATGACCCTGGCCGAGATCAACCCGCTCGGCGAGCTCGAGGACGGCTCGTTCATCGCCCTGGATGCCCACATGGACATGGAGAACGAGGGTCGCCCCCGCCAGAAGGCGATCCTCGAGGAGCTCGGAGTCGGCGACGAGGAGACCCGCCAAGCGCGCGAGGCGACCCCGTTCGAACTGGCCGGCGAGAAAGTCGACGCGCAGGATCACCGCGGCGTGGCGGGCAACGTAACCGAGTTCGACGGCAATCTCGGCTTGGTCATCGGCGCCGGCGGCGGCTCGCTGACCCTGTTTGACGCCGTCCGCGCCCACGGCGGCGAACCGGCCAATTACTGCGAGATCGGCGGCAACCCGTCAGTCGCCAAGGCGTGCGGCCTGGCCAAGCTGGTCCTGCAAAAGCCCGGCGTGGACAAGATCGCGGTGATGATGTCGATCGTCTCCAACACCCGGGTCGACATCGTCGCCCGGGGCGTGATCAAAGCGTGTCTCGAGCTCGGCTATGACCCAGCCGAGAAGATCGCCATCTTCCGCATCCCCGGGGCCTGGGAAGAGGAGGGGTTCAAGATCCTCGAGCACTACGGCGTCTCCTACGCCGACCGTTCCGTGTCCCTCAACGAAGCCGCCCAGCGCGCCGTGGAGCGCATCCAGGGAGTCGCAAGCTAGATGTCGATCCTGGTCGACGCCGAGACCACCTTCATCGTCCAGGGCATCACCGGCCGCGAGGCCGTCAACCTGACGCGCGAGTGTCTGGACTACGGCCAGGGGGCCAAGATCGTCGGCGGGGTGACGCCGGGCCGTCTCGGACGCGACGTCCACGGCGTGCCCGTGTTCGACACCGTCGCCCAGGCCGTGGAACACCATGGGGCGCCGATCGACGGCTCGGTGGTCACCGTCCCCCCGGCGTTCACCAAGGACGCCGTCCTCGAGGCGTTGGAGGGCGGCGTCAAGCTGATCGTGATCGTCACCGAGCGCATCCCGCGCCGCGACGTGGCCGAGATGGTCGAGCTGGCCAACCAGCGCGAGGCCCGGATCATCGGCCCCAACTGCCTGGGCATCATCGTCCCCGACGTGATCAAGATGGGCGGCATTGGTGGCCCGGCCAAGGACGCCGCCAAGTCCTACCACCACGGTGAAGTGGGTGTGATCTCCCGCTCGGGCGGGATGACCACCGAGATGTCCTCGACCCTGAGCGCCGCCGGCCTGGGCGTGTCCACCGCGGTCTCGATCGGCGGCGACGCGATCATCGGCTCCAGCTACGCCGAGCTGATGCCCCTGTTCGAAGCCGACGCCGAGACCCAGGCGATCGTCATCTACACCGAGCCGGGGGGGCGCATGGAGGCCGAGCTGGCGGCCTGGGTGACCGAGCACAACTCGCGCCTGCCGATCGTCGCCTTCATGGCCGGACGCTTCATGGACGAGATGCCGGGCATGAGCTTTGGCCACGCGGGCACGATCGTGGAGGGTAAGGAGGACACCGCGACCGAGAAGATCGCGCGGCTGGCCACGGCGGGCATCACGGTCGCCGAGCGCATCGAGGATATCCCGAACCTGGTCAAGGAGAAGCTCTAGATGCCGGGTACCTTCATCGACGTCGAGGTCGACGCCGCGGTCGCATCTGATCCCGAGCAGGCCCGCAAGCTCGCCGAGGTCTGCCCCGTGGACATCTTCTCGGCCGGCGCCGAAGGTCTCGAGATCGCGGAGGAGAACCTGGACGAATGCGTGCTCTGCGAGCTCTGCATCCGCGCCGCGCCGGCCGGAACGGTGACCGTGCACAAGCTGTACTCGGGCGAGTCGCTGCCCGCCGCCTGATGGTCGGCGGCCCGATGCGCAGGTTCATCTTTCTGCTGATCGCTGCCGTTCTGGCCGCCGCCGCGTCGAGCGCCCGGGCCGAGCTCGGCGCAAACGCCGCCGGCGACTTCCTCGACCTCAGGGTCGCCATCACCCCGCCGAAGGCCGGCACGGCCAAGGCCCCGCAAGGCGTGGGGCTCTCGCTCACCAACTTCCTGGGCAACCGCGTCAACGCCGACACGGCGATCCCGATCACCTCAATGGACTTCTTCTTCCGGCAGGGCTTCACCGAGAACGGTCAGCTATTCCCGTCTTGCCCGATCAACCCGACCACGATCTCACGCTGCTCGCGGGCCTCCCAGATCGGGACCGGGAGGGCCGAGACCGAGCGGCTGAATCCGGGCGGGGAGGTTCCCACCTTCGCCCCGGCCCGGGTCCTGGCCTATAACGGCGCTCCGTACCTGTCCGGAGGCCCGACCCTGATCTTCATCGTCGTGCGCGGGGGCCGCGCCGTGACCGAGATGGACTTCGTCGTCCGCCCCCAGCACCGAGGGCTGGCGATCACCGAGCTCGTGCTGCCGAGCTCGGGCCCGGGGACCGGAATCACCCGGTTCAGCGTCAACATCCCAGATCGCCACGAACGCGTCCGGATCAAGGGCAAGACCGTCTCCGTCCATCTCTTCGATGCCCCGACCACGTGTGCCGGCGCCTGGACCTTCGCGGAGACAACCACCTCGTCGGGGCGACCGCCGATCCGGGCCACCGACAGCCAGACCTGCGTCAAGGGCTGACTCGAGCGCGGCCGCCGCCCTGACGATGAGCGGCCTCCGAAGAGGGGGTCAGCTCGCCGTCAGGCGCTTGCGGTTAGCCGCGGTGAGGGGCTTGTAGCCGTCGGCGCGCGGCCCGCGGTACCAGGCCGGGCGCGCGCGACTCGGGGCCGGGAACCCTTCGTCGCGCAGCGGGCCGGTGATCGGCCGATACCACGTGGTGACCGGTATCTCATTCACCACGCGCACGACGGTCGGCCGCTGGGCCCGCGGGAGCACGGCCAAGGCCGCGCTCAGCTCGGCGGCGTCCAGCGCGTAGTCGGGCCGCAGGGTGACGGCGGCGACGGCGACCTCCTGGTCCTTCGGTCCCGGCACCCCGTAGGCCACCGCGATGTCCACAGCGGGCAGATCGCCCAGGGCGTCTCGGATCGGGGCCGTGAACACCGGTCCCGAAGCGCTGCGGACCAGCTCCCGGACGCTGTCCACCCGCCAGTAGTCCCCGTCTGAGTCGCGCCGAAATAGGTCCCCGGTGGCCAGCCAGGCATCGTCGCGGTGAAACACGCCCCGTAACGAGATCGGCGCCGCGCCGCCGGTCTCGCGCGAACGGGCGAGCAGCATTCCCACCTCGCCGGGGCCGCATTGCGCCACGAAGCCATCGGGTCCGAGCACGAGCTCGCCCGCCTCGATGTCGTAGGCAGCGAGCCGGACCTCGGGACTGCCCGGGAGCGGGCGGCCCATGGCGCCGAGCTTGGCGTCGCGCAGGTTGATGAGGATCGCGTCGGTCTCCGCGGAGGCGTAGAACTCGACCACGCGGGCGGGCGCGAAGCGCCGCTGGACCCGGCGCCAGAGACCGCGGGGCATGCCCGAGCCGATGAACAGGCGCACCGGGTGATGACGCTCCCCCGGGTGGGGCGCGGCGGCGACGAGCTCGTGGAGCAGCGTCCAGGTGTAGGAGGCGACGGTCACCCCGTAACGCCGCACCTCGTCCCAGAACATGGTCGGCTCGAACTCGGTGGCCATGGCCAGCCGGGCGCCTCCGACAATCGCGCCGCCGATGCTCATCATCAGACCCGAGGGGTGATAGAGCGGCGTAACGCTGTAGACGGTGTCATTGGATGACAGGGCCGCCGCCGAGGCGGTACCGATGGCCGAGGTCGCCCAGCGGCGGTTGCTGACCCGGCTGATCCGCGTCTCGTCACGTTGGCCGGTGAAGAGGATGAAGGCAAGATCGCCGGCCCGGCCGGGATTGGGGCGATACCACCTGGGCAGCTCGACCTCGCCAGGATCAATCTGTTCCATGTCGGTGGTCAGGGGAACTCCGAGCTCGCGGGGACCGCCGCCGCCGCCGAGCACGAACGTGTGCAGCGTGCCCAGACCCGCGGCCAGCTGCGCCCGCTCGGGGTCAGCGATGATCCGCTGGACCTGACCGAGCCCGGCCTCGCGATCGGTGTCGCCGTCGGGACGCAGCAGGACCGATACGGCCCCGAGCCGGCTGAGCGCGACCACCAGCGCCAGCGCGCTGGGGCGCGGACCCATCAGCACGCCAACGTGCTCGCCCTGGCGTACGCCGATCGAGATCAGCCCTCGAACCACGTTGTCGATGCGCGCGTTGATTTCCCGAGCGCTGTAGGCCCGATCCTCGAACAGGAAGAACGTGTCGTCGGGTCCGCCGCGCATGCGCTCGGCGACGAGCAGCCCGAGCGAGATCCGGGTGCTCGGCTGGACCTGCTCCAGGCGGGCGAGCCGGGGCAGCGCGCCGGCCGCCTCGCGGCTGAGCTCACGCATGCCGCGCACGGTACGCCGAGCCGTGCCCGCCATCGAGCGGGCGATGCCCGTCCCCACCGCGCCGGCCAGCTCGACCCCGTACCCGACGCGATTGGGGAACTTGGCCCCACCCCCCCCACCCGCTCCGTCGAGCTCGGCGGTCGGATCGTCGGGGATCTCAGTCACCCCGTCGGGCCGCTCGCCGTCGCCCTCGCCATCGCGCCAACGGACCCAGTCGGCGACCGTCGGCCAGGTCACGGCGTTGGACTTCGAGCCAACCACGAGCCCGAAATGTCCAGCGCTCAGCGCCAGCTCATAGATGTCGGCGCGCGGCGCGGCGAGGCGAATCGCGCGCACCCCGGCGGCCGGCGCAATCTCGTCCACCGTCCCCACCACCGAGAGGATCGGGGTCCGGATGTCGGCCAGGGTCAGGAGGCGATCATCGACCACGAAGCCCCCCTCGAGCATCCGGTTGTGGGCGATGAACTGATGCAGGAAGTCAGCCATCGCCGGGCCGGGCCAGGCGACCCAGCCATCGGCCTCGAGAAAGCGGCGCTGGCGCTCGCGGGGCAGCAGGGCCTCGCGGTCGTGGAGCTGGAGGAGGAACTCGACCCGGCTGCGGGCCGACTTGACCGGATCGAGCAGTCGGAAGCCCGTCCGGCTCGCCCAGGCGGGCAGCGCCCAGACCCGGAAGACCCGGTCAGCGAGCAGGTTGGCGGCTCCCGAGGCGAACTGCTCGGGGATCCCGAACGGCATGCCCAGGCGGGTGTCCACCGGGCTGCCGAACGTGATCAGCGAGCTCAAGCCCTTCCCCCGCCGGTAGGCCGCGGTCTGGTAGCAGAACATCCCGCCCTGGGAGTAGCCACCGAGATGGACGTCGCGACCGGTCGCCTCGCGCACCCGGTCCACGGCGTCTGAGATGGCGACCACGTGGTCGGCGAGTGTGCGCTCGAGGCCGCCCTCCTCGCGCTCGGGGGCCCCGAAGTCAACCACCCACGGATCGGCGCCGTGCTCGTGCAGGATCGAGACCGCGCTGGAGGCGGGCGAGACGTCGTAGATCTCGGCGGCCAGCATCATCGGCGGTATGAGCAGGATCGGTGGCCGGGAGCTGGCTTTCCCGTTGACGGCCGCGTGGTAGTGGCGTAGGCGATAGACGCGATGCTCGCTTTCCACCTCGTAGGGCGAAGGCTGCTCGTGCGTGTTCAGGCCGCCGAAGCGCGCCACCTCGAGCGCGTTCTGGGCCGCCGCGCCGAGGCGTCCCACCGGTCGCGTGATCGTCTTGGGCAGCAGCTCCATCGCGAAGCCCACATCATCGCGGAAAGGGGGCCGGTCCCGCCACCCGCGCTATTGTCCGCGTGCCGAATGAGCACTCTGAACCTGGAAACGGTGGAACTGAAGCGTGAGGGCCGGGTGGCTCGAATCGTGATGAACCGTCCCGAGGCGCTCAACGCCTGGACGCGACAGCTCGGCCGCGACATGATCGCCGCTCTGGACGAGGCGGCCGACGATCCGCAGCTGCGCGCGATCGTGCTCACCGGAGCCGGCCGGGCCTTTTCCTCGGGGGCCGACCTCAAGGCCGGCGGGGAGCTGGGCGAAGCCGGCCGCCCCGACGTGCTCACCCCGCTGCGCGAGGTCTACAACCCGCTGATCCTCCGTCTCCGCACGATCCCCAAACCGGTGATCGCCGCGGTCAACGGCCCCGCGGTCGGGATTGGCTGCTCGCTCGCGCTGGCCGCGGACCTGGTCATCGCCGCGCGCTCGGCCTACTTCCTGCTCGCCTTCGTCAACATCGGGCTCGGGCTCGACGGCGGCGCCTCCCAGAGCCTGGCCGCGCGCGTGGGCCACGCCCGGGCCTTCGAGATGGCCTACCTCGGTGAGCGCATCGCGGCCGAGCGCGCGCTGGGCTGGAACATGATCAACGAAGTGGTCGACGACGACGACCTGACGGGGCGCGTGGGTGAACTGGCCGAGAAGCTCGCCGCCGGCCCCCCCGGGTCCTACGCGACGATCAAGCGCACGATCAACGATCGCGCCTACGCCGGCTTTGAGGATCTGCTCGACCTTGAGGCGGTCCTGCAGCAGGAGCGCGCCGAGTCTCAGGATTTCGTCGAGGGCGTGATGGCGTTCATGCAGAAGCGACCGGCCAGCTTCGGCGGCCGCTGACCCGGCCCCGGGCCAGCTCAAACTGCCATGAACCTCGCTCAGATCCTGATCGACTCTGCCCAGAGCGACCCCGACCAGGTCGCGGTCAAGCTCGACGACGCCGAGCTCACCTACCGTCAGCTCGAGGACGCCACCGCCCACCTCGCCGGCCTACTCGCCGAGCACGGCTTCACCCGCGGTGACCGGGTCGGGATCATGCTGCCCAACGTTCCGCACTTCCCGGTCTGCTACTACGGCGTCCTGCGCGCCGGTGGGGTGGTCGTACCGATGAACGTCCTGCTCAAGAAGCGCGAGGTCGCCTTCTATCTCAAGGATCCAGGGGCCAAGTTGCTGTTCGCCTGGGAGGGGTTCGCCGAGGATGCCCAGGCCGGAGCGCAGGCGGCCGGGGCCGAGTGCATCCTGGTCTCGGAAGCCGGGTTCGTCGAGTTGGTCGGTGCCGCCGAGGCGGTCACCGAGGTGGCCGACACCGCCGACGACGACACCGCGGTGATCCTCTACACGTCGGGGACGACCGGCAAGCCCAAGGGCGCAGAATTGACCCACGCCAACCTGACCCGCAATGCCGAGGCCTCGCGGGAGCTGTTTGGTCTCGGCTCTGACGCCGTCGTGCTCGGCGCGCTGCCGCTCTTTCACTCCTTCGGGCAGACCTGCGGCATGAACGCCACCCTCGGCGGGGGCGGAACGCTGACCCTGATCCCGCGCTTTGACCCGGGCAAGGCACTGGAGATCCTCCAGCGCGACCAGGTCAATGTCTTTCAGGGCGTCCCGACCATGTACGGCGCGATGCTCCACCACCCCGAGCACGAGCGCTACGACGTCTCCTCGCTGCGGGTGTGCGCGTCGGGCGGGTCGGCGATGCCGGTCGAGCTGATGCGCGGCTTTGAGGATGCCTTCGGGTGCCAGGTCCTCGAGGGCTACGGGCCCTCGGAGAGCTCGCCGGTGGCCTCCTTCAACCACCCCGACCGAGAGCGCAAGCCCGGCTCGATCGGCACGCCGATCGAGGGGGTCGAGATGCAGGTCGTCGACGATGACGGCCACGAGGTCGACCAGGGCGAGGTCGGCGAGATCGTCATCCGCGGGCACAACGTGATGAAGGGCTACTGGAATCGCGCCGAGGAGACCGAGGAGACGATCCGCGACGGCTGGCTGCACACCGGCGACATGGGCCGGGCGGACGAGGACGGCTACTTCTTCATCGTCGACCGTAAGAAGGATCTGATCATCCGGGGTGGCTACAACGTCTACCCGCGGGAGGTCGAGGAGGTCCTCTATGAGCACCCCGCCGTCCGCGAAGCCGCGGTGGTGGGGATCCCGCACGACGAGTATGGGGAGGAGATCGGCGCCGCGGTGGCGCTCAAGGACGGCGAGGACGTCGACGAGGGCGAGCTGCGGAACTTCGTCAAGGAGCAGGTGGCGGCCTACAAGTACCCGCGCCGCATCTGGTTCGTCGACGAGCTCCCCAAGGGCCCCACGGGCAAGATCCTCAAGCGCGAGATCGAGCTCCCCGAGTCCGAGTGAGCCGCGCCGTCGATGTGCGGGGCGCCACCGCCGCCGACGTCGAGCAGATCTACGCCTTCATCGTCGAGCTCGCCGAGTACGAGCGGGCTCGCGACCAGGTCCGGGGCACACCCGAGCTCCTGGCCGGTGCCCTGTTCGGCCCCCACCCCGCGGCCGAGGCGCTGATCGCCGAGCATGACGGGGAGCCGGCCGGCTTCGCCCTCTTCTGCGCCAGCTTCTCGACCTGGGAGTG
Source organism: Solirubrobacteraceae bacterium (assembly GCA_051005855.1). Lineage (GTDB taxonomy): Bacteria > Actinomycetota > Thermoleophilia > Solirubrobacterales > Solirubrobacteraceae > Palsa-465. Next base: position 1,330 of record JBPCIY010000047.1, on the reverse strand, counting down.
CCGCCCCGGACTGTGGCTCGAGGACCTCTACGTCTCCCCGCCCCACCGCCGCGCCGGGGTCGGCGGCGTGCTCCTGAGCCGTCTGGCCGAGATCGCCGTGCAGCGGGACTGCCCGCGGCTGGAGTGGAACGCGCTGGACTGGAATCAGCCCGCACTGGGCTTCTACGCTCGCCTGGGCGCCACCCGGCTGCCGGAGTGGGAGCGCCATCGCCTCAGCGGCGCCGCGCTCAGAGACGTGGCCGGCGATCCGCCACCGAGGTAGCCGACGACGCGCACGCGCCGGTCGTGGCGCCGCGCTCAGCGATTGCCGGAGGCGTGGCCGGAGAAGCTCAGGATCTGCTGGATCCCACTGGGCCGGTTGCTGTGGGCCATCTTGTAGGGCAGCAGTCCGGGCACGAACGTGATCTGCTCGGCGGTGGCACTGGAATGCCAGGCGCTGGGGTTCGGGCCCTGCGTGGCCGCCAGCTTGTCCCCGGCGAGCTCCATCGCCGTCCACATCAGCCGGCGGCAGCGCTGCACGCTCCCGCTGTAGCGGACCGAGTATTTGCCCCGGACACGCCGGCCGAGGATCGTCCGCAGGTCCTTGTTGAGGTACTCGATCCAGGTCTCTCCTGACCCTTCGGTGGAGGCTGGAACTGCGGGTTGAAAGAGAGTTCAGCTCCGCGGTCAGCCGGGCGCCCAGCACGCTCGAGGCCGAGGCATCGGCCAGCTGGCGATAGAAGAGCAGGTCCAGCGAGTCCTTGCCGTAGCTCGCGCGCCGGCGGGTGAGGGCGACCCGGCGACCGTGCACGCGGCGTAACCGAAGACCGGTCCGTGCACTGTCCGGTAGAAGGTGACCGGTCGGGCGGTCTTGGTGCCGGGATCCAGGCACTATGTCGCGCGCGATGCTCGCGTAGTCGTCCGCGGAGGCGCTCGCCGGCGCCGTGATCAACGCCACGAGCCCGCGCGCTACCGCGAGCGGATACCGGCGCAGCATGGACCTCCCCTCTCTCCTCTGGGGTCAGAACCAAGACGCGTTCCGGTCACAAGCAAGACGTGTGCCGGTCAGAAAATAGAGGAGCCCCACCGAGGCGGGGCTCCTCCGTAGCAGGCCTATAAGCCGGATCTTGTCGAGAGCAATCATCCATCTAAGCGGCCTACCCGGACCTTGGCGGGTCACCTGCAAACGGTCCTGCTTGGCCTAGCATCGGGTGGGGTTTACCGGGCCGCCGCGTCACCGCGACGCCGGTGCGCTCTTACCGCACCATTTCACCCTTACCGGCCTGGAGCTCTGCAGCGGCCCCAGGCTTAGGCGGTGTCTTTTCTGTGGCACTTTCCCGCGGGTTTCCCC
>JBPCIY010000046.1:0-33929 GCA_051005855.1 Solirubrobacteraceae bacterium | reverse complement strand
CAGGGCAACGGAGTACGAGAGATCGCGCGGCAGTTGGGTCGGTCGCCGTCGACGATCTCTCGCGAGTTGCGTCGCAACGCTGGGACACGAACCGGCCGTCTTACCTATCGCGCGAGTACCGCGCAGTGGCATGCCGACCGGCGTGGGCGGCGTCCGAAGCCCGCGAAGTTGGCCGTGAATGCTGAGCTGCGGCGGTATGTGCAGGACCGTCTATCTGGCTCTGTGCGGCGCCCTGACGGCGCTGGTGTGGACGGTCCGGAGGTCAAGTGGATCGGCCGGCGTCACGGCCGGCGCAAGGATCGGCGTTGGGCGAAGGCGTGGAGCCCTGAGCAGATCGCTAACCGGTTGCGCCTGGAGTTCCCCGATGATGAGCAGATGCGTGTCTCCCACGAGGCGATCTACCAGTCGCTGTACGTGCAGGGCCGTGGAGCGCTGCGCCGCGAGCTGACCGCTTGTCTGCGCACCGGCCGGGCGCTGCGTGTCCCCAGAGCCCGCACGAGCGGTCATGGCAAGAGCTTTGTGACCGACGAGGTGATGATCAGCGAGCGGCCGGCCGAGGCTGAGGACCGGGCTGTTCCCGGCCACTGGGAAGGCGATCTGATCATCGGGCTCGGCAGCTCGGCGATCGGACACGCTCGTTGAGCGCACTACGAGGTTCACGATGCTGCTGCACCTCCCGCCAATGACCGGCCAGGGCCCGAGAGCGAAGAACGGGTCGGCGCTGGCCGGGCACGGCGCTGAGGCGGTCCGCGACGCGATCGCCGACACGATCACGACGCTGCCTGAGCAGTTGCGCGGGTCGCTGACGTGGGACCAGGGCACCGAGATGGCCCAGCACGCGCAGCTACGGATCCAGACCGGCCTGCCGGTGTACTTCTGTGACCCGCACAGCCCGTGGCAGCGCGCCACCAACGAGAACACCAACGGGCTGCTACGCCAGTACTTCCCGAAAGGCACCGACCTCGCCCGCCACAGCACCGAGGACCTCGCTGCCGTCGCCGCCACGCTAAACAGCCGGCCCCGGAAAGCGCTCAGCTGGAGAACGCCCGCCGAGGCGTTGAACGAGCACCTGGCCACAACGGCCTGAGCACACCTTGCTGCCAGGTCGACGGCTGACGATCCGTGCTCGCTGACGCATGGCCGATCAGGCGTGTGCTGTGCACGCCGCCAGCGCGATGGTGAGCGCGAGCAGCACGAGATCGTCGCACCCAGGGGACCCAGGTCGACCGGCGCGCACGCGGCTATCGCCGCTCCGGCCCGCCCCTCGGGGCGAGCCTCCGCGACGACAGCCGCGTCACCCAGTCAAGCCACCACCACCAGCGCCAGCAGAGTCCGTCACTCACGACACGTACAGTCATGCCAACAGACACTGTTGCGAGGACCGGTTGAGCCCGCCCAGACACCAGCGACGATTACACCCAGGAGCTGACCGACAATGTGGTGCTCGGGTCGATCGGCACCGTCGGCGACGCCTATGACAACGCGCTCGCCGAATCGTTCGTCGACAGCTACAAGACCGAGCTGATCGCCGACCGCGTCTGGCAGAGCAGAGCGCAGCTCGAGCTCGCCACGGTGGAGTGGGTCGCCTGGTTTAACCATCAGCGCCTCCACGAATCCCTCGGCGACATCCCCCCCGTCGAGTTCGAGCAGCTCCAAGCTGTGAAACGCGCGATTTCGGGCAACGGATCGGTCCAGGCGCTCTCGCCGAGAGCCGCAGACGGGCTCACAACACGCCAACTCCTCAGCGCCGGCGTCGAAACCGGGCTCGAACCGCTGGCCGCCCTCGAGAACGGCTCCGATGCCCGAACGCTGCTCGCTAAGACCGCCCCAGAGGTTAGCGTTGGACGAGCGCTGGCCGCTGGTCTCTCCGACGAGATAGGTTGATCTTGCTCACCCACCAACAAGAAGAAGGAAACCTACAAACCCAGTCTCCGTGGAACCCGGTCTGGCTCAGTCGAATGCGGCAGTCCGCACCCTCTCGCTTTCGTCGACGAGATCATCGTTCGCCGGACGCTCACTATGCGACGCGAGCACGCCTCGCCGGTCGAGCCTGGTTCGGTTCCAGCGGGACGACATGTCGACGATGGATTCGCACGCCTGACAGCGGTGTCACTCGGGCCTGCCCTCGCGCACTACGAGCACTACGCGCACTCCATCAAAGCATCGCAAGGGCACGCACACGTGCTGCCCACCCATTACCACCTGGGCGACATCTGGGTCTTCCCGGTCGGCCGGGCGCCTGAATACGGCGGCGTTGCCCGGACGTGGGTCGGCCAGCATCTGCTTGCCCGGCTGTCCACCCTGTACGCCCGCCAGCCTCGCATTGGACACGAACGTGAAGTTCCCGCCTTCGTAGTGCTCCGTGTAGGAGCCCATCAACCAAACCGCCCGGGCGCCGTCCTCGGCGAATAGTCAATCGAGTACTCCGCCAGCTGTCCCGCATCGATGTCCTGATCATGAACGGCGACCGCGCGGACACCATCAACCAACCGGGTCACGCCGGTCACGGTAGAGATCACGCGATCCGGAACCCGGCGATGTCCGACATCTGTGAAGCGGAGCCGGACCCACTGAATCCCCGGCTCTAGCGGAAGAAAGCGATTGCAGCCGCGGCCGGGCAGACCGAAGTCGCCACGAACAAAACGCGCCTGGACAGCGGTCGGCGGCTTTGCCGCCGGAGACGCACCGCCGCAGACGGCCTGCGAGCCGACGGCGAGCGCGGCGACGGCAAGGACCCGGGCGCGAACAGGGAAGACAGTGATGGATGGCATTCGCCCCCTGTGAACCAGCGACTGTGACCAAGGCTTGAACTCCCGCCTCGACACGACGAGCCGAGCCGTGGGCGCCGTGTCCGCGTTTCAAGCCGGAGGTCGCCGGTTGGCTCCATTCAGGACTGCCCTGCCGGTAGCTAATGGTCGAACGGGAGGTTCTGGACGCGAACTCGCTCGGGCTCGATCAGCGAGACGATCGCCGAGCGCATGGGGAAGTCGCTGCCGACGTAGCGGTTACTCATCCGGTCCATGATCGCGACTGCCTCGTCACCTTGGAGCTCCTCGACGACGCGGCCACGGATCACCACCGCCCGGTAGGGGTTGTCCTCGTCGCAGACTGACACGCCGATTCGTCCGTCGCGTCGCAGGTTGGAGATCTTCAGATTCTCCTGAGCGGAGAAGATCGCTAGGCGATCCCCTTCGACCGCGATCCACACGGGAGAGACATGCGGCGAGCCGTCTGACATCAGAGTCGCGACGTGCGCCATGTTCCGCGCTCCGAGCAGCTCCCGCGCCTCATCAGACAGATCCGCCATGAGCGGCAGCCTAGACAATTCAGTCCGTCGGCGGGCTTGACTCACCCGAGGCGAAGGAGCACCAAGGCCGAATATGCTCTGAGCATGGTCGAGCCGATCCCAGAGGCACCGGCTCCCGGACCGCAGGGCCGATGTGTGTGCGGTGAGAAGGTCACCATCGCCGACGCGCGGGAGATCACCCTCCCCAATGGCCGGCCCGGCTGGCAAGGCTACTGTCCCGAGTGCGGCGCCCCGCTGTTCGCGATCCGTCGGAAATCGCCGCCGAGCAGCTAGCGGTCAGGGCTAGGGCCGGCGCGGCGTCATGACGAGTTCGATGCCGCGTTCTGGGGTGGGCCCGACGTCTGGCTGGACCCCAGTTCGCATTTGGCTGTGGAAAAGCACGCCGCTCGCCTCACGGGCGGGACGCGCCCGGTCGCCACGCCGCAGCTACCTCGGCGCCCCGGACCTCGCCGAGGTAGGCAGCCAATCCGGTGTAGCGCGGCCGGGACCTCGGGGTACTCGGGGACCACTCTCAGCGCGAGGGTCTCAGCCCGACGACCCGATACGAGTTGCTCGAGGTCTCTCATGGCCAGCAGCATGCGGACCGACGCGGCAATCTGGAAGTCGGCGGCGTGGAGCTGGTCGCCGCCGATCACACCCTGTTCGAGCAGGCGGTCAACTTCGTCCAGCATGGCGGGCAGTTGGTCTAGGTCGCGCCGCACCTGCACGTCGTTCGCCCCGGCCAGCCGGGAGAACACAGGGACGATCGGCGTTAGCAATAGGCCGGCCAGGGCCGGCGCCGGCAGGGGGCTGGCTACCTCGGCAAACCACTGGCGCTGGCGCAGATGCCGGCGCAGGCCCCATCGGATCAGTCGTCGCGGAATCGGCTGCAGCACGGCCTCGCCCCAGTGTTCGGCGTTTGCGACCGCCGCCCGGGCGGCAGACGAGTCTGGGTAGAGCGACGGCGACGGCACGGTCTGCTCCAGGGCCTGGGCGATCACCAGCGAGCCTTGCGCGCGACGGCCGTCAGCCAGTCTGATCGCCGGAACCGTGGCGCCGCGGAAACCCAGCGCCCACAGGGCCGGCGGATGGGCACCGGCCAGCAGTTCGACATAGCGGTACGAGAGTCCCTTGTGATCGAGCATCCCTTTTGCCGCCAGCACCGGGTGAGACAGCGGGATGCCGTAGAGACGAATCTGACGCTCGAGCACCAGGCGAGCCTATCTGGCGCCCGGCTTTGGCCTAGGCTTGGTGGCACCCAGTGTCCCGCGAACTTCGAATGGCCCGCTGGAGTGTCGCGATCACGTTCTTCATCTTTGGTTGTGTGCTCGCCACCTGGGTGTCGCGTCTGCCGGGCATCAAGCACAACCTCCGCCTAGATTCAGCCGAGCTCGGCCTGGCTCTGGCTGGCTCTCCGGCGGGTCTCATCCTCGCCATGCGGACGGTTCCGTATCTCGTGGATCGCTGGACGAGCGCCGTTGTCACGCGGGCGGCCGCGATCGCTGCGTGTATCTGCCTGCCGCTTGTGAGCGTGGCGTGGGATCTCGTATCGCTGCTGGCCCTGCTTGTGCTCTTCGGGCTCACTCTGGGCACGCTTGACATCACGATGAATACTCAGGGCGTAGCCGTGGAACGCGCCTACGGGCGTCCGATCATGTCCGGCCTGCACGGCATCTACAGCCTGGGGGTGCTGGTCGGGGCGCTGTGCGGAGCAATCGCGGCCCATGCTGGAGCGACCCCCGGGGCTCATTTTCTGATCGCTGCCGCATGTCTGGCCGGGCTGGTCGTAGCCGGCACGCGGTGGCTGCTGGGACAGACGGCCGACGTGGCGACCGAGGCGTCGAGCGGTGAGGCCGCTCAGAATCCGGCCGCCCTGCGCCACGCCGCGCGGTGGTTCCTGCTCAGCGTCGGGCTGGTGGCCTTCTGTTCTCTGTTCGCAGAAGGCGCGGTGGATGACTGGAGCGGCGTCTATCTGCACGAGGTGCAAAGGGCATCGTTCGGAGTTGCACCGCTGGGCGCGGGGGCCTGCGGCGCCGGAATGACTGTGGGCCGATTGTGCGGAGATCGAGTCATCGCCCGGTATGGCCGAACGTCGACGCTCTGTCGGACGTCTCTGATCGCCAGCGCGGGCATGGGCCTCGCCGTACTCGCGCCGACTCTCGGTCTGGCGATCGCGGGCTACGGCATCTTGGGCCTGGGTGTAGCGACGATCGTGCCGATCGCTTTCACGCTCGCCGGCAACACGGCTGGGGTCCCGCCCGCTCTCGCCCTGTCTCGGGTTACAACGCTCGGTTACGCGGGCCTGTTCGGAAGTCCAACGGTCATCGGTCTCTTAGCCCACGGCGTCGGCCTGGCCGTCGCGTTGAGCATCCCGATGGTCCTGCTCTTGCTGGTCGTGCCGCTGAGTGGAGTCATCGGCGGTCGACGACCACGCGTCGGTCCGCGGTGAGCATACCCGCCGCTCGACAAGGCCGACATGGGTTTCCGGAATTCTGCTTCCCATATGGCTATGCTTGGTTTAGGGCATGGCTATGTCGTCCCATCTCGGCGGCACGCGGAACGCTCGTAGTCCACGGCCCGTCAAGCAAACGCCGGAGGCAGTGATGGCACAGAGGCACAAGGTCAGCATTCGCACCCAACCGGACACCTACCGGATGACCAGCAATGAGCGGCGAGAGGCCCGGACGGCCGAGATCGCCGGCAAGCAAGGGCAGCTGAAAATGGAAGCGGCGCAACGGCGCGCCAAGCGCGCCGAGCAGCTCGGTGGCGCGAGCCCCAGCGGCTCCACCCCCGACGTTTCGGTCTAACGGCCGGCCGGACCGCGTTTCGGCGCCGTCCGGCCGCCGGCGCGAAGGCTAACGACGCGACGGGCGCACCGGTATACAGGGCCGCCGGTCCTCCGCGTACCGGGGCAGAGAACCGGAGGCGGGCCGCGCGGCGCTCCGGAGGCGCTTAGGCTAGTCGGCGATGAGCGAGCTCAAGCGCGTCAAGCGGCACGGTCATCCCGTCAATTGCGTCGAGCCGGGCACCAGGCCGGTGCTGCTTGTCCATGGGATGGCCGGCGAGTACCGCAACTGCGAGCCGGTGATCACGCCCCTGGCCGAGCCGGCCCCGTTTGACGCTGAGACCTGGCGTGCGCGCCGGCGTCAAAGCGCCGGAGACCCGGGGCGGCCAGCATGAGCGACACCGGTCGCTTGCTCGTCTCCTGCCCGGACCAGCCCGGGATCGTCGCCGCCGTCACGGCCTTCCTGCGCGATTGCGGCGCCAACATCACGCACTCCTCGCAGTATTCGACCGATCCCGAGGGCGGAAGCTTCTTCCTGCGCCTGGTCTTTCACGGCGCCGATCTGGGGGGGCTCGGAGACCGTTTCGCGGCCGAGATAGCCGCCCCCTTCGGGATGCAGTTCCGGCTCTCGGATGCCGGCGAGCCCAAGCGCATCGCGGTTATGGTCTCGCGCTATGACCACGCGCTGCTCGAGCTGCTCTGGCGCTGGCGCAACGGCCACCTGCCCGCCTCGATCGAGCTCGTCATCTCCAACTGGCCTGACCTCCAGTACGAGGTCGCGCGGTTCGGGGTGCCCTATCACCACATTCCGGTCACCGCGGACACCAAGGCCGGCGCCGAGGTGCGCCAGCTCGAGCTGCTCGGCGGTGGCCGCTTTGATCTCGTTGTCCTCGCCCGCTACATGCAGGTCCTCTCCGAGGACTTTTTGGATCAGGTGGGCTGTCCGGTGATCAACATCCACCACTCGTTCTTGCCCGCGTTCGCTGGGGCCGACCCGTACGCACGGGCCAAGGAGCGTGGGGTGAAGCTGATCGGCGCCACCGCTCACTACGTGACCGAAGACCTCGACGAGGGACCGATCATCGAGCAGGATGTCAACCGCGTCACCCACGGTCACACCATCGCCGAGCTGACCCAGCTCGGGGCCGACATCGAGCGCACCGTCCTCCAGCGCGCCGTCACCTGGCACTGCGAGGACCGTGTGCTCGTCAACGGCAACGGCACCGTCGTCCTCTAGCCAGGCGCAAGTCGTGGCTGCCGCCCGACCCGGATCCAGTCAATACGCGGCCCGCGCGCTGCGCGCCTACCAGGCCATGCAGCGACGCTTCGCCGATCGCGACGGTGTCTACCGCCAACGGGGTCGCTGGCACTGGCCGGGCGCCGCCGAGCATCTGTGGCCAGCCACCCGCGCCTTGGTCGCGACGCTCGACCTCGCCGGCGCCGGGCCGACGGCGGACTTTGACGCCGACGCGGCCATCGCCCAACAATTGGCCACGCTGGCCCGCTACTGGGAACCGCCCGCCTACTCCTCAGACCCGATCGGGGCTCGATTCGGGGGTGACCGCTACTACGACGACAACGCTTGGGTAGGTTTGGCCCTGATCCAGCTCGAGCGCATGCGCCCGGGCACCGCCCTCGGCCCCGGCCTCGCGCGGGCCGCCGGGCTCTTTGCCTTCGCCGCCCAGGGCTGGGACACGCGCGGCGACGTGCCCAGTCCGGGCGGCGTCTTCTGGGTCCAGCAGGGCCGCGGGGTGGGCGCCCGCAACCACGATCGCAACACGGTCTCAAACGCCCCCAACGCCCAGCTCGGGCTGCACCTGACCGAGTGCAGCGGCGGCCCGCCGGACGCGGTGCAGCCGACCGAGGCCGAGCGGATGATCGCGTGGGTGGAGGCCGCGCTGAACGCGGGCCAGGGCGACGCCGCCCCCGGGACCGGGCTGTTCTGGGACAAGATTCGCGGCGACGGGTCGATCGACAAGACGCTCTGGAGCTATAACCAGGGCAGCATGGTCGGGGCCAACCTGCTCCGGCACCGGCGCGGTCTCGGCGCGTCAGGCGAGTACCTGGACCGGGCGCAGACGATCGCCACCCGCGCCCTGCGCCACTATGAGGGCCGCTACCTCGACCAGCCTCCGGCCTTCAACGCCATCTTCTTTCGCAACCTGCTCCAGCTGCACGCGGCGACCGACGACGATGACCTGCGCGACCAGATCATCGCCGCGGCGGTCGACTACGCCGACCGCCTGTGGTCCGAGCGCCGCGACGACCACGACCGGTTCCCGTTCCGGGGCAAGACCACGACCCTGCTTGATCAGAGCGCCGCCGTGCAGCAGTTCGCGCTCCTAGCCTGGGATCCGGCCGACTACGCGAAGCTCGCCTAAGCCCGACTCGGTGGCGGTCACCCGCGGGCGTCGACCTCGAGCAGCGCGGCCATTGCGGCGCTGCCGCGCTCGATCGTGGGTCGTACGTCCGGGTTGAGATGAAACGCGGTGCTGTCGTAGTCGTCGGGCAGGGTGCCGCGCAGGTGGCGATCGAGCGCGAGCAGGCGCGGGTAGTACCCGCCGCCCATGCAGTAGATCGCGTCGTACATCTGCCCGCCGATCGAGTGGGCGTCGAGAGTCGTGGCGTGCTGGAGCTCGAGGGTCGTGGCGTCCGGATCACCGCCCGGGGCCAAGCGCAACTCGATCTCGTCCGCACCCGCCCCGAGCGAGACCTTGAGCAGCTCCGGGGGCGAGCAGACCAGGATCGTCCCGGAACCCATGTTGACCTGCTCGAAGGTCCCGCCGACCCGCAGGTCTCCGGCGACCGGCACGTACCAGCGCCGCAGGCGCTCCGGGTTGGTGCATGCGTCCCAGAGGTCCTCGATCGTCGTCGGGTAGCTGCGTGTGAACACTGCGACGCGGGCCTCGCCCCCGGGGATGTCGCGGCGACGGAGTTCAGGCTCGGGCTCGCGGTAGGTGGCCGCCGTCGTTGAATGGGTCATGGCTTGTCCTCTCTCGGTTGGGAATTTGATCGCTTCACCTCGGTGCCGAGGGCGTCGAGGCGCTGGTTCCAGAAGCGCCGGTAGGGGGCCAGCCAGCGGTCGATCTCGGCCAGCGGGTCGGAGTCGATCGCGTACAGGCGTCGCGGCCCGGAGACGCGGACGGTCGCAAGGCCGTTCTCGCGCAGCACGCGGAGGTGCTGTGAGACGGCCGGCTGGGAGATCCCGAACTCCTCCTGGATCGTGGCGCCGAGCTCGCCCGCGGCCCGCTCGCCGTCTGAGAGCAGCTCGACGATACGCCGGCGCACCGGGTCGCCAAGGATCTCGAACGCATGCATTGGACGATCATATAGGCATGAGCTTATATAAGCAAGCACCGAAGTCGATGCCTCGCTAGCGTGTCTGAAAGTGCCGCTCACCAATCGCGTCACGCCGCTCAGCACGCTGATCGCGACCCCCGAGCGCGGGCTCGTCTACGGCAACCGGGGCTGCCTGCACAACGCTGACGGTCAGATCCGCCGGCGCTACAGCGGACGCCGCTGGATCGCCTGCCAGCTCGAATTCCACGGCTGGCACCGCCATCCCCTGCTCCAGCCGGGTCGCTTCACCGAGCTCTTCTTCCTCGACGAGGCGACCGCGTTGGCCGCCGGCCACCGGCCCTGCGCGCTCTGTCGCCGTCGCGACTACCGCCGGCTGGCAGCGTTGTGGGCCGAGCTCCATCCCGGGCAACTCGGCGCCGAGGCGATCGACGCCCAGTTGCACGACGAGCGGGTTGACTCCGATACGGGCGGCCAGAGGCGCCACCGCTGCCTCCTCGACGAGCTCCCCGACGGAGCCTTCGTGCTCCTGCCCGAGAGCCCCCATCCGTGGCTCGTGTTGGGGGGCGAGCTGCTGAGCTGGAGACCGGGCGGCTACGGCCCGCGCCGGCCGCGTCCGGCGGCTATCTCGGTGTTGGTGCTCACCCCGCCATCACTGCTCGCGGTGCTGGCGACCGGCTGGCGGCCGCTCGTGCCCCTTCTGGATCCTTCCGCCGTGTCCGGGACCAGCTCCGCGGGGGTCTAACCCGGTCACCCGGGGCGCCCGGCGCCCGGATCCCAGACGCGCATGCGCGAGCCCGGAATCTTGCTCATCACCGCAGTGATCTTGGCCATCACGAGATAGAAGCGCGCCAGCTCGGGATACAGCAAAGGCTTGCCGTTGGTCATGACCGCGCAGGACAGCGCGCGCTGGGGGTCGGCCCAGGTCAGCATGTTGGTGAAGCCGAGGTGGCCGAAGGCATGCTGGGTGTCGCGACCGTAGAGACTGAGCACGCGCGACCCGAGCATGAAGCCGTACGAGAAGCGGGTCGGCCAGCCCAGCGAGAGGTCGACCTCGAGGTGCGATTGCTGGCGCAGGGCAGCCCGGATCGTCTGCGCCTTGAGCACCCGGACTCCGTCCAGCTCGCCCCCGCGGCGCAGCATTTCGTAGAAGCGCGAGAACTCGCGGGCGGTGCTGACCAGGTTGGCCGAGGGGACGATCGCGGTCTGGAAGCGCGGGTCGTTGCTGGACTCGATCAGGGCATCGAGGGGAAGCCCCAGCGCCCGCGAGACCAGCTGCGAGACCGGAGGAGCGGTCGGCGGTCCGGTCAGGTAGTTGAGGGCCACCTGATGCAGGTCCCGTTCGGCTACGCCGTAGTTGGTCCACTGCATCCCGAGCGGCTCGAGGATCTCCTGGGCCAGAACGGTGCGGATGTCCTTCCCAGTCACCTGGTGTACGACCTCGCCCATGATGTAGCCGCCCGACACCGCGTGGTAGGCCAGGAAGCGTCCCGGCCGGGCGAACGGCCGCGCGTCGGAGAGCGCGGAGACGAGGAAGTCCCGATCCCCGACCCGATCGAGGTCATAGACCTCACGGGGCAGGTTGGGTACCCCCGCCCGGTGCGCCAGGACCTGGGCGACCGTGATCTGCTCCTTGCCGTGGCGGCCGTAGCCCGGGATGTACGCACTCACCGGAGACTCGAGGTCGAGCACGCCGCGTTCGTGCAGCAGGTGGACCACGACCGCGGTCACCGCCTTGGAGCACGAGTAGGTGACAAACGGCGTCTCGGGGGAGGCCGGCACCTTGACGCTTGACTCGCCGTCGTGGGGCCCATTGCCGCGTGCGTGACCGATGGCGCGGTCGAGCTCGACCTCGCCCTGGTGGCGCACGCAGACCTGAACCGCCGGGTGCATGCCGCTCCGGTAGAGGTCACTCGCCGCTTTCCAGATCGCCTCCCGGCCGCGCGGGTGCAGCCCTTCGGTGTCGGCCTCGGGACCGCTCGAGGTGACCGCGTCGAGGTCGTCGGGCACCCGGATCCGGCGCAGGGGATCGGGCACCAACGGAAGTCTCGGAAGCGTGGGGATCTGCATCAGGCCGGCGCCCGTTCAGTACTCGTAGAAACCGTTGCCCGCTTTGCGGCCGTGGTGGCCGGACACGACCATGCGTTTGAGCAGCGGCGGGGGAGCGTACTCGGGACGCTTGAACTCCTCGTACAGCGAGTCACACACGGCGTACAGGACGTCGAGGCCGATGAAGTCACACAGGGTGAGCGGGCCCATCGGGTGCCCGCACCCCAGCCGCATGCCCTCGTCGATGTCCTCACGGCTGGCGAAGCCGTCCTCGTACATCCGCACCGCGGCCATCAGGTAGGGGACGAGCAGCATGTTGACGATGAAGCCCGAGCGATCCTTGGTCCGGATCGGCTGCTTGCCGATCTGGCCGGCAAACGCCTCGGCCACGGCCACGGTCTTCTCGGCCGTATCGAGCGCGATCACGACCTCCACCAGCTTCATCACCGGCACCGGCGAGAAGAAGTGCAGCCCGACCACTCGATCGGGCCGCTGCGTCCAGGCCGCGAGCTCGGCGATCGGGATCGAGGACGTGTTGGAGGCCAAGAAGCGCGCCTCGGGCAGCTGCCGGTCGAGCTCGGCGAACAGCTCGCCCTTCACGCGAGGATCCTCGGTGACGGCTTCGATCACCGCGTCCACATCACCGAGCTGGTCAAGCTCGCTGGTGTACTCGACCCGGCCGATCAGGGCCTCGCCGTCCTGTGCACTGAACTTCCCGCGCGAGACCGCGCGCGCCACCGAGGTGTCAAGCGCCCGGCGCGACCGCTGCAGCGGAGCTTCTGACGGCTCATAGACGATCGCCGACACGCCGGCGGCGGCGGCCGACTCGGCGATTCCCGAGCCCATGAAGCCGGCGCCCACCACGCCGATCGCCGTGATCTCGCTCATGGCTGGCAGTTCTAGCAGCCGGCCAGCGCGCGCAGGCGGCGGCGGTAGACGTTCATGTCAGCGCCCGAGCCGGAGGCTGGCGGGCCATGGTGCCGCCCGAGATGAGTTGGCGCCGTTTGTATTGATCACAAGTGCGCCGAGGTGGGCGGCAGGTCGGACGCCGGCGCGGCTCAGGGATAGGGTTCGAAGGCGAGCCGCGCGCCGGTCTGGTGGCCCTCGGCCGTAAAGGTCGCGGTCGCGCCGTTCAGCGCGAAGGTCAGCGCCTCGCCCTCCTCGGTGGTCACGCGCAACCGCCGGCCGTCGGGATCGACGCTGTCCACGGTTCCGCGGACCCTCGAGCCGAGGAAGCTCACCACCACTGAGCCTCCGATCTGGGGCATCGCGCGCAGGGCCACGCGCGTAGTGATAGCAGCGCAGCGCGGCCCTAGATGCCGAGCTCCTCCGAAGCCATCCGGGCGCCTTGCACCCGGGCCGTGATCTTCTGCATGGCCACGTCACGGGCAAAGTCGGGCGAACCGTGCCTGGGCTTCACGTCGCGGCTGAAGGGCGAGAAGCCGCAGTCGTCGGTGGCCCCCAAGCGCTCCACGGGAATGTGCTTAGCCGCCATCAGGAGTTCGTCGCGTACGTGCTCGGGGGTCTCCACCTCGGGACTGAGCGGGTTGATCACGCCCATGAAGCAGACCTGAGCCACCCCGTTGGCGTCCTCCCGGCTGTTCACGCCGCACAGTTCGTAGACCTTCTCGCGGTCATCCTCTGAGGCGCACTGGATCAGGAAGTAGCCCGCGTTCATCTCGAACATGTGCTCGAGCAGAAGCTCGTAGGGAACCTCCTTTGAGTGCACCGAGTCGCAATCGCCACCCGGACAGGTGTGGATGCCGATGTTTTTGCGCTCGGTAGCCGAGAAGCGCTCGAACAGACGGTTGTTGAGGTCGATGAACTCCTGGAGCATGTTCTTGCCCGTCCACGGGTTGCGCGAGTCGTTCTTGTTGGCCAGCCGGCCCTCGGTGAAGTCAACCGAAACCCGCGCCGCCCCGGCATCGAAGCACTGGCGGATGTCCTTCTCGGCTTCGTCTACGCAGTCGTTCAGGAACTGGTCGCGCGAGTAACCCTCGATTTCGCCGTCGAGCGGGTACAGCAGCATCATCATCGACGGCGAGATCACCGCCTGCTTGACCGGATGCGAGGCGATGGCCTTGTTCTTGGTCACGAACTCCGACGCGTAGGTCTTGTACCTAAACGGCCCCTTGGTCACGCGGGGCAGCTGGCGGTTGTGGCCGTCATCGAAGATCGCGAAGAACTGCCCGTCGCCGGCCAGGCCGTCGGCGAGACCGGTCCCGGCGAGCGTGTCGGTGAGGTTGTAGGTGGCGAAGCTGGACTCGCGCTGCTCGCCGTCGGTAACGATCGGCTCGCCCGTCTGCTCCAATCGCTTGATCGAGTCCTCGGCCGCTTCATCCTGCTGGGACTGCAGCTGACCGAAGTCGATCTTGCCCTCGTCGTAATCGGCGTAGGCCTCCTGCAGCTTCATCGGGCGCGGCAGGGAACCGACGAGCTCGGTGGGGATCGGCATTGCTCTGTCCTCTCCTGTGAAGTGAACGGGCGAAAATCAGCGCGGAAACGACGCCAGAGTCCTGCCGTCAGTCAGCATCAAACTGACCGGTCACCCTCGTGGCTCCAACATACTACGCGCCCGATCCTGGCGTCAAGGCGCGCTGGCGAAGGCCGGCCGCGACGGCGCTCGCGTCCTCATGGGCACGCACGCGGGGCGGCGCTCCTGCATCCTTGGACTGCATGACACTGAGCGCAGAAAGAGAAAGCGAGGGCCGCAGTATGAGCATCACGGTGGTCGGATCGATTGCCTTTGACGCCGTTGAGACCCCGTTCGGTGAGCGGGAGCGGATGCTGGGCGGTGCCGCCACGCATTTCGCCCTGGCCGCCTCGTTCTTCGATCACGTCCGGATCGTCGGGCCGGTGGGCGATGACTTCGGTGACGCCGAGCTCGAGGTTCTGCAGACCCGCGGTTCGTCGATCGACGATGTCGAGCGGGTGACGGGCGGCAAGACCTTCTTCTGGAAGGGCAAGTACGGCTGGGACCTGGGCAGCCGCGAGACGCTCGACACCCAGCTCAACGTGTTCGAGCACTTCGCGCCCAAGCTCTCGGCGGAGTCCAAGGCATCCGACGTTCTCTTCCTGGCCAACATCCAGCCGGGCCTGCAGCTCGAGGTTCGTGCGCAGTGCGAGCACGCCCGCTTCGTGGCCCTGGACTCGATGAACCTGTGGATCGACATCGCCCGCGACCAGCTGCTCGAGATCATCTCCCGGGTCGATTGCCTGATCCTCAACGACGAGGAGCTGCGCCAACTCACCGGGCAGCCCAACCTCGTCTCCGCCGCCCGCGAGGTGCTCTCCCACGGTCCCACGATCGTGGTCGCCAAGCAGGGCGAGCACGGATCGGCCCTGATCACCGCTGATCAGTTCTTCGCCCTGCCGGCCTATCCGCTGGAGACGGTGATCGACCCCACCGGTGCGGGCGACACCTTCGCCGGCGGCTTCGTCGGGTACGTGTCCCGTCACCTCGCTTCGGGGCTGAGCACGGATGTGCTGCGCAACGCCATGGCGTACGGAACTGCGCTGGCCTCGTTCAACGTCGAAGGGTTCGGGACCGAGCGGGTGCGCGAGATCACGGCCGAGGCGGTGGCCGAGCGGGTCGCCGACTTGTGGCAGTTCACGCGCTTTGACCACGTCGTGCTGGAGCTGGTCCAGTAACGGCTCCGAGGCCCGCTCGAGCAGGAGCCGGGCGATGCTCTGCGCCCGGCGGGCCGCCTCGTGATCGCCCTCGCCGGCGGCCACGATCGAGCCCTTCATGAGGATGTGCCACTGGGCGCGAAACCGTTGGCATCGCCGACTCCGGCTTGCCCGGCGAGACGTTGGAGGAACCTGCGGATGGCGGCCAGGTACGCCGTGGACGCCTGGTCCGACGGCCAGAGAACGCATCGATTCATGACCCGCATATCGCGACTTTCAAGACGCGAATCGGCTGACCTCAATTGCTAGGCTGCACGCCGAAAATGCCCGGCTTTGCTTTTCTGACCAACCACGGCCTGACGCTGCTCTGTATCGCCGAGGACCCGAGGGTGCGTATGCGCGAGATCGCCGCCCGCCTGAGGATCACCGAACGGGCCGCCCAGCGCATCGTGTCGGACCTGATCCGGGCCGGCTACGTGGACCGGGTCCGCGAGGGCCGTCGCAACACCTACACCGTGCGGGGCGACCTTCTGATTGGGCTCCCCACTCAGCGCGACATCGATCTCAACGCACTTCTCGCCGTCCTGCTTCCGCCCACGGCCAGCGAGGAGCGGCGGCGCGGGGGGATCGCCGGGGTCTGAGCCCCGCCGCGGCCGGGGTGGCGGCACCGGTCACCCCCCCGGCGGCCGGTGACGCAGCGCGCCGACGATCCCGGTGCTGAACAGGATCAGGATCAAGATCGAAGCGACATCGAGCACGTTCAGACCGTAGTGCGAGATGTCGCGGGCGGTGAGGAAGCCCAGGGCGGCGATGAAGACCAGCGCGACGACGAGCAGCACGGTCCGCATCAGTGTGCGGTCCTGATCCGGGTTCCGGGGATTGCCTTGCGGCGCGTAGCCAGCCAGCGAATCGTCAGCGCCCCGAACACGAATCCCCCCACGTGGGCAAAGTAGGCCACGCTACCGCCGCCTCCAGTGGGGTTGGTCAGGCCGGCGGCGCCGAACAGGGCCTGCTCGGCGAACCAGATTCCGAGCATCACGAGGGCCGGGAGCTCGATCACCGTGAAGAACAGGATCACGAACACGAACGCGAGTACCCGGGCGCGGGGGTAGAGGACAAGGTAGCCCCCGAGCACCGCGGCGATCGCACCCGAGGCCCCAACCGTCGGGGCCGTGGAATCTGGGCTCACGGCGGTCTGCAGAGCCAGCGCGGCAACGCCGCCGAGGACATAGAAGCCCAAGAACTTCACCGAGCCCATCGCGTCCTCCACGTTGTTGCCGAAGATCCACAGGAACAGCATGTTCCCGGCGATGTGCAGGATCGAGGCGTGCATGAACATGCTCGTGAGTACGGTTTCCCAAGCGGGGAGTCCGCTCACTACGCCGGATCGGTGCGTACAGCCGTACTCGCTGGCGCCGAGCGCTGACACGATCCCGCAGTGCTCGCTCGGGTGGGTGAGCGCGTAGGGAATCGCTCCGTAGCGGACGATCTCGTGGACATCGGGCCCGCTGATCAGTGAGCCACCATGGCTCACCGCGAGTACGTAGGCGATCACATTGGCCAGGATCAGCGCCACCGTGACCAGCGCAAAGCGGTCGGTGGGGATGTTGTCCTTGAGGGGGATCACGTCGGCCAGAGCTTATGAGCCTGCGCGGACCCGGGTCCGCCGGACCGGCCCGCCGGCTCAGGGGGCCGACGCGGTCAGGCGAGCCCGACCGGTGCCCCGACGGCCGTGATCTGCCACGGCTCACTGGCATCGCCGGTCAGGGAGAGCGTCCAGCGCTCGGTGAAGCTGGTCGCGCGCGAGCGACTGCCGGCCAGCACCGCCGCGGTGTCGCGGTCTTCCAGGTAGCGCCGCCCGGTCAGATCGACCTCGATCGTCATCGTCGGCGGCTCGGCGGCCGCGTCGAGCCCGATCACTCGCATCCGCTTGACCTCCGGGCCGCGCACGACCACGCGCCGGCGGCCACTGGCGTCTGCACCGTAGAGCAGCTCGCGGGTTGCCGCCGGAGTGGCGATGCGGCGCAGGATCGCGTCGTCGCCGTCCACCGCCTGGGCCCACGCATTGACCGCGCGCCGCGCGGCGATCTCGAGGACGTCGGGCGAGAAACGGCCGTCGGCCAGGCTCAGGTCGTTGGCGGCGCTATGGGCGTCGCCGGAGAACTCGAGGTCGGCGACCTCGGCGATCTTGGTGCCCTCGGGAACCGCATCGGCGACCGCCGCCTCGACCATCGCCTCGTCCCGGAGACCGGCCTCGTCGGCCCAGGGCGTGGCCACGATCTGCTCGTCGAGGGCGTGCTTGCCCTCGGCGCCCTGCTCGACGCTGATCAGCACCCAGTGCTCGCCGCGCCGGCCCAGCGTCCAGAACTCCCGCATCCGCGTGACCTCGCCGAGCTTGCCCGTCATCTTCAGGCGCCGCCCGTAACCGTCGACCACGTAATCCTTGATTCGGGCGTCGATCCGGACCACGACGCGGTCCGTGCTCGCGTCACCGGTGCGGTTCAGCCCCACGTATTCGATCGTCGGTTCGCCGATCGGCTCGACGTGGTTGCGCCAGCCGCGGCGGTCGAAGTCATCCAGGCGGCGCTCCCACTCGGTCAGCAGGTCAGAGGCGACGAGCCCGCGCAGGTGGACCCGGTCTTCGGAGTCCCACGCTTTCTGGATCTCGAAGAAGAGGTTGCGGGCGGTGCTGCGCACGTGATCGGGGTCAAACTCGGGATCCTCGTCGGCCGCTTCGGCCGCCGCCAGCTCGACCCGGCGCTCGCGCTCGGAGGTCTTCTTGTGTCCGCCGCCGCGGCTCGCGGTGCGCTCGGTCCAGTTCGCCTGCATGGCCGGCAGCCAGCGAGTGACGAAGAAGTACAGGAGCACGAGACCGATCAGGAGCACGAAGCCGAGCCCGTGGCCGATCAGCGCGATGTCGAGCAGGAGGCGGAAGACGATATAGAGGGCAAAGCCCTTGCCGTGGATGCCGGTGCCCCCGCCGCCACCGCCGCTGAAGCCCGACGAGCCACCCCCGGCGCGGGCCATAGCCTCGGGGGCCAACACAGCGGCGAGAACCGCCACCACCGCCAGGGCGATCAGCAGGCGCGGGCGCCGGGAGCTCATGCCGTGGCCAACTCTCGCAGGGGTCCGAGCCCGGGCTGGCTCTGGACCACGTGTTGGTCGGCGTGGTAGCTGGAGCGCACCAGAGGACCCGCGGCCACGTGGTCAAAGCCCAGTTCGTAGGCGGCCGTCTCCAGCGCCTGGAACTCGTCTGGATGCCAGTAGCGGACGATCGGCAGGTGGCGCTCGGTGGGGCGCAGGTACTGGCCGAGAGTCAGGACTTGAACGTGGTTGTCCCGCAGTTGCCCCAGGGCATCGACCATTTCCGCCAGCGATTCCCCGAGTCCGACCATGAGTCCGGATTTGGTGGTGACGTCGTCACCGCCGTACTCCTTGGCGTTGCGCAGCACCCGCTTGGAGCGCTCCCAGGTCGAGCCCCGGCGGGCGACCGGGTACAGGCGGGGGACGACCTCGACGTTGTGGTTGAACACTTCGGGGCGCTCCGCGATCACCTTGGCCAGGGGCATCTCGGCGCCGCGGAAGTCGGGGGTGAGGACCTCGATCTGGGTGTCGGGCGCCTGCCTGCGGATCTGGCGGATGACGCCGACGAAGGCGCTGGCGCCGTAGTCGGGGAGGTCGTCGCGGTCGACGCTCGTTATGACCGCGTGGCGCAGCCCCATTTTCGCCACACTGCGCGCGACGCGGGCGGGCTCGAGCGGTTCGTGCCAGGTCGGCTTGCCGGTCTTGACGTTGCAGAAGCCGCAGCGGCGGGTGCAGGTGTCGCCGAGGATCATGAAGGTTGCCGTCCCGCGTTGCCAGCACTCACCGATGTTCGGGCAGGCCGCCTCCTGGCAGACGGTGTGCAGCCCCTCTGATTCGATCAGCTGCTGGAGTTCGCGGTAGCGGGGTCCGCCGGGCGCGGGGACCTTGAACCAGGGCGGTTTACGGCTCCTATGGGGCAGCACATCGGGGCCGAGAACGCTAAGCACGTCAGCGATTCCACCGGGGTTTGCCCGGGATCGCGTCGAATGTTCGCGTTCCGTCACAGCCTCAAGGCTACCGATACGCGACTGTGGCCTGATTGGCTCAGATTTCTGGGCGGTTCGTGCGACGCTCAGGAGGTGCGTGCAGCTGCTGGACATTTAGTCAGATTTCACGCCTCACGTCGTGAACTCGTCGCTGTCGCCGGCCGTAGCACGGGGTGTTTTCGTTGGCGCCGCTGCAAACGCTTGGGCTCGCCCGCGCAGCCGTATACAAGCGGCGACGTCGCCCTCCGCGTGGACTTTCTCTGGCGCGAGGCCCGGCTCATCGTCGAGACCGACGGCCGCGCGACCCACGGGACGCGTCAGGCCTTTGAGCTCGACCGTCATTGTGATCAGCGCCTGATCGCGGCCGGTTGGCGGGTGCTGCGGATCACCTGGCGCCAGCTCACCGAGGACCCCGAGCGGGTGGGAGGCTGCTCGTGGGTCTGCCTGGCGCAGCCTAGGCCGGCGACAGGGCGCCGACGGCAGCGTCCAGCCGCGCCGCGGACACGATCCGCTGCCGCCGCCCGAGCGCCTCGGCGACGGCGAACGCGGCCCGCTGGCGAAAGCAGCGTATCTGCCCGGCCATCCGGCCCGTCTCCTTGATCAGCGAGGTCATCTGAACCCCGTCGAGCCCGCACGCCACGACCCACGAGAAGGGCTGCAGATCGCCCTCCACGTTCACCGCCCACCCGTGCGTGGTCACCCCGCGCGCGACATGCACGCCGATCGACGCGATCTTGCGGTCCTTGACCCACACACCGGTGTAGTCAGGCCCGTCCTCGAACCGCGATCGCGCGCTCAGGACGCCCTCGTCGTGCAGAGCGGCGACGAGCCCGCGCTCCAACGTGCGAACGTACCGCACCACGTCGTCGACGGCCACGATCGGGTAGCCGACCAGCTGGCCCGGCCCGTGGTAGGTGACCTTCCCGCCCCGGTCGGTCTCGATCACGTCGATCCCCTGCATCCGGTACCAGTCCTCGCCCATCGGGAGCTCTTCGGGGGTCGAGCGCCGCCCGCGCGTGTATACGGGCCAGTGCTCGAGAAGCAGCATCACGTCCGGGATCGCTCCCGCCTGACGGGCCGCCCGCACCCGTTCCTGAAGGGCCAGCCCCTCGCGGTACTCCAGCGTGCCCAGCGAGCACACCCAGAGCTCCGGCCGATCACGCGAGAGCGAACCCATCTTCACTTGCCTACGACCCCTTCGAGCTCGCGTTTCACGGCGGCCAGGAACTGCGCTGAGAGCGCGCCGTCCAGTGCGCGGTGATCCCAGCTCAGACCGAGGATCGTCATCGGGCGGATGGCGATCGAATCGTTGCCGTCGGCGT
Source organism: Solirubrobacteraceae bacterium (assembly GCA_051005855.1). Classification (GTDB taxonomy): domain Bacteria; phylum Actinomycetota; class Thermoleophilia; order Solirubrobacterales; family Solirubrobacteraceae; genus Palsa-465. The sequence continues at coordinate 13,490 of JBPCIY010000046.1, read as the reverse complement.
CGGTGACGACAACCGGGCGCTTGACCACCGCCTCAAGGTCGAGGATCCCGACCTGGGGAAGGTTGATGATCGGCGTGGCCATGATCGAGCCGTACTGGCCCGGGTTGGTGATCGTGAAGGTGCCGCCGCGGACCTCGTCAGCGGTCAGCTCCCGCGCCCGCGCGCGGCGGGCGAGGTCCCGGATTCGGGCCGCCAGGCCCTCCTCGGAGAGCTCATGGGCCCCGTGGACGACCGGGACGATCAGGCCGTCGTCACCGAGCGAGACGGCGATCCCGAGGTTGACGTCGTCCACGCGCGTGTAACTGTCGCCGTCCAGCCACGCGTTCAAAGCCGGATACTCGCGCAGGGCCGCCACCACAGCCCGGGCCACGAAAGCCAGCGCCGTAACCCTCAACCGTCCCCGCTCGCGCTCGACCCGGCTCATGTCGACCTCGATCCAGGTGGTGCAGGTGGCCGCGGTCTCCAGTGAGCGCTTCATGTGTTCACCGATCTGGCGGCGCATCCGCGACAGGTCTCCGTCTCCGCTCGGCCCGCCGGCGCCGCGGGCACCAGCCGCGCCCGGGGCGGCCGGGACCGGCTCGGGCCGGTAGGGGCTCTCGATGTGCAGCGGTGGGTCGGCCACCGAGGCACCCGCCGCCCCCCGACGACCACCAATGCCGTGGCCGTTGACCAGGGCCAGCACGTCCTGCTTGCGCACCCGCCCGCCGCGTCCTGTCCCGTCCACCGCGGACAGGTCGATGCCGTGCTCGGCGGCGATCCGCATGACCACGGGGGAGTAGCGGCGCCCGGCCTTCCGCTCGTGGGCGGTGTCGGCCGACGGCGCGACCTCCCTCGCGCCACCGCCCCCCGCAATCCGGGCCAGCACCGTCCCGACCTCGACCGTGGCCTCGACCTTCACGAGGATCTCAGCCACCACCCCGCTCACCGGAGCCGGCACCTCGGTATCGATCTTGTCGGTGGAGATCTCGCAGATCGTCTGCTCGGCCTCGATCGCGTCCCCAACCCCGACCCGCCAGGCGACGATTGTCCCCTCGGCCACCGAGACCCCCATCTGGGGCATCGTCACGTCGATCAACACGTCAGTAGGCGAGGAGCTCACGGCACGCCTCCTTGACGCGGTCGACCCCGGGCAGGACCGCCTGCTCGAGCGGGGGCGAGAACGGGATCGGCACATCGGGCGTGGCGACCCGGATGACCGGTCCGTCCAGGTCCTCGAACGCCTGTTCGGCGATCAGCGCCGCCACCTGGGCCCCGGCCGCGCAGGTCAGGTTGGCTTCGTCGAGGATCACCACCTTCGAGCATCGAGCCACCGAGTCGAGGATCGCCTCCTCGTCCAGCGGGACCAGCGATCGCAGGTCCAGCACCTCCACCGACGCCCCCTCCAGATCGTCGGTCGCCGCCAGCGCGACATCCACCATCGCGCCGTAACAAATCACCACCAGGTCCGATCCGGGGCGGGCGACCCGCGCCGTGAACGGGGTCTCGAACACCCCCTCGGGAACATCACCCTTGACCCGCCGGTAGAGATGCTTGTGCTCCATGAAGCAGACCGGGTTGGGGTCGTGGATCGCGTGGTGTAGCAGCCCCTTGGCGTCTGAAGCGGTCGAGGGCGCCACCACCTTCAGCCCCGGTGAGTGCATGAACAGCGCCTCGGGATTCTGGGAGTGAAAGGGGCCGCCGGAGAAGCCACCGCCCGAGGGCAGCCGGACCACGATCGGGACCGCCAGCCCCTGGCGGTAGTGCATCTTGCCGGCCACGTTGACGAGCTGATCAAAGCCGCAGGAGATGAAGTCGGCGAACTGCATCTCGCACACCGGGCGCAGACCGACCACGGCCGCGCCCACCGCGCAGCCGATGATCGCTGATTCGGCCAGCGGCGTGTCCATCACCCGGTCGGTCCCGAACTCCTCGACAAACCCGTCGGTGACCTTGAAGGCGCCGCCGAACACGCCGATGTCCTCGCCCATCATCAGCACCCGCGCGTCGGCGCGCAGCTCATCGCGCAGAGCGGAGGAGATCGCCTGCAGGTAGGTCATGACCGCCATCAGGTTGCACTCCCCGGCCCGGCGAAGCCACTCCACGGCGCCTGGCCGTCACCCAGCGGTTCAGCCGAGCCGACGCAGAACACACCGTCGAGCACGCCATCGGGCGTAGGCATCGGACCGGCCAAGGCCTCGGCGGCCGCCGCCTCGATCTCGGCCGCTACCGCAGCGCGCAGCGAATCCACATCCACGCCCAGCCCTCGCAGGCGCTTCTCCTGGCGCTCGACCGGATCGCGTTGGCGCCACTCCTCGACCTGCTCCTTGGGCACGTACTTCATGTCGTCGTGAGCTGCGTGTCCGTGCATGCGCATCGTCACCGCCTCGATCAGGGTCGGCCCCTCACCGGCGACCGCCCGCGAGCGCGCTTCCCGGGTGGCCTCGAACATGGCTTCGACGTCGTTGCCGTCCACGGTCACCCCGGCAAAGCCGTAGGCGGCCGCGCGCTCCACCGGGTCCACCGCGAACTGCTTGCCCGTCGGCGTCGAGTACGCGTACTGGTTGTTCTCGAGCACGAACACGACCGGCAGCCTCTGCACCCCGGCCCAGTTCATCGCCTCGTGAAAGTCACCCCGCGAAGTCGATCCGTCTCCGAACCAGGTCAGCGCGCATCGTGGCTCGCCGCGCAGCTTGAAGGCCATCGCCATCCCGGTGGCGACCAGCATCATGTCGGGGAGCATCGACACCATCCCGACGCAACCCAGATCGCGGTCGCCGAAGTGGACGTTGCCGTCGCGCCCGGCGGTGATGCCCGCGGCGCGACCCATGTACTGCGCGAAGATGCGCACAGGCGTCACGCCGCGAATCACGTGCGCGGCGAGGTCGCGGTGCAGGATACAGAGCCGATCCTCGGGGGCCATCGCGAAGGCGGCACCCGCCGACACGGCCTCCTGGCCGTAGCCGTCATAGAACGAGCCCGGGACCTTGCCCTGGCGATAGAGGCTCATGGCGCGTTCTTCGATGCCCCGCATCAGGAGCATGGCGCGGTGCAGCCAGATCCGGTCCTCGAGCTCCAGGTGCTCGTGCGGGCTGGCCTCTACTGAGGCCGGCCGAGCCGTGTCAGTGGCCATCTCGATTGCTTCCCTTTCGGTTCTTGGTCGGCGCGGGATCTCCGTCCGTCCAATCTCAGAAGTGGCGGCCGTTGGGATCTCCATGGCCGCCCTCTCGTCCGGGCAGCCGAGCTTACTGGACGGTGCGTGCGTACCCTGGGTAGATGCAAAGCGCGTGGCTAGCCCGCCTGCGCTGGCGAAGCCGGGGCGCCTGGCTGTGGCCCACGTTCGTCGTGGTCACGATCCTCGACGCCGTCATCGTCCATTCGCTCCCGATGGCCGGCGACACGCAGAACCTGTGGGGCGGGATCGTGTTCGCGCTGGTCTTCAACGTGATCGCCGTGCTGCTCCTCTCGCGCCCCCTCGGTGCGCTGCTGCGCCGCCGGCGCACCGACATGCCGGTCGGGGTCGCCCGTAACTACGGAGGGACCGGTGCGGTGGCGCTGGTCACCGCCGCGATGCTCAGCGGCGGGCTCCTGCACCACTCGACGCTGATCGCCCACCAGCGGGCCCTGCGCGACGCGATCGTCCGGGCCGAGGCCTACATCGGCGATCGCGCGCCGCCCCCCTTTCGCCAGATGGCCACCCACCCCGATACCTACACGATCCAGGCCGGAGCGCTCTACCGCACCTGCGTTCCTAATCGTGCCGGCACGCGCACCTATTGCGTGATCGTCAAGACCAATCTGCCGCTGGCCCAGAGCGTCGTCTTCGGGGGCTACGAGCCGAACTCGGTGTTCGCGGCCGGGACTAATTGAACGCCAACCGCGGCCGGAGCATTTTGGCGCGCATCAGGGCCGAATGACCTCAAAGGGGGACGGGATGGACCACGGGACCAGGACCGCGGGCGGGGTCCACCGAGCCGTAGCCGCGATGGCCGCACTGACTGTTGGCCTCGCGCTAAGCGCCGCGGCGCCGGCCGCACAGCCGACGGCCGGCAAGAAGTACGCCGGCGTCACCTCGGAGCCAAAAGCGGCTGGCTTTAGTGCACCGGTCAGCTTCAAGGTGTCAGACAGCGGTGCCGCGCTGCTCAACTTTCAGTACGGCTCCCTCGGTTGCTTTGGGGCCGGCGGCTTGCGGCCGGGGTGAACCGTTCACCAAGTCCGGCGGCATCAAGCGGCTCGGCACCATCAAGGTGGCCAAGAACGGGCACTTCTTGCTCGCGAACGCCAAGAGCATGTACAAGAATGCGAAGGTCAAGCTGACGATAAGGACCACGTCTCAGGTCGCCGGCCAATTTGTCACCGCCAAGCACGCGACCGGCACGATTCGGTTCAGCCAGACCAACCACCAGGGCTCGAAAACCCTTCAAATGCGGGCCGGTCAGCGTCAGCTTCACGGCCAAGCACTAAAGCTAGACCGGCTCGAGCGCCACCGGGAGCTTGAACAGCGAGGCAAAGCGCAGAGCCAAAAACGGGTCCCCGGAGAGTTCGAAGCGTCCGCTGGAGAGCAGCTCGGGCCAGTTCGCCGCGCCTGAGGCGAGCAGGATCAGATCGGCGGAGCCGACCGTGGCCCGCGGGCGGGGGCTCGTCGCCGCGCCGGCGCGCACCGAGCAGCTCTGACCGGCGATGGCAAGCTCGAACCGAGCCGGCGGCCGCCCGTGCGGGTCGCGGATGGCCAGCTCAAGAGTGGCCTCGAGCTGATCGGTGGGAGGGTCAAAGCGCATTCCGATCGCGCGCGGAAGGATGCGCAGCACGAGCCAATGCACCGGGCGGCGACGGTCCAGCCGCGCCAACCAGAACGCCAGCCGCTTCACGACAGCAGGTGCTCCATGGCTTCGGTCGGATCGGAGAACAGCATTAGCGCGTCATCGGTGGCGACCATCCGTCCGTAGTGTGTCGACATCTCGTGCTGGATGGAATAGGCGTCGATCTCGTAGCCGAGCTCCTCGGAGATCTGGTCATAGGGGATGACCAAGCGGTCGGGGGCGCGAACGTCCCAGAAGGAGGGCTGCTCGCGCACCTCGATCCCCTCGCGCCGCGAGAGAAAGGCGGCCACGGCGTCGCCCTCGGCACTCTTGGCCATCACGATCCCGACGAAATCAAAGCTGCCGGCTTCCGCTGCGGGTGAGGACGTCGGCCGCGCCGGCGCCGAGGGGCCGGGCCGGCCGCTGCTGACCTGGGAGCTCGGCCGGGGGGCCTCCGCGACGACCTCGGGGGGTGGCTCGTAGCCGACCAGCTCACAGCACTCGGGTAGGCCGGCCTCCGCCAGCATCGCGCCGGCGTAGGCACCGACCCGCTCGGTGGCCCGGTCCACGTCGAGGCCGACCGGTTCGGCCACGGGCGCCAGGGCCGCGGCCGCGGCCAGCGCTTGCGGCAGCCAGTCGCGCACCCAGCCGTTGAGGACCTCGCGGTTGTGCTCACCGTGCTCGGCGTCGGCGAGCAGGAAGCGGCTGAGCGCGACCGTCCAGGTCCGCGCCCATTCCCACTCCTGGGTTTCCACGCGCGCGAGGACCGGCGTCACCGTGTCCCCATGTGCCGCGGCCGCTCGGGTGCCGAGCTCGCGGCGCACCAGCGTCGCCACCACGGGCTCAAAACAGAGGTTGGCCGCGAACAGGACCTCGGCCCAGTCCGGGGTCGCGGCCAGGCGCTCGAGGTAGCGCCGAGCCGGCTGCCAGGGGGCGTCGCGCAGGAAGGTCTCGCGCGCGCCCGCAATCGGGAAGTCCTGGTGCAGGCGCTGCTCGAGATCCATCGCGTAGAGCACGATCGCCTGCGCCGAACGCTGCTTCATCGCCGCCTGCAGGCACACGCAGGTCGCGACCGTGTCCGACAGGCAGTCGCGGGCCGCAGTGGCCAGCGCGAACCAGAGGCCGTGCTCGAGAAACGCGGGGACCTGGAGATAGCCGCGCAGGAACTCGGCCCAGGCCGGGTCGATGTCCTCGATCAGCCCCTGCTCGGCGGCCGAGCGCACCGCTGACTCGATCTGCTGCTCGACCGCCGCCCCCCCCTGGTAGAAGGGCCGCTCCCACTGCTCGCCTGGATCGCGGAAGTCAAACCAGTCCGAGCTGCGCAGCGTGGTCGAGGCGTCGTTCCAGGTCCCGCGCCCATCCTCGAAGTACAGCGGCCACCCTCGGGTCAGATGGCGATGGATCGAGGGCTGGGTGTCGACGGTCACGTCCTCGTACAGGGTGGCCCGGCGAGCGGCCGGAGTGAACCAGGCGAAGTCACGCTCGGAGACCTCGCGGGCCGCGGGCGCGTCGGGGGCGGCTTGCGCCTCGGCGGGGGCGTCGGCCGAGGTGGTGAACTTGTCCTGGAAGATGCGGGCCGGGTCGACGCCGCGTGCGGTCAGCATCGCCTCGGCCGCTTCGAGCATCGGCGGCGGGCCGCACATGTAAACGTCAGGCTCGGTGAGCTCCTCGTCGACGGCCTCGTGTACGAAGCGTCCCGTCACCGGAGTGAAGCGAAAGTCGGTCAGCCGCTCCCCGAGGGCGGCGATCTCGTCGGTCGCGAACAGGTCGCGCTCCTCGCGGGCCCCGTAGTAGAAGCGCACCGGTCGGTCGCACCCTTCGGCTGCGAGCTGGCGCAGGACGCCGAGCACCGGCGCCATCCCCGAGCCGCCGGCGATCATCAGGATCGGCGCCGGCGAGCGCCGCAGGTGAAAAGCGCCGTAGGGCCCGGTCAACCGCAAATGAGAATGAGAATAAGAATCAATCTCATTTCCGAGGAGGCTGGAGAACCGCCCACCCGGGTAGCGCTTGACCATAAGCTCGATCGGGTTCGCGTCCGGGAGGCTGGCGATCGAGAACGAGCGCCGGATACCTTCGGCGCCCGGGACGTGAACGTCGATGTACTGCCCGGGCAGCCACGAGAAGCCCTCCGGCACCTCCAGCTTCAAGCCGACGATGTCGTGGGTCAGGTCGGCCACTTCGAGCACGGTCGCGTCGACGTCCCGGATCGCGTTCTCGAGCCGGTAGTTGTCGGGGTCGAAGTGCAGCAGCTCGATCGTCAGGTCTGACTCGGGTAGCGCCCGGCACATGAGTACGTAGCCGTTGGCGCGCTCGGTGTCTGAGAGGGCGAAGTTCGAGTAGCGCTTCAGATCCGCGGACCCATCGAGGAGGTAGCACTTACAGGCCGAGCACTGCCCTTCGCGACAGCCGTAGGCCAGGTTGTAGCCCGAGCGAAAGGCGGCGTCGAGCACTGTCTCGCCGGCACCGCAGTCGATCTCCTCACCCAGCGGCTCGAAGCGGACCCGCGGACTCACAGGATCGCGTGGGCGAGCTCGAGCGAGACTGCGGCACTCGTGGTCGGAGCGTCCGACCAATCCCCGCTGGGCAGCCCGAGCTCTCGAGCCACGCGGATGTTGGGGCTCTGGAGCTTTAGATCGTGGGCGCGGATGTCGGTCAGCGTCCACTGCCGGGGACCGTCGCCGTTGCGATGCAGGTGGGGCTGACCGATCAGGGTCTCGCCGTCGGCGCGGACGAAGCCGAGGTCCTGGATCACCTCCGAAGCCTCCCAGCCGTGGTAGCGGTCCAGGTAGTTGCGGTCGCCGCTGTAGCGGCCCGGGTTGGACTCGTCCAGCCAGCGGCACTCCTTGGAGCAATAGAACCGCGTGCGCTGGTCGACCACATGGTGGCGGCGGTCGGCCTCGGACACGCACAGGCCCTGGCAGGTCCAGCAGAACGGCGGCGCCATGTTGATGAAGTCCAGGGGCAGGAAGCCGGACGCCGGATCGATGCCCTGGCGGAAGGCCTCCCAGAAGGCTCCGTACTGTGAGTACCAGCCCGGGTAGTGGCGCTCGAACCACTCGAAGTCGCGCTCGTCGAGGGGATCGAAGCGCCAGAAGGAGAGCGGCCAGGCGGCGAAGGCGAGAATCGCGTGGCGGTGGTGGATGCCGTTGACGATTCGCTCGCGGGCACGCTCGAACATGTCCGGTGGGATGTCCAGCCCGAGCTTGCCAAGCTTCATGATGTAGGCCCGGTGCCAGTCATCGCGCACCCAACGGTCCCACTTGTCCAGGAAGCACTCGGGGTCAGAGCGATCCTTGGAGAAGTACTCGATGACCACGGCCGAGAAGATGTCGATGAAGGCGTGGTTGATCCAGAACGCCTGCTGCAGGTCGCGTTCGATCAGCGGCGCGTTGTGGTCGTCCTGGAGGACCGTGAGCAGGGTCGCGTAGCCGTTTGAGATGTGGCGCGCCTCGTCGGACTGGACCGACAGGTAGGTGGTGGGGAGGGTGAAGTCGCCGTTGCGGGCGGCGACGTCGGGCGTGGCCACGAATACGACATTGGTGAAGGCGGTCTCGGCCACCACCTGGAGCGTGAACGCGCACTGGATCGGATCACCGACGATGAAATGCGAGAGCATGTTCAGCCCCGGATTGGTCAGCACCGAGCCCGAGAAGGCCTTGGGGCCGAGATTCCAACCGGCCGGGTCGGGGACGTTCTTGGCGTACCAGCGGGCCAGCGCCATCTGCATTCCCGTGTGACGGATCTCGTCCACGAACTGGACGTGGTAGCCGTTGCGCAGCTCGTTGTTGGGAACGGCGCTCATCAGCATCGACATGCAGCGCCCGGCCGCGACCTCGGCGTAGTTGGTGATGACGATGAACGGCTTGAGGATCTCCAGCCAGCGCTCGTGGGCCTGGTTGGGCATGTCGGCGCGGACGGCGGCGTCGTGGCCGCCGTAGACGCGCTCGTCCTTCTCGAGCTCCATCGGCAGGTACTCACGCATGATGTGGCGCATCGGGTCCTTGGCCTGGTTCGGGAACCGGTAGCGCGTCGGGTAGCGGACCGCGGGCTGGTGGTAGTCGGGCTCCCACCCGAGCTGGGCGATACGCTCGTGCGTCTGGGTGATGCTGCGGCGACGGGGGCTGGGACTCATCCTGGCGCCCACGCTACTCCTGTGCCCAGAGGCGAATCTCCGCCTGTGGGCAACGTCTTGAATCGCTCGGATTGTCACAATATGACAATGAGCATCGAGCCGTGGCGCGCCGAGCCCCTCCCGGCCGAGACCGTTGTCGCCGTCCGGGCCCAGCTCGGCCGCCTGGTCGACACGATCATCGCCGCCGTCCGCGCCGAGAGCCCGGTCTACGGAGAGGTGTTGACCGCGCCCGAGGGGATGGGCATCCGCCTGGGGATCGAGCAGGCGATCCGTGCCTTTCTGGACGCCGTGGAGGGTGGCCGGCGGCCGGCTGGGGAGACCGACGAGCTCTGGCGCCGCCTCGGCGAGGCCGAGTTCCAGGCCGGGCGCAGCCTCGACGATCTCCGAGCCGCCTTTCGCACCGGGACCCGCGCCGCTTGGCGGGGGGCCGCCGACCTCGCCTCCCGGGCCGGGGTCTCGGCCCCGATCGCGATTGCGCTCGCCGAGGCGATCTTCATCTACGGCGACGAGCTCGCCACCGATGTCGTCGAGGGCTATCTGCGCATGCAGTCCGACGAGGCCGGCGAGCGCGAGCGCCGCCGGCGCCGGGTCGCGCTGGCGCTGCTGCACCCCGACGGCCACGACCCCGAGGTCCTGACCCACGCGGCCGAGCTCGCGCGCTGGCCGGTGCCGCGGACCGTGGCCGTACTCGCGCTCGAGACCGACAGTCCGCTGGCGGTCATCCGTCGGCTCGACGCCGACGTACTCTCCGGGGCCGACCCCGACGGGGCCTGGCTGATCGTTCCCGATCCCGACGGCCCCGGTCGCGCGGCCGCCCTGGCGCGGGCTCTGGGCGACGAGCCGGCCGCGCTCGGTCCTACCGTCGCCCCCTTGGGGGCGCACCGCTCACTGCGCTGGGCGCGGGCCACGCTCGGGCTGGCCCGCGACGGCGCCCTGGCCCATCCCGGGGTGCCTGCCCACCCCGGACCGCTGCGCGTCAACGACCACCTGGCCACGGTCATCCTCCTCCACGATCGTGACCTGGGCGCCGAGCTCGTGCGCACCCGCCTGGCCGCCCTGGACGGGCTGCCCGCCGCCGAGCGGACCCGGCTGCTCGACACCCTTTCGGCCTGGCTCGAGCACCAGCGCCACACCCCCGCCATCGCCGACCAGCTCCACGTTCATGCGCAGACCGTCCGCTACCGGATGGCCAAGCTGCGCGAGCTGCTCGGAGAATCGCTCGACACCCCCGACGGCCGCTTCGAGCTGGAGCTCGCGCTCAGGATCCGGGACGCGGAGAATCGACTCGAGAGCTCGGATGTGAGATGACGGCGACTACCGGCGGCTCTCGATCGGGGCCGCGCCCTCGATCTGCTGGGCCACACGGTCGGAGGGCAGGCGCAGCGCGATCGCCAGCACGTAGGAGAGCAGGCTGATCGCGAGGATGACCAGTGCCGCCCAGACCAGCGCCAGCGAGCTGGTGCCGAACACGGCGAGATTGCCGGCCCCCATCGCCTTTTCGGGATAGTTGCCCAGATACGACATCACGCACAGCCCGCCGAGCCAGGGCACGAGGAACAATGCCGAGCGCAGCTCCAGGCGCGGAAGACGCTCGCGGCCGAAGACGACGTTGGCGCCGTAGAGCAGCAGCCCGAGAACTATCGCGAGATAGAGCTTGTAGTTGGTGTCCCAGCCGGCCCAGTAGACGATCATGTTCGACGAGAAGAAGGCCAAGAACGGAATGATGTGGCCTCCCGGCAGGCGGAACTTGCGCTCCATGTCGGGCAGCTGGCGGCGCATCGCCGCGAGCACCAGCGGCCCGGCGCCGAAGGAGAGGACGGTCGCCGAGGTGATGAACTCGATGAGCTTCTGCCAGCCCGGGAACGGAAGGAAGAAGATCAGCCCGACGACGAAGGCGAGGATCAACCCCGAGGTCGGCGCCCCCTCCGAGCTGGTGCGCTCAAAGGTGCTGGGCACGTTGCGATTGCGAGCCATCGCGTAGGAGATGCGAGCCGTCACCGTGGTGTAGATCAAGCCCGTGTCACCCGGCGAGACGACAGCATCGACGTAGAGCACCGTGGCCAGCCAGGACAGCCCGATGAGCTTGGCGATTCCGGCCAGTGGGCCGAAGTCGTCGGTGAAGCTGAGGTTTGTCCAGCCGACCGCGGCGAGGCCGTGTTTGCCCCCCACCGGCGCCGCGCCGATGAACGCGACCTGCAGGAGGATGTAGATGACTCCGCAGCCGAGCACCGAGCCGATGATCGCGAACGGGATGTTGCGCGACGGGTTGTCGGTCTCTCCGGCGAGCTCGATCCCCTGGCGAAAGCCCAGGAACGAGAACGTAATTCCGGCGGTCGCGATCGCCTCGAAGATCCCGTGCACGCCGCCCGGGGCAAACCCCCCGAAGGCGTTGAAGTTCGAGCTTTGGAACTTGGTCGCCAAGAAGGCGACGATCACGAGCACGATGATCAAAAGCTTCCAGGTGACGATCGGGTTGTTGAACTTGGCGAACCACCTGATGCCGCGGAAGTTGAGCCATACGAAGAAGGCCATCAACAGCGCGGCGACGATGTAGCCGAGCGGAAAGGTCAAGACCGGGTTCTTGCCCGCCGCCGCGCTCAGGTGCGCGAGCCCGCCGACGTTGTTCGAGGCGTAGTTCAGCGCCGCCTCGACCTCGACCGGCGCGACGCTGGCCGCGGCCAGCCACGTGATCCAGCCCAGCACGAAGCTGGTAGCCGAGCCAAACGAGTAGTGCGGATAGCGGACCACGCCGCCTGACACGGGGAACATCGGCCCGAGCTCGGCGTAGGTCAGCCCGATCAGCAGGATCATCACCGCGCCGATGGCCCAGGAGAGGACCGCCGACGGCCCGGCGATGCCGGCGGCCTTGAAGGCGCCAAACAGCCAGCCGGAGCCGATGATCGATCCGATGCCGGCGAACAGCAGGCCAGTCCGGCCCAGATCACGCCGCAACCCGCTCGACGCGTCCTCAGGGCTGAACGCCTGCTGATCCGGTGTCGTGGTGGTGGCTGACATAGCTCCTCCTTTGACCGTGCTGGAGCGGACCCCGCCCGCGCCTTTTGGGGCAGGCTACCCGTGCGCTGGAGGTTCAAGCAGGCGGAGCTACTCGCCGGCCGACGCCTCCACCTCGCCCGGATCGAGCGGCAGGCAGATCAGACAGAAGGCCTGGCCGAACGACGTCTGGTGGATGCTGCGCTGAAAATGCACGGGTAGAAGAGCATCAGCACGCTGTCCAGTTGGTGGCGTAACCGATCACACCGGTGGCGACCGGCACGGTGATCAAGGCGAGCGTGCTCTGGCCCACGGCGCGCGCAACCGCATCTGACCACGATCCGGGGCCTGACGGGCCCGGCGATGAGCCGTCACCGCAGTAGGCTGGCAGCGATGACCTTTGTTGCCCTCGTCACCGGTGCCTCCAGCGGGATCGGCGAGGCCACCGCCCGCCGCCTGGCGCGGGAGCCCGACGCCCGCCTGATCCTCGTCGCGCGTCGCGCGGACCGCCTCGCCACTCTCGCGGCGCAGCTCGGAGGCGCCACCGTGATCGCCACCGATCTGACCGAGCCCGACGCGCCCGCGCGGATCCGCACGGTGGTGGAGCGAGAACACGGTGGAGAGCTGCACATGCTGGTCAACAACGCGGGCGCCGCCTGGCGCGGACGCTTCGCCGAAACCGGGTGGCCCCACGTCGAACGCCACATGAAGCTCGACTTCGAAGCTCCGGTCCGCCTGACCGAGGCGCTCCTGCCCCTCCTGCGCGCCACCGCGGCCCAGCGGGCGGCGTCGCTTCCGCCGGTCTCGATTGTCAACGTGGCCAGCACCGCCGGCCGCGTCTCACGACCGAATTCGGGTGCCTACTCGGCGGCCAAGTTCGCCGTCGCCGGCTGGAGCGACGCCCTGTTCGGCGAGGAGCGTGAGCACGGCGTCCACGTCGGCCTGGTGCTCCCGGGCTTTGTCCGCACTGAGGGCTTCCCGGCCGCCGAGCTGTTGGCCAAGCCGGCGACGCGCTGGCTGGTCTCGAGTCCGGAGGGGGTCGCGGAGGCGATCATGCAAGCCGGGCCCGGTGGTCGGGCCGAGCGCTACGTCCCGCGGTATTACTGGCTCGCGGCCGCGCTGCGGATCCTCGCCCCGCGCCTGATCCGCCGCGCCACCGCCGGAGGCGGGCTGGCCACTGCCACCAAGGCCGGCGACTGAGCTGAGAGCGGTTTCCGACCGTCCCGCCGGGCTACCTACACCACCGTAGTCATCTAGGCTCTTATGGAGGTTCGGGTGTCAAGGGTTAAGCACCGGATGCCCGCGCGGTGGCGGGCATCTGTGTCGGCTGGAGGGGCGGCAGGTCTGGCTGGTGCGCGACGCGCGGTCAGACTCTTATGCGCGGGTGCACGGGTTGGCTACCGTCTCCGCAAGACCGGTTTTCGTCGTGAGGGCCCGGCTGTCTAAGATCGAGCGTGGCCCGGGTTGGGCTGCTCATGCTTAGATCGCGGATGCTCTCGCGCGTGGTGGCCAGTAGGTCCTGCCGCCTCTTCAGCCGACGTGGTGCATTGGTCGGGATCAGTCGGCGTTCGCGAGCGCCCAGCAGAACCCGC
>JBPCIY010000045.1:0-47926 GCA_051005855.1 Solirubrobacteraceae bacterium | reverse complement strand
GACCCGCGTCGCGCACAGCAAGCCGGACCGCCACCCACCCAGCCAACCACAAACCCCCCGAGCCACCAGCCGAAAATGCGAAAAATCAGCCAACCCCCCTTGACAAGCGTCTCTCCATATCAGTTTTAGGGCCAGCATTCCCAGGGAGATTCGGTCGCCCAGCGGGGCCACGCGGGCCACGAAGGCCTCCAAGTCATCCCGGAACGGCTGGTGCTCGTAGAGTGCGTGGCAGAAGGCCAGCACCGAAGCCTCCCAGCTCGCATTGGGCGCGATCCAGTTGCTGTTGCGCTTGGCCTCGCGTAGCGCCTTCTCCATGTAGTCCTCGATCCGCTCTGACTCGATCGGCCACGCGCCGACCAGGGTCTGAAACAGGAAGTAGCGCTCGACGTCGTCGGGGGCGCCGTCGCACAGGCTGCTGGTCAGCTGCATCCACCCTCGCACCCGGGCCTCCCACTCGGTCGGGATCCAGGTCAGGGCGACGATCCGCGCGCGGACGTCGGCGCTGCGCTTGGTGTCGTGGGTGTTGGTGGTCAGCATCCCCTGCGGGAAGCGCCGCGCCCGCTCGGCGCAGGCGCGGTGAAAGCCGGACACGGAGAATCCGAATCGGCCCGGTTCCCCGCCGACCTCATTCAGGGCGACCAGCCGCGCGTAGCGGTAGAAGGCGGTGTCCTCAACCCCTTTGGCCACCACCGGAGGCGTGGTCTGCTGAAAGCGGGTCACAAATTCAGCCGGCGCGGGACGCTCGAGGGTCAAGCGCTGTGCCACCGCGGGGGGCATCCCCGCCTCATCGATCGCGCACCGGTCGGCGTCGGTGACCAGGGCCTCACCGGGCTCCACATACGTGCGGTAGATCGGCATCGCGGCCACGGCGCCGACCAGCGCTGAGCTCGGCAGGGTCCGGTCGTCGAGCAATCGGGCGAGCCGCTCGATCTCCCCCATGAACGGCCCCGAGGCCTGCTCGCGCTTGGCCTCGGCGGCCACCGCCGCGAAGCTGCGCCGATCACGAGAGATCGATTCCCACAGCTCGGTGAAGGCCGGCTCGGCGTCAGCGTCCACGAACAGGCCGCCTACGGCGTCGAGGAACTCGTACCCGACCGTCCCGCTGACCCGCCAGTCGCGCAGTCGCTCGCTGGCCTCGAGGATCTTTTCGATCCACACGACCTCGGCCCCGCCCGCCCGCAGCCGAGCGAAGTACTGGGCCGGGTCGGCCATCCCGTCGGGATGATCGATGCGCAGGGCGTCGATCACGCCCTCCCGGACGAGCCCGAGGACGAGCCGGTGGGTCGCCTCGAACACGGCCGGGTCCTCCTGGCGCACGCCGGCCAGGTCATCGATATCGAAGAAGCGGCGGTGATCGCCGGTCACCAGATCGATGTCGAAGAAGCGCTCGCGCAACGCCGGATCGGTCCAGAACGGGTTGTCCTCGTGGGTGGCCATGTGGTTGGGGACGAGATCGAGCACGATTCCCATTCCCGCCGCGTGGGCGGCGGCAGCGAGCGAACGAAAGCCCTCCTCGCCGCCGAGCTCGGTCGAGATCCGGGTCGGGTCGATCACGTCGTAGCCGTGGGTCGAGCCGGGCCGGGCCTGGAGCGAGGGAGACAGGTAGATATGCGAGATGCCCAGGTCGCGCAGATACGGGATCAGATCGCGGGCCGCGGCAAAGCCGAACTCGGGCGTGAGCTGGAGGCGATAGGTGGCCCGCAGCGGCCGGGCCACGTCGCCCGGCCCCGAGCCCGCGCTCACGCCGCCCGCTTCAGGATCGTGATCGAGTGCGCGGTGACGTTGATCAGCCCCTGCGCCTCATAGCTCGCGCTGCCCGCCTCGGCACCGGGATCGGCGGTGCACAGCTCGAGCGCCCAGCGCGCGCCCATCCGCGGGCCGGGGAGCTTGAACGGTCGGTCCTCGCCGTGGGCGTTGAAGAGGAGCACGAAGGAGTCGTCCTCGATCTCCTCGCCGTGCCGACCGGGCTTGAGGATCGCCGAGCCGTTGAGGAACATGCCCAGGACCGCCTCGCCGTGCTCCCAGTCCTGGCTGGTCATCTTGCGCCCGTCGGCGCGAAACCACCACACGTCGGGCAGCGGTGAGCCGTTGACGGACTGCCCGCGCAGAAAGCTCTCGCGGCGAAACGTGCAGTGCTCCCGGCGCAGGCGGATCAGGCGCTGGGTGAAGACCCGCATGGCCTCGGCTTCGGCGTCTTGGCTCCAGTCATGCCAGGAGATCTCGTTGTCCTGACACCAGCCGTTGTTGTTGCCACCCTGGGTCCGGTTGAGCTCATCGCCGCCCAGCAGCATCGGGGTTCCCTGGGAGACGAACAGGGTGGTCAGGAAGTTGCGCTGCTGGCGGCCCCGCAGCTCGCGAATGCCCGCGTCATCGATCTCGCCTTCGGCGCCGCAGTTCCAGGACCGGTTGTCGTCGGTCCCGTCCTGGTTGTCCTCCCGGTTGGCCTCGTTGTGCTTCTGGTTGTAGGAGACCAGGTCACGCAGCGTGAAGCCGTCGTGGGCGGTGATGAAGTTGATCGAGGCAAAGGGCTCGCGACCGTCTGACTCGTACAGGTCGGCCGAGCCCGACAGCCGCTGGGCGAACTCGCCGACGCTGGCGCTGGCTCGCCAGAAGTCGCGCACCGAGTCGCGGTAGACGCCGTTCCATTCCGACCACAGGATCGGGAAGTTGCCCACCTGATAGCCCCCCGGTCCCACGTCCCAGGGCTCGGCGATGAGCTTGACCTGGGAGAGCACGGGGTCCTGGTGGATGGTGTCGAAGAAGGCCGAGAGGCGATCGACGTCGTAGAGCTCCCGGGCCAGCGCCGAGGCGAGGTCGAAGCGGAACCCGTCGACATGGCACTCGATCACGAAGTAGCGCAGTGAGTCCATGATCAGCCGCAGGACGCTCGGATGGACCGGGTTCAGCGAGTTGCCGGTCCCGGTGAAGTCCATGTAGAAGCGGGGGTCGTCGGGCATCAGGCGGTAGTAGGCGGTGTTGTCGACGCCCTTGAAGGACAGCATCGGCCCCAGGTGGTTGCCCTCGGCGGTGTGGTTGTAGACCACGTCGAGGATCACCTCGATCCCGTGCTGATGCAGCGCCTTGACCATGCCCTTGAACTCCCGCACCTGCTCGCCGCACCGGCCCGTGGCCGCGTACTCGGAGTGCGGGGCCAGGTAGCCGATCGTGCTGTAGCCCCAGTAGTTGGACAGGCCGCGCTCATACAGGAACGACTCGTCGCAGATCTGATGCACGGGGAGCAGCTCAACCGCGGTCACGCCGAGGTCCTTGAGGTACTCGATGGCCGGCTCGGAGGCCAGGCCCGCGTAGGTGCCGCGGAGCTCGTCGCGGACCTCGGGGTGACGCTTGGTGAAACCCCTGACGTGGGTTTCGTAGATGACCGTGTCGGCGAAGGGCACCTTCGGAGGCCGGTCTCCCCCCCAGTCAAAGCTGTCGTCGATGACTACGCACTTGGGCACCGCGGCGCTGTTGTCCTCATCGTCGGGCTCGAAGTCAGCGTCCTCGTCGACGCTCTGGACGTAGGGCAGCATGTTGGCGTTGTGCTCCCAATCGACCGTGCCCTCGATCGCGTTGGCATAGGGGTCGATGAGCAGCTTGGCCGGGTTGAAGCGGTGCCCCTCGTTGGGCTCGTAGGGACCGTGGACGCGGTAACCGTACCGCTGTCCGGGGCCGACTCCCGGCAGGTAGCAGTGCCAGTTCAAGGCGCGCCGGCCGGTGACCTCGATCCGGGTCTCGTCGCCCGCGTCGTCGAACAGGCACAGCTCGACGCCCCCCGCGTGTTCGGAGAAGAGCGAGAAGTTGGTCCCCTCCCCGTCCCAGGTTGCCCCGAGCGGGAACGGCCTTCCGGGCCAGGCCTCGGTCATCTAATCAGCGCCCCGGTCATCGGGGGCAGGTTCAGGGTCCGGTCTCCAAGCGTGACTCCGCCGGGGGTGGCGAGCTCGAGCCGCGAACCCTGGCAGGCCAACACGACCTCCGTCGCGCCGAAGTTGCAGGCCAGCTCGTGGTCGGCCCGCCGGACGCTCAGCCAGCGCGCCTGCTCGTCGAACTCGATCGCCCGCGTCTCGGCATGGGCGAGCTCCCGGCGAGCCACGATCAGCGCCGCGTAAAGCCGAGCGATTGCGGGGTCGCGCCGACGGGTCAGCTTGGAGCGCTCGAAAGTCGCCGGGTCCTCGGGATTGGGGACCTCCGTGCCGAAGGAGGCAAAGGCGGCGAACTCCCGCCGGCGTCCCTCGCGGGTGGCGACGGCGATCCCCTCGTCGATGTGGCTGGTGAAGAACTGAAACGGCGCGGGCTCCCCGTACTCCTCGCCCATGAACAGCATCGGTGTGAACGGCGCCAGCAGCGTGCAGAAGGCGGCCAGCGGACGGGCCGCCTCGGGCAGGCGATCCCCAAAGGCGCGGTTGCCGACCTGATCGTGATCCTGGCTGAAGACCACGAAGCGCTCGGGCGCGACGTCCTCGGCCGGGGCACCGAAGCGCCGGCGGCGAAACGGTGAGTAGTTGCCGTCCTCGACGAACGGGCGGTGCCAGGCCTTGGCCAACTGGGCGACCCGGCCGAAGTCGGCGTAGTAGCCGTCGCGCTCGTCGGTGACCAGCGTCCGCAGCGCGTGGTGGAAGTCATCGGCCCAGGCGGCGTCGCACTCCCAGCCCCCGTGCCGGCGGTCGCGCACCACCCTCGGATCGTTGAGCCCCGACTCGGCGATGACCAGGGCACGCGGGTTGACGGCGTGTACTCGGCGCGCCACGGCGGCGACGATGTGCTCGGCGCTGGAGTCGAAGATCGCGTGCAGCGCGTCGAGGCGCAGGCCGTCGACAGCGAAATCGCCGATCCAGGCCTCAGCGCTCTGGCCGACCCACTCGCGCACCGGGTCACAGCCGGCGTCGTCGTAGTTGATCGCCTTGCCCCACGGGGTCTCGTACTTGGCCGTGAAGTAGGGGCCAAACGCCTCGATCGCCTGGACACCTGACGCGCCGAGGTGGTTGTAGACCACGTCCAAGATCACCGCCAAGCCGGCGTCATGCGCGGCGGCAACCAGCCGGGTCAGGCCCTCGGGGCCGCCGTAGGAGGACTGCGCGGCCGAGATGTAGACGCCGTCATAGCCCCAGCCCCGCGGCCCCGGGAACTCGGCCACGGGCATGATCTCGATTGCGTTGACGCCGAGCGCGGCCAGCTCGTCGAGGTGGGGGATGGCGCCGGCGAAGGTGCCCTCGGCGCTAAAGGTCCCGATGTGCAGCTCATAGATGATCAGATCGCGCAGGGCGGGGGTCTGGAAGGATCGGCGACGGGCGCTCGATCCGCCCTCGAGGTCGCCGAGGATCCGCGACGGTCCCCGCAGGCCCTCGGGCTGCCAGCGCGAACAGGGGTCGGGCCGGGGGCGCCCGTCGACCACGAACGCGTAGTCGTCGCCGGCGCGGGCGGCGGTCACCGTCTCGTACACTCCGTAGCCCGCGTCGTCGAGGGCCAGCTCGCGACCGCCCAGCGACAGGACGATCGTCTCGGCTCGCGGTGCCCAGACCCGAAACTCGGCCTCCTCGGTATCCACCATCCGCGCCCCCAGCGGCTGCTCCCATGGGTAGGCGGCGCTGGTCGCCGGCCCCCTACTCATCCGGAACTAGCCACACCGCCGCCAACGGCGGGAGGGTCAGCTCGGCCGAGAACGGCTGGCCGTGCCAGGGGATCGGTTCGGGTTCCACGGCGCCGAGGTTGCCCATGTCACTGCCGCCGTAGTAGGCGGAATCGGTGTTGATCGCCTCCCGCCAGCGGGTCGAGCGGGGCAGGCCCAGTCGGTAGCCCGAACGCGGCACCGGAGACAGGTTGGCCACGAAGACCAGGACTCGCGCTGCCCCGTCCGAGCCCGAGCTCGCCCGGGCGAAGGCGACGGTGTTGTGGTCAGCGTCGTTGGGCTCCAGCCACCAGAACCCGGCCGGGTCGGAGTCGAGCTCCCACAGCGCCGGCTCCTCGCGATAGCAGTGGTTCAGATCGCGGATCAGGGCTTGGATCCCGGCGTGGGCGGGGTCCTCGAGCAGATGCCAGTCCAACGAGCGCTCGTGGCTCCACTCGGCGGGCTGCGCGAACTCCGAGCCCATGAACAGCAGCTTCTTGCCCGGGTGCGCCCACATGTAGGCGTACAGGGCGCGCAGGTTGGCCAGCTTCTGCCAGGGATCCGAGCCCGACATCTTCGTGTACAGCGAGCCCTTGCCGTGTACGACCTCGTCGTGGGAGAGGGGGAGCACGAAGTTCTCGCTGAACGCGTACATGAGGCTGAAGGTCAGCTCGTGGTGGTGATAGCGGCGGTAGATCGGATCCTGCTCGAAGTAGGCCAGCGTGTCGTGCATCCAACCCATGTTCCATTTGAAGCCAAAGCCGAGCCCGCCGAGGTAGGTCGGCCGCGAAACCCCGGGCCACGCGGTCGACTCCTCCGCCGCCGAGATCACCCCCGGCTCGTGCCCGTACATGACCTCGTTGAGCTCCTTGAGGAAGTCGACCGCCTCCAGGTCCTCGCGGCCGCCGAACTGGTTGGGAACCCACTCGCCCGCGCGCCGCGAGTAGTCCAGGTAGAGCATGGACGCCACGGCGTCGACCCGGATCCCGTCCACGTGGTACTCGCGCAGCCAGAAGAGGGCGTTGGAGATGAGGAAATTTCGGACCTCGTGGCGGCCGTAGTTGAAGACCAGCGTGCCCCAGTCGGGGTGCGCCCCACGCCGCGGATCGGCGTGCTCGTAGAGTGCGGTGCCGTCGAAGCGGGCGAGCGCGAAGTCGTCGCGCGGGAAGTGGGCCGGCACCCAGTCGAGGATCACGCCGACGCCCCGCTCGTGCATCCGGTCGACGAACTGGCGCAGGTCGTCGGGGGACCCAAAGCGGGGCGACGGGGCGTAGTAGCCGGTCACCTGGTAGCCCCATGAGCCGGTGAAGGGATGGGCCATGACCGGCAACAGCTCGACGTGGGTGAAGCCAAGGTCGGTGGCGTAGGCCGAGAGCTCGTCGGCCAGCTCGAGGTAGCTCAGCGAACGGGCCACCCCGTCCGGGGGCGGTGCCGGCTCGAACGAGTCCAGCCGCCAGGAGCCGAGGTGGACCTCGTAGATCGAGACCGGCTGCCCGAGCGGCTGCGCGGCGCGGCGGCGCTCCAGCCAGCGCGCGTCGGACTGACTCCACACGTGCTCGGGGGCCGTGACGACCGACGCGGTCTGGGGCGGAACCTCGGTCTCCTGGGCCATCGGGTCGGCCTTGAGCCGCAGCTCCCGATCCGCGGTCAGGATCTCGAACTTGTAGCGCGCCCCCGCCCCGACCTCGGGCAGGAACAGCTCCCAGATCCCGCCTGAGCCGAGCGTGCGCATGGGGTGCAGGCGCCCATCCCAGGAGTTGAAGTCGCCGACCACGCTGACCGCACGGGCGGCGGGCGCCCAGACGGCAAAGGCAGTGCCCGACACGCCCTGATGCTTGTGTACGTGGGCGCCGAGCTTGTCCCAGAGCTCCTCGTGACGGCCCTCGCCGATCAGGTGCAGGTCGAGCTCGCCCAGCGTGGGCGCAAACGCGTAGGGGTCCTCGAGCGTGAACTTGCCCGCCTCGCCGTAGTCGACCCTGAGCTTGTAGCGCAGGGGCAGCTCCGCCCCGTCCAGCGTCCCCTCGAAGATCCCCGCCGGGTGAACCTGCTCGAGCTCGACCGCCTTGCCCTTGCTGGGCTTGACCGCCACGCCCACCGCGGCCGGCCGCAGCACCCGAACCGTCACACCGTCCGGTGCCGGGTGGGCCCCGAGGACCGAGTGCGGCTGTCCGTGCTCGCGACGCGCGAGCGCGTCGAGCTCGCCGGTGGCGATTGTCACTCTGACTCCAGGCGCCGGTTGGAGGTTCCCGACGTCGTCACTCCGACTCCAGGAGCCGGTTTATCCCCGCCACCGGGATCGGCAGCCAGTCGGGCCGGTTGTCGAGCTCGTACTGCAACTCGTAGATGGCCTTTTCGAGTTCGAAGATCGAGAGCAGGTTGAGGATCGCGGTCTCGCCCGAAGGCAGCAGCACGGGATCGATGTGGGAGAAGTACTGCTCGAGAAAGGTCCGCCGGGCCCGCTCCTCGAAGTCGGCCGGGGCCGGGGCGCCGTCCCGGATCGCCGTGGCCGAGGTGGCGTAGGCGAAGGAGCGCAGCATCGAGGCCACATCGCGCAGGGGCGAGCGCTTCTGGCGGCGCTCAAACAGCGGCCGGCCGGGCTCGCCCTCGAAGTCGATGATCAGCCAACCTGGGTGGGCGGGGTCCGATATATGCAGCGTCTGTCCGAGGTGGAAGTCGCCGTGGGTGCGACTCTCGCGACCGCCGGCGCCCACGTGGGCGCGGGTGGCGATCTGCTCGCGCACGTCCTGACCGCGCCCGGCGATGCTGGCCACGCGCTCGTCGTCGGGCAGGCGGACGAAAATCCGTTCGATGTCCTCATCGATCGTCGCGGTCAGCAGCGACAGCGACTGAGTGCTGGGCTCGTCGGGGCTGAAGGCGGGATCGGTGGCGTCGCCGGCCAGCGCGTTGTGCAGCTCGGCGGTCACCTGGCCGAGCTTGCCGAGCTCGACTAGGAAGCCGTCGGGGTCGGTGCCGATCCGCGCCAGGGCCAGTTCCCACCCGCCGGTGGCGTCGGGAAAAAAGCGTTGGGCGACCCCGAGCGTGGCCGCAAACGAGCGTCCGTCGTACTCATACCAGCCCAGCAGGGGCGCGATATTGGCGTATTCATGCCGGGTCAGGAACTGCAGCAGCTCGAGCTCGGGATTGATGCCTGGTTCCAGCTTGCGAAACACCTTGAGCACCGTCTCGTCACCGAACACGATCGACGAGTTGGACTGCTCCACCCCGACCGGCCGGACCGGAGCATCGGGCGCAAGTGGTCCGGAAAGCTCCGAGCGATGAAAGCGAAAGCAACCGTTCTCAGTCTCGATCGACTCCTCGGCGTCGATCGCGCGCAACAGGATGCGCGCTCGTTCGGGGTCGGCGACGGCGTCAAACACGGCGGCGTCAGCCGTGCGCTGAATCGGCGTATGCCCGGCCGGCTCGATCACCCCGGGGGCCACAAAGGTGAGGGGGAGCTGGTAGAGCTCGTGGCTGCCGCTGGCAAAGCGCGCCTGCACAAGGGCCAGGAGCATCGGGGGTGACTGGGCCAGCGCCACGGATTCGTCGATCTCGATGCCGGTCACGTGACGCGACTTGGACGCGTACCAGCGCTGCTCCTCGAGCCATAGCGACAGCGCATCGAGGTCGAGCCCTTCGATCAGCGTCTCGCCCACGGTTTCGGCGGGCTTGGTCATCCGATCGCCTCCTCGCCTTCTTGCACGAGCTGGAACCAGTAGAAGCCGCGCGGGGCCAGGGTCAGCAGGTAGGAGAGCTCGCCGACCGGCGGGAAGCGCGAGCGGCCGAATAGTTCCACCGGGTAGCGGCCGGCCTGGAGGCTGAGGTCCAGTTCCACCGCCTGCGCGGAACGGGCCAGGTTGTGTACGCACAGCACGAGGTCATCCTCGAAGCGGCGCAGGACCGCGAAGATCCGCGGATTTGAGGTCTCGATCGGCTCGTAGGTCCCGAGGCCGAAGACGGGATGCTCCTTGCGCAGGGCGATGAAGCGGTGCATCCAGCGCAGCAATGAGGTCGGCGTGCGCAGCTGCGCTTCGACGTTGACCGCCTGGTAGCCGAACACCGGGTCCATCAGCGGCGGGGCGTAGAGCTGCGCGAAGTCGGCCCGGGAGAAGCCGCCGTTTCGGTCCCCGGTCCACTGCATGGGAGTGCGGACACCGTCGCGGTCGCCCAGAAAGATGTTGTCGCCCATCGCGATCTCGTCACCGTAGTAAAGAACCGGAGAGCCGGGCAGGGAGAACAGGATCGCCGTCATCAACTCGATCTCGTCGCGGCCGTTGTCCAGCAGCGGCGCGAGCCGGCGGCGGATCCCCAGGTTGATCTTCATGCGTGGGTCCTTGGCGTACTCGGAGTACATGTAGTCCCGCTCCTCGTCGGTGACCATCTCGAGGGTCAGCTCGTCGTGGTTACGCAGGAACAGGCCCCATTGGCAGCTCTCGGGGATCGCCGGCGTCTGCTCGAGGATCTCGTAGATCGGCGCCGCCTGCTCGCGGCGCACGGCCATGAACATCCGCGGCATGACCGGGAAGTGGAAGGCCATCTGGCATTCGTCGCCGTCGCAGAAGTACTCCACCACGTCGGCCGGCCACTGGTTGGCCTCGGCGAGCAGGACCCGGTCGGGATACTCCTCCTGCATCACCTTGCGCACGCGCTTGAGATAGGCGTGGCTCTCGGCCAGGTTCTCGCAGTTGGTGCCCTCACGCTCGAACAGGTAGGGCACGGCATCCAGGCGGAAGCCGTCCAGCCCCAGGTTCAGCCAGAAGCGCAGGACGTCGAGCATGGCGTCGCCGACGTCGGGGTTGTCATAGTTGAGGTCGGGCTGGTGGGAGAAGAAGCGGTGCCAGTAGTAGGCACCGGCGGTCGGGTCAAAGGCCCAGTTGGAGACCTCGGTGTCGGTGAAGATGATCCGTGCGTCGCGGTAGCGCTCGTTGGTGTCTGACCACACGTACCAGTCGCGCTTGGGCGACTGCGGATCCGAGCGCGACTCCTGAAACCACGGGTGGTCAGCCGAGGTGTGGTTCATGACCAGGTCGGCGATCACCCGGATGCGCCGACCGTGGGCGGCCTCGATCAGCTCGGCGATGTCGTCGACGGTCCCGTAGTCGGGGTGGACCCTGGTGAAGTCCGAGATGTCGTAGCCGCCATCGCGCAGCGGTGACTCGTAGAAGGGCAGCAGCCAGATGCAATCGATGCCCAGCCACTGCAGGTAGTCGAGCTTCTCGGTCAGGCCCCGTACGTCGCCCGACCCGTCGCCGTTGGCGTCGAAGAAGCCTCGAATGTGGATCTCGTAGAAGATCGCGCGTTTGAACCACAGAGGCTCGGCTTCGAACCACTGCCGGGCCTGGGCGTTGGCCTGGTGCTGCGCTTCCTGGCTCGCGCTCGCCCGCGGCTCGCGAGCCAGCAGATGCGTCAGCGTAGGGGGACCGACACTCACGCCGCCGCCCACCGGGACCGCCCCATCAACGCTCGACCTCGAGCACGTGAGCCTGGCGCGTTCCGGGGGTGAGGGCGACGAAGTTGGCGCCGATCCGCCATTGGAAGCGCTCGTCGGAGAGCACGTCGTGAACGGTGAAGCTGGGTGGAAGCCCGAGGCTGGCCGGGATCACGGCGACCCCCTGCTGGGGCTGGTGGGGGTTGAGGTTGACCACACAGATCACGGTATCCCCCCCCGACTGCTTGGCGTAGGCGATCAGCGCGTCGTTGGCGGTGTCCAGGAAGGTGATGTTCGACAACGTCTGCAGCGCCGGGTGGGCCCGGCGAACCGCGTTCAGGCACGCGATCATCGGCAGCAGGGGACCGTCCAGCGCGCGGCGTTTGAGCTCGTACTTCTCGGAGTCCAGGTACTCCTCGGAGCCCTCGCGCACCGGCACGCTCTCGAAGTTCTCATAGCCCGAGTAGAGGCCATAGCTCGGGCTCAGCGTCGACGCCAGCACCAGACGGGCTTCGAACGCGGGGCGCCCCCCGTGCTGGAGACACTCGTGCAGGATGTCGGGCGTGTTGGCGAAGAAGTTGGGACGGAAGTACTCCTGCTCGCCGGAGTAGGCGAGCTCGGACACGTACTCGGTCAGCTCCCAGCGCGCGTTCTTCCAGGTGAAGTAGGTGTAGGACTGGCTGAAGCCGAGCTTGCCGAGGTGACGCATGACCGAGCGCTTGGTGAACGCCTCGGCCAGGAAGATCACGTCGCGATCGCGGCCGTGGACCTGGTCGATCAGCCAGGCCCAGAAGTGAAACGGCTTGGTGTGGGGGTTGTCGACCCGGAACACCTTGACCCCGCACTGCACCCAGTTCAGGATGACCTCGAGCAAGCTATCCCAGAGCGCCCGCCAGTCGGGCGAGTCCCAGTTGAGGTTGTAGATGTCCTGATAACGCTTGGGCGGGTTCTCGGCGTACTTCAGCGTTCCGTCGGGCCGGCGGTGAAACCACTCGGGGTGCTCGGTCAGCCACGGGTGGTCAGCTGAGCAGTTGAGCGCGAAGTCCAGCGCGATGTCGATTCCGTGCTGGCGGGCGCTGGCGGTCAGCGCCTGCAGGTCTTGCACCGTGCCCAGGTCGGCGTGGATCGCGTCGTGACCACCGCCGGCGTCGCCGATCGCCCACGGCGAGCCGGGATCCTCGGGCCCGGCGGTGAGGCGGTTGTTGGCGCCCTTGCGATTGGTGAGCCCGATCGGATGGATCGGCGGCAGATAGACGACGTCAAAGCCGAGCTCGGCCAGCCGCGGCAGCTGATCCTGGACGCCGGTCAGCCCGCCCCAGGAGCGGGGGAACAGCTCGTACCAGGCCCCGAACCGGGCCCGGAGGCGGTCGACCTCGATCACCTGCGGCTGGCTGAGCCGGACGCGGCCCTGGCGCTCGTCATCGGCCTGCGCCGCGGCCAGGAGCTCCTCCCCGAGCGCGATGTCGTGCTTGGCGCTGGCCGGGATCTGGGGATCCTCGAGCTCGACCCGGGCGTGCTCAATCAGCTTGCGCGCGTCGGTCGAGCCGGTCGCGCGGGCGGCGGCCTGGAGCAGCACCACCCCCTCCGACAGCTCACCCGAGAGATCTTCCTGGGCGGCGGCGACCTTGCGGCGCAGCTCGTCTCGCCAGGTGCCAAAGACGTCGGTCCAGGCCTCGACCGTGTACTCCCAGCGCCCGGGGCGGTCGACCTCGAAGTGGCCGGCCCAGCGAACTCCGCCGAGATGGGCATCGATCCGGTGAAGCTCGGTTTCCTGCTCGGTCGGGTCGTCGGGACCGCGGTATCGCACGACGGCGCGGAGCAACTCGTGGCCGTCCCGAAACACGTCGGCCTCGACGCGCACCTGGTCGCCGGCGCAGCGCTTGACCGGGTAACGGCCGTCGTCAACGGTCGGAGTCGGATACTGGATCACGATCCGGCGGGGGGGCTGGCGGCCGGCGTCGTCCCCCTGAGCTTGGCTGCTCGGGGTCTCGGTGGTATGCGCGCTCATCCATGTGAAGGTATCCAGCTCTGTGCATGGGGTAAACACCAGCGCGTGAACCAGGCGCAGCGCTGCAGCGGGGTCCAACTCCACATCACCTCGCTTCCGGGTGCTCGCCTCGGTGCCGAGGCCTACCGGTTCATCGACTGGCTGGCCGCCGCCGGGCAGTCCTGGTGGCAGGTACTGCCCCTGGGACCGCCCGACCGCTACCGCTCGCCGTACAAGTCGGCCTCGGCCTTCGCGGCCTGGCGGGGTCTGCTCGCCTCGCCGCGAGCCCCGGTTTCGCGCGCGGAGATGGCCGACTTCCGCGCGCGTCAGGACTTCTGGATCGGGGACTGGGAGCGCTTCTCGAGCGCCGGGGCGGTGGCCGATCAGGTCCGGTTTGAGCGCGAGTGGGCCGCGCTACGGGCCTACGGCCTGGAGCGCGGGGTCCGGACCATGGGCGACGTGGCCATCTACGTCTCGCCCGGCGGCGCCGATCATCGCGCCCACCCCGAGCTCTTCCGCGCCGACGCCGTGGCCGGTGCCCCGCCCGACGCCTACGCGACCGAGGGGCAGCTATGGGGCAACCCGCTCTATGACTGGCCCGCTTTGCGGCGCCGCCGCTACCGGTGGTGGGTGGAGCGGGTGCGCCGCACGCTCCAGCTCTTCGATCTCGCCCGGATCGATCATTTCCGCGGCTTCGTCGCCTACTGGGCGGTCCCCGCCGGAGCCCGAAACGCGATCGGCGGCCGGTGGCAGCGGGGCCCCGGCCGGGCGCTGTTCACGGCCCTGGAGCACTCGCTGGGGGGCGATCTCCCGCTCGTGGCCGAGGATCTCGGCGTCATCACCCCAGCGGTGGAGCGGCTGCGCGAGGCGGTCGGGCTCCCCGGCATGCTCGTCCTCCAGTTCGGACTCGATCCTGAGGACCCGAGCAGCCCCCACCGCCTCGCCAACCACGGGGCCGACCGGGTCGTCTACACCGGCACCCATGACCACGATACGGCTCGCGGCTGGCTGGAGGCTCTGCCCGCCGCCCAGCGGGCGTATGTCGACTCCGAGCTGGCCCGGCTCGGTCTGGCTGAGCCCCGGCGGCCGTGGTGGGGG
Source organism: Solirubrobacteraceae bacterium (assembly GCA_051005855.1). GTDB lineage: Bacteria > Actinomycetota > Thermoleophilia > Solirubrobacterales > Solirubrobacteraceae > Palsa-465. The sequence continues at coordinate 33,814 of JBPCIY010000045.1, read as the reverse complement.
CTGATCCGGATGGCCTTCTCCTCGCCGGCCCATTTGGCCATAGTCCAGGCCCAGGACGTGCTCGGCCTGGGCAGCGAGGCGCGGATGAACGACCCCGCCCGGGCCGGCGGCAGCTGGCGCTGGCAGATGAGACCCCGCGCCCTGACCCCCGCACTGGCCGGCCGTCTGCGAATGGTCACTGAGGAGTCCGGTCGGATCGTCGGTTGACCCGCCGGCGCTGCGCCGCCGCTCGTCCGCACTGCTTGGCCGACCGGTAGACATAGGTCAGGTCGCCCCGGAGGCGGCCCCAGCGCGTGGTTTTAAAGGCGATCAGCGCGGCGGGGGCGACGCGGGTGGGCAGCCCGTCGCCAGCCAGTACCGCCAGCGCGCGCTCGGCGATCGCGACCTGACCGAACGCCGTCGGGTGCACGCGGTCGGCCATCACCTGGTTGCGAGCCCCGAACCGGGTCAGATCGACGGTCAGGGCACCGTGGTCACCGCTCAGCCGCTCGATCACCGCGTTGGCCTGACCGACCTTGGCCCCGGCCGGCGGGATCCCCAGGCCCAGCGGGATCGTGAGCGCGAGCGTGCGGTCACAGCGGGCGGCGAGGAAGCGCAAGGCCTCGGCGTAGTCGCGTTCAAACCGGCCGACGTCCCAATCGAGCGCCCGGACGTCGTTGACGCCCACGTACAGGCAGCCGACCTCGTAGCGAGCGTCGGGATAGGCGCCCAGCCGCGCAAGGGCCGGGATCTGTGCGGCCACGAGATCGCTGGCCCGGGCCCCGTCGACCGCGTAGCCGGTGTAGGGCAAGCCGAGCGCGCGGGACACCCAAAGGGCCCAGGATTGAAGCGCCACGCCCCATTGCAGCTCGCCGCCGCCGTTGGTGATCGAGTCCCCGAAGGCGAGCACGCCGAGGCGGCGATCCGGCTGGTCAGCGGGGGTCCGGGGCTTCAAGGGGACGCGAGCCTAGCGCCGCTGTGCGCGCGGGCGAAAACCCGTCCCGGGGCGATGTGGTCAATAATCGCCACGCTGTGCAACCGACGAGCACCGCCACCCCAAACGGCCGGCGCGACCTCGAGCTCGCCGCCGATGACCTCGCCCAGCGCCTCCCGGACGCGCTGGCGCCGCTGGCCCGACTGGCCTTCAACTACCGCTGGTCGTGGCTGCCCGGCGCCGCCGACCTGTTCGCCTCGCTGGACCCCGAGCGCTTCGAGCTCTGCCTCCAGAACCCGGTCCGCCTGCTGTCCGAGCTGCCGGTCGCGGTCACGGCCCGCGCGGCCCGGGACGGCGAGCTCACCCATCGCGCCGCCGAGCTGGAGCGAAAGCTGACCCAGGATCTCGGCCGCCCCTACCTCGAGTGCCCGTTCGATCCCGCTCACCCGGTCGCCTTCCTGTGCTCGGAGTACGGCGTCCACGTTTCCCTACCTGTCTACTCCGGCGGCCTGGGCGCGCTGGCCGGCGACCTGCTCAAGGAGGCCTCAGACCGCGCCGTACCGATGGTCGCCGTCGGGCTCATGTACCGCAAGGGCTACTTCCGCCAGCGGATCGACGCCTCGGGCTGGCAGCACGAGTATTGGATCGACACCGACCCCCAGCGCCTCCCGGCCGCCCTGGTCAGCACCGATTCAGGTTCGCCGCTGACCGTCAGCGTCCCGATCGGGGACGCCGACGTGACCGTGCGGGTGTGGCGCGTGGATGTCGGCCGCGTGCCCCTCTTCCTGCTCGACTCCGACTGCCCGGAGAACGGTCCGCTGGAGCGCTGGATCACCGGCCGCCTGTACGACGGCGACGGCCACACCCGCCTGGCCCAGTACGCCCTGCTCGGTGTCGGCGGCATCCGAGCGCTGCGGGCGATGGGCTTTGAGCCCAGTGTGATCCATCTCAACGAGGGCCACGCGGCGCTCGCCCCGCTCGAGCTGGCCCGCGACGGGGACGGTCACGGCGGCGAAGGTCTCGGCGCCGCGCTCGCGCGCGCCCGGGCTCGAACCGTGTTCACCACCCATACGCCGGTCCCGGCCGGGAATGACACCTACCCGCCTGACCAGGTCGAGTCGGTGGTCGGGCGCCTAGCCGCCCAGCTCGGTGCCTCGACCGACGAGCTCGTCGCCCTGGGCCGCGATCAAGCCGATGACCCCTGGTCTCCGTTCGGCGTCACCCAGGCCGCGTTGCGGATGAGCCGGGCGGCCAACGCGGTCAGCCGCCGGCACGGCGAGGTGGCCCGCGACATGTGGCGTTGGCTGTGGCCAGATCGTCACGGCGGGGAGATTCCCATCGGCCACGTCACCAACGGGGTTCACGTGCCGACCTGGATCGGGGCGCCGATGCGTGACCTGCTCGACCGCCACCTCGGTCCCGACTGGCCGGCCCGCGCGCAGGACCCCGCCACCTGGTCGGCGGTGGACACGATCCCGTCCTCTGAGCTGTGGGCGGCGCGTGGCCGCCAGCGCGCTGGCCTGGTCGGCTTCGTCGGGCGCCGCAGCGTCGCTGACCGGCTCGTGCGCGGCGATCTGCGCGAGTACGTCGACGCGGCCGCGCGGGCCTTTGACCCCGAGGTGCTGACGATCGGCTTCGCCCGCCGCGTGGCCACCTACAAGCGCCTGGAGCTCCTGATCCGCGATCCCGAGTGGACGCTCTCGCTGCTCGGCGGGGACCGCCCCGTGCAGGTGGTCTTGGCCGGCAAGGCGCATCCGCGCGACGAGGATGCCAAGCGTTCGTTGCAGAGCCTGTTCGGCCTCAAGGGGGCCCGAATCGTCGGCGAGCGCGTCGTCTTTCTAGACGATTACGATCTCAGCTCGGCCGCCTGGCTCGTGCGCGGCTGTGACGTGTGGATGAACCTTCCCCGCCCTCCGCTCGAGGCCAGCGGTACCAGCGGCATGAAGTCGGCCTTCAACGGCGGCCTCCAGCTCAGCGTGCTCGACGGCTGGTGGGCGGAGGCCTACGACGGCGAGAACGGCTGGGCGATCTCGGGCGACGTCGACTCAAACCACCACGCTCAGGACGAGCGCGACGCCGAGGCGTTGCACCGCCTGCTCGAGCACGAGGTGACGCCGGCCTTCTACGAGCGCGACGAGACCGGGGTCCCCGAACGCTGGGTCGCGCTCATTCGCGCTTCGCTCATGACGCTCGGCCCGATGTTCTGCGCCAGCCGAATGCTCGGCCAGTACCTCGAGGGTCCCTACCGCGGCTAAAGGCCGGGGTCCCTACTGCAGGTCTGAGAGGGGCCGCGGGGCGGGCCCGATGTACTTGGCCGTGGGCCGGATCAGCTTGCCCTCGCGCTTCTGCTCCATGATGTGCGCGGACCAGCCGGCCGTGCGGGCACAGGTGAACATGGGCGTGAACAGCGCCGGGGGAACCTCGGCGAAGTCGAGCACGACCGCCGACCAGAACTCGACGTTGGTGGCCAGCACGCGGTCTGGGCGGCGGGCCTGGAGCTCGGCCAGGGCCGCCTTCTCCAGCGCCTCGGCGACCTCGACCCGGGGGGCGTCGATCTCGTGGGCGGTGCGGCGCAGGACGCGGGCCCGCGGGTCCTCGGCGCGGTAGACGCGATGGCCGAAGCCCATCAGGCGCTCGCCGCGGTCCAGCATGTCCTTGACGTAGCGCTCGGCGTCGCCGGACTCGGCCACGTCGTCGAGCATCTTCAGCACCCGCGAGGGAGCGCCGCCGTGCAGCGGCCCCGAAAGGGCGCCCACCGCGGCCGAGAGCGCGGCGGCGACGTCGGCTCCCGTGGAGGCAACCACGCGGGCCGTGAACGTCGAGGCGTTCATGCCGTGTTCGGCGGCCGAGTTCCAGTAGGCGTCGATCGCGGTCACGTGGCGCGGGTCGGCCTCGCCGCGCCAGCGAATCAGAAAGCGCTCAGGGATGGACTTCGCACGGTCGATCTCGCGTTGCGAGACCGGCGGTTTACCGATTCCGCGGGCCGACTGGGCCACGAACGAGAGCGCCATCACCGAGGCGCGGGCTAGGTTGTCGCGGGCCTCCTCGTCGGAGATGTCGATCAGCTGTCCGAAGCCCCACTGGGGAGCCAGCATGGCCAGCGCCGCCTGGACATCGACGCGGGGATCGCCCGCGTGGACGCTGAGCGGATGCGGCTCGGCCGGGGGGAGGCCCGGCTCCAGCGTGCCGTCCACGAGCAGACCCCAGACCTGTTCGAACGGCACCGTACCGACCAGCTCCTCGACATCGACGCCGCGGTAGCGCAGGGCGCCGCCTTCGCGATCGGGCTCGGCGATCTCGGTCGCGAAGGCGACTACGCCCTCGAGGCCGGACTGGACTTCGGCGGTGGCGCTCATGAAGTGTCGATGCTCCTGGCTGGGTCGGGATACGGCTGCGATACAGGCTATCTCGCTAGGGTTCGCGGCCGTGCCCACCTCCGAGCTCCTCCTGCGCCCGGCTCTCGAGCTCGCCGGCCTGATCCGGCGCGGGGAGCTGAGTTCGCGCGAGCTGGTGCAGACGTCACTTGACCGCATTGGCGAGCTCGAGCCGCACATCAACGCCTTCACCCACGTGGCCCACGAGTCGGCGCTGGCGGCGGCCGACGAGATCGCCGCCGGTGACCCGCGGCCGTTCGCCGGGGTCCCGATGGCGATCAAGGACAACCGGGCGGTGGCCGGGATGCCGCTCACGATGTGCTCGGACCTGTTCGGCGACCTCGTGGTTCCCCACGATTCCTTCCTGGTCCGGCGCTTGCGCGAGGCCGGCTTCGTGATCGTCGGCAAGACGGCGCTCCCCGAGATGGGGATCCTGCCCACCACCGAGTCGCGTCGGTTCGGGCCGACCCGAAACCCGTGGAACCTGGATCGCACCCCCGGTGGCTCGAGCGGCGGCTCGGCGGCCGCGGTCGCCGCCGGCATGGTCCCGATCGCCCACGGTAACGACGGCGGTGGCTCGATCCGGATCCCCGCGGCGTGCTGCGGCCTGGTCGGGCTCAAGCCCGCCCGGGGCCGGGTCTCGGTCGGGCCCGAATCGGGGGACAGCTTCCTGGTCTCAGACGGTGTCCTGTCGCGCGGGATCGCCGACACAGTGGCCGCGCTCGACGTGCTGGCCGGGCATGAGCCGGGGGACTCGACCTGGGCACCTCCCCCTTCGGAGTCGTACGCCGTGCTCGCCGCCGTCGCTCCCGGCCGTCTGCGGATCGGACTGGCGCTCAACCTGCCGCTGGAGGGATCTGTGCTCGACCCCGTATGCGAGGCCGCCGCCCGCGACGCGGCCGCGTTGCTCGAGTCCCTCGGTCATGACGTAGAGGAGTTGGAGCCGCCCTGGTCGGACCTGGATCTTCTCCCTGACTTCACCAACGCCTTCGGCCCGCAGGTCTCGATGGTGACGATGATCGGCGGCCAGCTGGCCGGGCGCGACCTGGTGCCAGCCGACGTCGAGGTCCTGACCTGGGCGATGTGGGAGCACGCCCGAGAGCTCAACTCGGTGGTGATGCTGAGCTCACTGATGCGGCTGCAGTCGGTGGCCCGCAGCGTGGTCGCTTTCACGAGTGATTTCGACGCCGTGCTCACGCCGGTTCTGGCCCAGCGCCCCTTGCCGATCGGCGAGGTCCACGGCCAGGGCCCCGACCCCTGGGACCACTACCAGCGCTCGGGCTACTTCACCCCCTACACCGCGGTCTTGAACGTCACCGGGCAGCCGGCCATCTCGGTCCCCCTCTACCAGGGCGAGGACGGCCTGCCCACCGCCGTGCAGCTGATCGGTCCTCCGGCCCGCGAGGAGGTCCTGCTCCAGCTCGCCGGCCAGCTCGAGACCGCGCTGCCCTGGGCCGATCGCCGCCCCCCGCTCCCCGGGTAGGACCTTTCACGAGCCTGCGCCTGCGGAAAGACTCGCGGCGACGAGCCAAGATTTCTCAGTCTTGCAGGTCGGGCCGCCCGCGCCGAGTAAGGTTCGCTCGGTGAAGCGCGCGATCGGCTTGGCGGCTCTGGTCTTCCTGGTGGGCTGGGCTCCGGGAGCCGCCGGCGCGGCATCGAGTGACCCCGATTGCCTTGCTGCCTACGGCGGCGCTGCGCCTCGGGCCCAAGCGCCGCTGCGGTTCGGGATCGACCCCGGGATCGCCGGCAGCGCGGGCGGGGTGCAGCTTCCCGCCACCCCCGATGACCCGACCAAGGACCTAGCCGCGGTCCAGGCGCTGGCGCCGCCTGGTCGCCAGCTCGTGGTTCGTCTCAACCGGCTGTTCTGGTCTGACGGCCAGGCCGGGATCGACGCCTTCCGGCAGATGGTGGCGCGCTACGCGGGCGCGGGCTTCCAGGTCGAGCTCCAGGTCCGCTATCACCCGCCGTCCGGTCAGGCGGGCAACATCCCGGCCTGGGTGAGCTACGTTCGCCACGTGGTCGACACCTTCGGCCCCAATCGCGACGTGGTGGCGATGACGATCACCAACGAGGTCAACGTACCGGGCTCCCCCAACACCTCTGACGGCGCTTACGCCGGCGCGCAGGACGCGGTGATCGCGGGGATCGAGGCCGCGCACGCCGAGGCGCACCAACGGGGCTTTACCCAGCTACGGTTCGGCTTCACTTACGCCTATCGCTTCTCGCCCCGCGGGGACGCCGGCTTCTTCTCCTACCTCGGTGCTCACGGCGGTCAGCCGTTCCTGGATGCCCTGGGCTTCGTCGGCCTGGACTTCTACCCGGGCACCATTTACCCGCCCGCGATGGCGCCGGGCGACAGCTACCGGGCCGAGCTGGCCCAAGCCGCGGGCCTGGTCCGCCTCTGCCTGGCCCCCAAGGCCAAGATCGGGGCTTCGGTGCCGATCTGGATCACCGAGAACGGAGTGCCGACCGGGACGATGTCCGACGCGCAGCAGGCCGGCGCCCTGCGGCAGCTGGTGCAGGCCGCGCACGACTACTCGGGCACCTTCAACATCGCCGACTATCGCTGGTTCAACCTGCGCGACTCGACCTCGCGTGGCCCCGCCACCCTGGTCGGCCCGAGCTTCGCCTCCGATGGACTGCTCCGAGACGACTACTCCCCCAAGCCCTCGTTCGCCTCATACCGCGCCCTGATCGCAGCCCTGGGCGCGCCGGTCCCGACACCGGTCAAGCCGGCCCCCGAGCCGCCCCGCCGACGGGCCAAGCCCCACCACCGGCACGCCCGGCATCACCGTCGCCACACCAGGCACCACCACCGCCGGCCCCGCCAGGACGAGCCCGAATCACCGACAAGGCGAAGCTAGCTCACGCCGAGCACGGCCCGCATCGGCTTAGGCACGACGCCCAGGAGCTCGGCATCGGCGGTGCCGGACGGTGAGATCAGCGGCACCTCGAGCAGCTCGGCCTCGTCCCAGGTAGCGAACGCGGTTGGGCCGCCGAACAGCTCGACGAGACCGAGGATCCGCCGGGTGAGCCCGATCGGTACCCCGACGATCTGCCGCCGGCGCCGGAGGGAATCGAGCGCGACCTGAACGATCTCGCGCTGGGTCAGGGTCTCGGGGCCGGCCAGCTCGTAACGAGCCCCCACCGAGTCATCCCCCACCAAGCCCCCCGGCAGCGCCGCCAGCACGCAATCGGCCACGTCCTCGGCCCAGATCGGCTGAAAGCCAGCCTCGCCGCTCCCGGGAATCGGGAGCACCGGGAGCCAGGACATCCTCGCCAGCAGCGTCAGGTAGGGATCACTGGGGGAGTAAACGATCGAGGGAGCGAACACCGTGTGCTCCAGCGACGAGTCCAGCACCGCCCGTTCGGCGATCGCCTTGGCCCGCATCAGGCGCGCCCGACTGCGGGTCGAGGCGCCCAGGGTGGAGAAGAACACGAAGCGCTTGACTCCGGCCCGCTCGGCGGCTCCGACCAGCCGCCAGGTCGCCACCCCGGCCAGCTCCTCAATCGAGCCGCCCGGCTGATCGCGGATCACCGAGGCGAGGTGCACGACGGTGTCGATCCCGCGCAGGGCGTGGCGGAAAGAGAGATGGTCGCCGAGGTCGCCGAGAGCGATCTGCACCTGGACGCGCTCGGCGCCCAGGCGGCGGGGATCGCGAACCAGGCAGCGGACAGGGGTTCCGTTCGCCACCAGGCGCCTGAGCACGGCTCGTCCGACGGTCCCGGTGGCTCCCGTGAGCAGCAGCACCGGCGGGAGGCTATCTACAATGCGCCCCTGCGCCGGTTGCACCGGCGCCCCGAAAACGAGACACAGAGGATCCGACACCCATGGCCTACGTAATCGCGGAGCCCTGCATCGGCACCAAGGACAACTCGTGCGTCGAGGTCTGCCCGGTCGACTGCATCCACCCCACGCCGGATGAGCCCGACTACGACAAGGTTGAGATGCTCTACATCGATCCGGAGGAGTGCATCGACTGCGACGCTTGCGTGGAGGCCTGCCCGGTCGACGCCTGCTTCGCCGAGGACCAGCTCCCGGACGAGTGGCAGAAGTACACCCAGCTCAACGCCCAGTACTACTCGAAGTAGGGCCCCGCTAGGCCCTCCGATGGCCGCTAGGCCATCGGCAGCGACATCCCGGCCGGCTTGGGCGCCGCTGCGGGGGCCGGGGCCTGCATCACGGGCAGCTCGATCGGGGACAGCGCGATCAAGCCTCGGGCGCCCTGGTGCAGCGCCTGGGCGGCGGGATCGTCGGGGTCTGAGAAGACCAGGGGCACGCCCGCGTCGGACTGCTCGCGCAGGGCCATGGTTAGCGGGATCTTGGCCAGCAGCGGGATCTCGAGCTCCTCGGCCAGGAGCTGCCCGCCGCCTTCGCCGAAGATCTGGAAGCGCTCGCCGCTCGGGGTCACAAAGCCCGACATGTTCTCGATCACGCCGGCGATCTCGAGCTTGAGCTTGGTCGCCATCTCAGCCGAGCGGGCGGCGACCTTCTGGGCCACCGGCTGCGGGGTGGTCACGAGCAGGAACTTGGCCTGGGGCAGCAGCTGGGCGAGCGTCATCGAGACGTCCCCGGTGCCCGGGGGCAGGTCGATCAGCAGATAGTCGAGCTGACCCCACTCGACGTCCTCGAGGAACTGCTGCAGGGCCTTGTGGAGCATCGGGCCGCGCCACACGACCGCGGCGTCCTGCTCGACGAAGAAGCCGATCGACATCACCTTGATGCCCTCCAGGGCGGTGATCGGGACCAGCTTGCGATCGCCGTTGACCCGGGGGCGCTCGGCGCCGACGCCGAGCATCCGGGGCTGCGAGTAACCCCACACGTCGGCATCGAGGACGCCGACCTGCTTGCCGTTGGCGGCCAGGGCCGCGGCCAGGTTGGCGGTCACGCTGGACTTGCCGACCCCGCCCTTGCCCGAACCGATGCAGATGACGTTTGAGACCTGCGCGAGTGCGCCCTCGGGAAGCGCCGGCCGGCCGAGCTTGACCCCCAGGGCGGCCTTTTCCTGGTCGGAGAGGACGTCGAAGGCGACGTTGACCGCGGTTACCCCTTCGACACCGCGCACCGCGCCGGACACCCCGTCCTGGAAGTGGTTGCGAATCGGGCAGCCGGCGGTGGTCAGCGAGACCATCACATCGACCACACCGTTGGGGTGGATGTCAATCGAGCGCACCATCTGCAGCTCCACGATGTCGCGCCGCAGCTCGGGGTCGATGACGGAACGAAGGGCGTCGGTTACCTGGTCTTTGGTCGGCATACGATTCATTCAAGCAGGTCCGTCTGGGCCGTCAGGGCAGGTTGTCGCTTGCGGTTCCCGAGGGGCAGGCGGATACTGACTTCACCATGCGCAGGCTCGCCGCCGCTGTCCTGGTCCTGACCGTCGCTTCGGTCTCTGCGGCGGCCTGGGACGGGAGTGCTCGGGCGGGGGCGCGCCCGGTCAGGCCGGCGCCCGCAGCTCGATTCGCGCCCCTGCGCGCGATGGCGCCAGAGCTTCGGGCCGCGGTCGCCGGCCTGCTCCGCCCCCGGGGGGCGCCCCACGCCAGGACCGTGCTCATTCCGCCCGGGGCGGGCACTTGTTACGTCGGCCCGGGCCCCTGCTCCGAGCATCCGTGCATTGAGTACGCAGTGCTTCGCTCGACCACCGCGGTCATCTCCGGGCTCCACGGCGCGATCCCGAACCCGCGCACCCGGTGCTCACGCTCCAGCGGTGTGACCCAGATCTCGACTGTCTCATCCACGAGCGTCGCCGGCGTCGCCTCAGCCGTCGCCGTCGCGCCGGCCCCCCTCAGCCCGTCACGCTGAACCTCAGATCAGCTGCGGCGCGAGCTCTTGGCCGAGCAGCGCGACGTGCTCGAGGTCGTCATGGAGCAGCTGCTGGCACATGACCCGGGCCACGCCGGCAGCTCGCAGCGCCCGCAACTGCTCGACGGCGGCCGGCACCGTGCCCACGATCCAGCCCGGGGGCGGATCGCTGACCAGGCCGACGGGATCGGCGCCCATCTTCTCGCCCAGCCGCCGCGCCCGCGCGCGCAGGTCGGCGTCGTCGCTTCCGGTGAGCACGCCGGTCATCACCGAGAAGGGCAGCATCGCGCGCCCTGCAGTCTCGCAGGCGCGCTCGAGTGTTCCCCGGCGCTCGGCAACCTCGACGACGGTCGGGAACGGGGTGTTGTACTCATCGGCGTACCGGGCGGCCATCGCCGCGCTCCGCGGGCCCGCGCTACCGCCCATGATCAGTGGCGGATGAGGCCGCTGCACCGGCTTGGGCTGGGCGTCGAGGTCGCGCAGCGTGTAGTGCTCGCCGCCGAATGAGAATGATTCCGCCCGCCAGCTACCCAGCACGATCTGGATCTGCTCCTCGAGCACGTCCATGCGGGTGCGGGTGGGCGGATACGGGAAGCCGTAACCCTCGTGCTCACGCTCGTGCCAGCCGGCGCCGATTCCCAACTCGACCCGGCCGCCTGAGACGTGATCGGCGGTGACCACGACCTTGGCCAGCTGTGAGGGATGGCGGAAGGTAGCCGGCGAGACCATCGTCCCCAGCCGCAGCTTGGTGGTGACCGCGGCCAGCGCGCAGATGGTGCCCCAGGCGTCCAGCGATCCCCGTTCGGGATGCTGGAGATCGAGGTTCATGTAGTGGTCAGAGCGAAACAGGGTCGAAATCCCGTGGCGCTCGCAGGCCTTGGCCACCGCGAGCCAGTCGGCCCAGGTGACCCCCTCCTGACCTTCGATCATCAAGCACAGCTGCACGGCTGAGGACCTCCAGCGACGGGGTTGTCGAAACCGTCACGCTACCCGCTGCGATATGGACGTGATCGAAGTTAGTCCCGCATACCGGGACTAAGTCGCCTCACGTCCGCTTAAAGACCGACGGAGCGCCACACTTGCGTGACGCCCCGGCGGTCGAGGGAGGAGAGGGTGCTTCGTTCGCCGGCGAAATATGAGGCCGACGAACCTCATCCGCCTGGCGCTCTCCTGGGCGCCGGCGGGGAAACCTGTGACTAGACCGGCAGGCGGTCAGTCGCGTCGGTGACGAGCTTCTGGGCCCGCGAAGTCAGACCCTCGGACTGCTTCTCAAGGTCGTTGCGGACCGAGCGCACGTCGCGCTCGAAACGACGGCGGTTCTGCTTGACCGTCTTCTCGACGCGGTTGCGGCGCTGACGCAGCTCACGCTCGAACTTGGTCCGCGTACGACGGACCTGACGCTCGAAGCGGTTGCGGGCCGTGGCTCCGCGGCGCTCGTAGCGCTTGAGCTCGCGCTGCACCGACGTGCGGGTCCGGTACCTGGTGGCGAGGCCGCTGACCGTCGAGACGAGATTGTCCCGGGCTAGGAGGCTGGCGCCCACCGGCACGAGAACCGCGCGCTCGGCGATCGACTGGACCTGGGTGACGAACACCTTGGACTCGGCGCTGGTCGCGCTGGAGGCCTGGGCCGCCGTGGTCTTGGCGCTCGAGACCGTCCGGCGCGCGTTGGCGCGGGTGGTCGTGGCCGAGCGGCTGGTCGCGTTCCGCTTGCGCGTAGCCGCGGCCTTCTGTCCGCGGGCGCTGGCGGCCTTGCGGGTGCTGGGCGTGGTGCTCTTGCGGCTGCGGGGGGTGGTGGAGGCCTTGCTGCGGGTGGTGGCGGCCTTGCGGCTGCGGGTGGTGGCGGGCTTCTGAGTGCCTGTATTGCTGGTGGTAGCCATATTTAGTCTCGCTCCCGTCTGGAGGGTGGTGGTCGGTTTCGCTTTCGATTTGATCGAACACATGTTTGTAAACCAGCGCGGCGAGGTGGTTACATTCCTGTAGTCAGCAATGCGCGCCCCCCCCACTCATTACGCGCACAGCGGCGATGCGAGCATCGCTTACCAGGTGCTGGGAGAGGGCCCTTGCGACCTGGTGGTGGTCAACGGTCCGGCCACCCACCTCGAGCTGATGTGGGAGGAGCCGCGCACGGCGCGGAGCTTCCGCAAGCTCGCCAAGTTCGCGCGACTGATCATGTTCGACCGCCGTGGCACCGGCCTCTCTGACCCCGTCTACGAGCCGCCAACGCTCGAGCAGCAGGTCGACGACATGGCCGCCGTGCTGGCTGAGGTGGGCGCCGAGCGGATCTCGCTGATCGGGGGCAGCGATCTCGGTCTCTCGGCCATGTTCGCCGCCACCCATCCCGATCAGGTCACCGGGTTGGTCCTGTCCGGCGTTGCCGCCGACGGCCAGCACATGGTCGGCGGCATGGCTCGCGAGCCCCTGCGCCAGGCGATCGAATCCGGCTGGGGGGACGGGACGCTGGTCTCCCTCTACGCCCCCAGCCAGATGCGCAACCAGGAGTTCGTCGAGTGGTGGGGCCGGATGCAGCGCTCGGCGCTCAGCCCCGGCATGGCCCTGCGCCTGATGGAGATGACCGCCCAGACCAACCTGCGGGCGATCCTGCCGACGATCCGGGTCCCGACCCTGGTCACGCACGTCACCGGCGACCGGCTGGTCGCGGTCGAGCACGGGCGCGAGGTGGCCAGCCTGATCCCGGGTGCGCGCTTCATCGAGTACCCGGGCGAGGATGCGTACCCGTGGTGTGACCACCCCGGTCTTTCCGACATCGAGGAGTTCCTGACCGGGCGGCGGACGATGGCGCCCCCGGACCGGGTTCTGGCCACGGTCCTGTTCACCGACATCGTCGGGTCGACCGAACAGCTCTCCAAGATCGGCGATTCCAAGTGGCGCAACCAGCTTGAGGAGCACGACCGCGTCGTCCGCGCCGGCCTGCGCAACTGGCGCGGGGCCGAGGTCAAGAACAGCGGCGACGGCTTCCTGGCCACCTTCGACGGGCCCGCCCGCGCGGTCAACTGCGCCGCCGAGATCATCGAGCGCGTCGAGTCGCTCGGGCTCGAGGTGCGGGCGGGGGTCCACACCGGCGAGTGCGAGCTGCGCGAGGATGACGTGGCCGGCATCGCCGTGCACATCGCCAGCCGCGTGATGGACCAGGCCAGCCCGGGCGAGGTGCTGGCCTCGAGCACGGTCAAGGAGCTGGTCGTCGGCTCGGGGCTGAAGTTCGCCGATCGTGGGCCCCACACCCTGAAGGGCGTGGAGGACGAGTGGCGGCTCTATGCGCTCCAGCGCTAAGCGGTGCCCGAGCCTAACGCGCCGCCCGCGCCCGTCCGCCGCAGCCAGGCCGGCGGGTCGCGCAGCTCATCGAGCGTCGGGAGCGCCTCGGGGCCGCTGAACACGTGGTTCAGCGCCCCGGTTCCGGCGCGCTTGACCACGGAGTCACAGAAGTACTTGCCCTGCTCGTACTGGCGCATCTTGAGCTCGAGGCCGAGCAGCTTGCCGAGCAGCCGCGAGAGGCCCGACTGCGTCTGGCGGCGTCGGTTCAAGCCTTCCCGGAGCTTGGGTAGCGACGGGAGCAGATCCGGGGCCACGGCGTCCATGACGTGCTCGGCGTGGCCCTCGATCACGGCCATCACCGCCTGGACGCGATCCAGCGTCTCGCGCTCGCCGCTGCTGGTGAGGATCGAGACCAGATCTCCGCGCCGCAGCGCCCCGAACGTGTGCCGGAGCTCGTCGCCGGTGGGGAGGCGCAGCTTGCGCTTGTGGTCCATGCGCAGCTCGGCCTTGCCCAGCAGCTCGCGCACCAGCCCGGCCACGTGCCCCTGTAGCCAGGGGACGCCCGAGAACTGCACCGCGTGGGTGACCTCGTGCAGCGTCACCCAGGTCATGAACTCATCCTCGTCGGCGTCGAAGTTCTCGACCGCGGAGCCGAGGTTGGGCAGCACGAACAGCAGGCGCGGCGGACTGGACTCCGGGGTGTCCTCGAGCATCACGAGCTCGTACTGCCCGAGCACCCGCTGAGCCAGGTACCCGAGCACGACGGCGACCTCGGTTGTGACCACGAAGCCGAGCATCAGCTGCGCCGCGGGCTTGAGCGGACCGGTGAGGCCTTCGGCCGCCCGGTCGAGCACGGGATCGAGGAGCTGGCGCATGGCCTTGATGTTGGTCTGAATCCATTCCCGGCGCTCGATCCCCTCGGGCGGGGGGAGCGGGTGGGCGGGATGCAGCCCGGTGTAGGACGTCACCCGCTGCTCGGAGACGACGGCGAGCGCGGCCAGGTCTGACTTGGGAGTGGCGCCGTTGCCCGCGCCGGCGACGTAGCCGGCGATCTTCTCGGCCAGGACCCAGTCGATCACGAGGAGATCGCGCCGAGCTGGTCCAGGGTGTCCTGGGTCCGGGCGGCGACCAGATGCGAGCGCGGCTCGATGTCCATCGGTGCCGCCAGGGGATCGCGGTAGGCCGTGAAGGCGACCAGGCCGCCCGCCTCGCGCACGATCAGCTGACCGGCGGCGGCGTCGACGCCGCGGCTGGGGGCGAGCGTCAGCATCCCGTCAAAGCGGGCCGCCGCCACCTGGCACAGGCTGGTGGCGATCGTCCCCATGGCCCGGATCCGGTGGGCGCTGTCCTGCAGACCTTCGATCGCGGCTGCGATCCAGCGCGGATCGGCTGACTCGATCCCGAGCAGCTCGAGCTTGCCGTCCCGCGAGCGTCGCTCGCCGCGGCTGGGATCGAGGCGCTCGCCGCCCAGGAAGGCGCCCTCGCCACGATGCGCCCACCACTGCTCGCCGGCCCCGAAGTCATGGACGAAGCCGAACACAACGTCGCCGGCCGTCTCTCCGTCGGCGACGGCGATCGACAGTGCGTAGTGCGAGGCGCCGCGCTTGGCGTTCAGCGAGCCGTCGATCGGATCGATGATCACGCGGTAGCGGCGATCCCCATAGTCAATTTCGCCGCGCTCCTCCGACAGGGCGTGGAAGCGGTAGCCCTCGGTGCTGAGCGCCTCGAGCTCGGCGAACACCACCGCCTCGGCGTCCCGATCGAGGATCAGCGTGCGGTCCCCGCCGCGGCCGCGGGTACCCGTTTCCCGCGCGCGCTGCGAGGTCTCGGGACTGTCGGCGAGCAGCCGCTCCAGGCCAGTCACGGCCCGCCGGCAGACTCCCAGCCAGTCGGCATCCAGGGCAGTGCGAACCGAGGTCATCTCGGACCTATGCTGTCAGACGGTGAGTGCGGAGCACGAAGGCAGCCCGAGCGCCGCCGGGTTCGATCTGCTCTCCGGCGGTTCCCGCACGGAGCGGCTGCTCGACGGACTGACCGATGCCCAGCGTGCGGCTGTCACCCATTCTGGCCGGCGACTCATCGTGCGCGGTGCGGCCGGGACCGGCAAGACGCGGGTCATCGAGAGTCGCTTCCGGTGGTTGATC
Source organism: Solirubrobacteraceae bacterium (assembly GCA_051005855.1). GTDB lineage: Bacteria > Actinomycetota > Thermoleophilia > Solirubrobacterales > Solirubrobacteraceae > Palsa-465. Next base: position 18,310 of record JBPCIY010000045.1, on the reverse strand, counting down.
GAGCAGGGCTGTCCGCCTGAGCGGCTGGGTCTGATCGCCCCGACTGAGGGACGTGCCGCCGCGCTGCGCGACCGCCTGGAGACCGTCCTCGAGCTCGCCTACGAGGAGCTCTACGTGCTCACCCCACCCGAGCTCGCCGGTCTCATCCTCAGCCGCGCCGGGGCCGGCGCCGACCCGCTGGCCGCCGCGCTCGGCGCCGGGGACCGGCTGGCCATGCTGGTGGGTCGGATCGACGAGCTCTCGCTCCAGCACCACGACTTCGGCGGGCGCCCCAACACCCTGCTGGCCGGCTTCATCCGCCGCATCGACCGCCTCAAAGCGGAGCTGGTGATGCCCACGGAGTACTCGCGCTGGGCGCAATCGCTGCCCCCGGCCTCGCCCGAGGCCGCCTTTGAGCAGGAGTTCGCCGAGGTCTACGCCACCCACGAGCGGATGCTCGCCGAGACCGGTTCACGCGACGTCGGGGACCTGATGATCGACGCGATCTCGCTCGCGCGCCAGCAGCCCGCACTCGCCCAGCGCTTCACGCATCTGCTCCTTGACGACGTCCAGGAGCTCGACCTCGCTCCGGTCACGCTCGCACTCGAGGTCGGGACGCCGGGCCTGACCGTGGCCGGCGATCCGCTCGCCGGCGCGGCCTGCTTCCGAGCCGCGGGCACGGCCCGGATGGCGAGCTTCGACGGCCCGCAAGCGCAGGCGATCGAGCTCGAGGCGGGTCAGCGCTGCCCGGCTCCGGTGTGGTCGGCCGCGGCGGCGATTCTGTCCGCCGGGGGTTCGGCGGGTTCGCTGCTTGCGTCCGCGGCGGCGACCCATGGCGGTGCCGTCGAGCTCTGGCGCTGCGCCAACGAGCGCTCCCAGGCCCAGGCGGTCGCGGTCGACATCGAGGGCCTGCTGGCCCGCGACGGGGTGCATCCGGGGCGGGTCGCGGTTTTCGTCCCCGAAATCGTCCACGAGGGCCAGGCGGTCGGCGTCGCCCTCGAAGAGCGGGCGATCCCCCACCGGCTGGTCGGCGAGGCGGCCTTCTTTCAGCGCGCCGAGATTCGGGACGTGCTCGCCTGGTTGCGTCTGCTCGCCGACCCCACCGACGCCGGCGCCGTCGTCCGCGCCCTGGCCCGGCCGCCAATCGAGCTGCGCTCGGTGGACATCGCCCGCTGCACGCAGATCGCCCGCCGGCGCAAGCTCGACATGGTCGGGGCGCTGGCCGCTGCGCTGGAGGCGCCTCAGGTCCCCCCCGAGGCGCGCGAGCGCATCCGCGTCTTTCTCAAGCTTTACCGCGCCAGCCTGGCCGCGATCGACACCAGCCGTCCCGACAGCTACGTCCACCGCCTGATCGACCGGCTGGGACTGCGCCGCCAGCAGCTGTTCACCGCCCAGCCCGATGTGGTCGAGCGCCTGCGGGCGCTGGCCGGGTTCGGGGAGCTGGCCGCCGCCTTTGTGCGCCGCACACCCCAGGCCACGCCGCGGGAGTTCGCCCGCTCGATCGCCGCGGTGGCCGACTTCGGGCTGCGCGAGCAGGAGGACCCCGACCTCGAGCGGCCCGCCGCGGTGCAGGTGCTGACCTTCGCGGCGGCGGGTGGCCTGGACGCCGATCACGTCTACGTGCTCGGCCTGCACGCCGGCGTCGCGGCCCCGACCCCCGAGGCGATCCCCGACGCACTGCTCCGCGAGTCACTCCCGGCCGACAACGAGGAAAGCCGCCGCGCCGCTCGGGCCCAGGCCCTCTACGCGACGGTGACCCGCGCCCGCGAGCGGCTCGTGATCTCCTATCCCCAGGCCGATGACCGCGGCAATGCCCTCCGCCCGTCACCGTTTCTGGATGCGGTCGCCGCCGCCCTGGGGGTCGGCTGGGAGGACAAAGAAGAGGAGCTGTTCGGGCCCGCCGAGGCCCTTCACTCCACCTACCGGTTGATGCGCGACGAGCTGCTCGCGGGGACGGCGCGGGCGGGCGGCCGGCTCTCCGAGCTGCGCTTTGACACTGATCTCGATGTCTCTCACGCCGTCGTGCGCTACCTCGAACTGCTGAAGCTTGCGGCGCTGATCGCGCGGCCCGAGGGCCAGAGCGTGGCCGAGTCCCTACGCGACGTCAACTCGCGGATCCTCCAAGCGGTCACCTCCGAGCAGCGCGAGATCTTCACCTCCTCGGCGCTCGACGACTACCTGCTCGACACCGAACGCGACGCCCGCCGCCGGGCCTCGGCGATCGTCGCCCGCGACGAGCCATCGCTCGAGCCGTTTTTGCCCCGCCGCGGCGACGGCGTCATCCTCTCGGCCTCAGACATCGACACCTACCGCACCTGTCCCCTGAAGTACAAGTTCGCGCGCGTGTTCCGGATCCCGCAGGAGCCGACCCTGCACCAGCGCTTCGGGATCCTCGTTCACCAGGTGCTCGAGCGCTACCACGCGAATTCAGACCCCACCCAGCCCCCCGCGCGCCCCAGCCTGCCCGTGTTGCTCGGCTTGCTGGACGCCGGCTGGCGGCGGGGCGGCTTTGGCGACTCCGAGGAGGAGCGCCAGTTGCGCGGGAAGGCCTCCTCGGCCCTCACCCGCTATCACGAGCGCTTCCAGACCGAGGAGGGTCGGCCGGTCTGGTTCGAGCGCCAGTTCACCTTCAAGCTCGGCCGCCATCTCCTGCGCGGACGCGTGGATCGCGTCGACCAGCTCCCCGACGGCGGCTACGAGCTGATCGACTACAAGACCGGCCGCCCCAAGAGCCCCGAGCAGCTGAGCGACGACGTCCAGCTCTCCTTGTATGCGGTTGGGGCGCGCGAGGCGTGGCACCTTGAAGCCTCAGACCAGGCCTACTACTACCTGCTCGACGATCAGAAGGTCGCTGTCCCCGCCGGTGAGGGCAACCGGGCCGACTGGATATGCGAGGTGGCCACCGAGGTCGCGGAGGGGATCCAGTCTCAGGGCTTTGAGCCGACCCCGTCCTTTGCGGCCTGCTCGATGTGTGACTATCGCCTCGTGTGCCCGGCCGCTGAGCGTTGACGGGTCCCAGCGCTAAGCGGGGCTGTCAGGGCCGCGCTGGCGCAGGAAGCGCTGCAGGTCGCGGGCGATCGTCTCGCCCGAGGGCAGGGATGTCGGCCCCTCTTCGGACTCCTCCTCGCTCGCCGTCTGCTCCAGGCGCTCGACGAAGGCCTGCACGTCAGGGTCGCTCTGCACGGCGACGTTGACCTGGCGCTCGTAGTCGGCCGAGGACGCCTCGAGCTCGGAGCCGTCCACCGCCACGCCGACCAAGCCTTCGAGCTTGCGCATCAGCGCCAGCGCCGCCTTGGGGTTGGGGGTGGCGGCGATGTAGTGGGGGACCGCCGCCCACAGGCTCGCCGAGGGCAGCCCGGCCTGCTGGCAGGCGGCGTGAAGGATCCCGACGATCCCGGTGGGCCCTTCGTAGGACGAGGGGGCGAGGCCGAGGCGGGCGACCAGCGCAGGGTCGGAGGTCAGTCCGGTCACCGAGACTGGGCGCGTGTGGGGCACGTCGGCCAGGAGCGCGCCGAGCGTCACCACCAGCTGGGTGCCGAGCGCTTCGGCGAGCTCGACGACGAGGTTTGAGAACGTTCGCCAGCGAAACGACGGTTCGGTGCCGGCGAGCAGGATCAGGTCGCGGGGGGCGCGGGGGATCCGCGCCTCGTACAGCTCCACGGCGGGCCAGACGATCTCGCGCGCCTGGCCGTCGACCATCTTGACCCGCGGCCGCGTGGCCTGAAAGTCGTAGAACTCCTCGGGGTCGATGGTGGCAAAGCGCTGCGCGCCCAGGGCCGAGCCGACGAACTGGATCGCGCTCGATGCGGCGTCGGCGGCGTCGTTCCAACCCTTGAAGGCACAGATCAACGCGGGGGCCCGAAGGCCGTCTGGCCGGTACTCCCATTGCAGCGGCTGCATCCGACTCACCGTACATGATGGGTCTGTGGCTTCTTCTGATCTGACCATGGCGGCAGTCACCGGTCTGCGTCCCGGACAGGACGTGATCGGCGTCTTTGCCTGCACCCGCAAGGACCGGCTGGTCACGCGCTCGGGCTCGGCCTATCTGGCCCTCGAGCTGCGCGATCGCACCGGCGCGGTGCCGGCTCGGGCGTTTCAGAACGCCGACGCGCTGGCCGGCCAGTTCGAGCGCGGCGACGTGGTCCGCGTGCGGGCCAAGGTCGAGCGCTTCCGCGACGAGCTCGTCCTCGAGGTGTCAGACATTCGCCGGGCCGACGCCGGCGACGGGATCGACCCGGCTCGCTTTCTCCCCACCGCCTACCGCGACCTCGACGAGCTCGACGGCTTCCTCGAGCACCTCGCGAGCGAGGTCTACGACCGCGGCTACCGGGCGCTATTGGACGAGCTGCTCGCCGATGCCGAGCTCCGCGCTGCCTGGTGCCGGGCGCCGTGTACGCGGGGCGGTCACCACGCCTACCTGGGCGGGCTGCTCGAGCACACCGTCGCGGTGGCCACGCTCGCCCACGAGGTCTGCCAGCTGCACCCCCGCCTGAACTCGGATCTGCTGCTCGCCGCCGCGTTGGTGCATGACCTCGGCCGCACCGGCGAGTTCACCTACGGCGCTGAGATCGGCCTCACCGACGAAGGGCGGCTGCTCGGCCACGTCGTAATCGGCGAGCGGCTGCTGACCGAGCGCATGCGGAGCTTGGACGAGCCGCGCCGGCTCGTCCTGCTGCACTGTGTCCTGTCGCATCACGGGCCTTCCTCGGCGCCTGGCGGTCGCTTCGCCTCCGCCGAGGCGCTCGCCCTGTTCCGCCTCAACGCCCTCGACGCGACGATCAAGGGCGCGCTCGAGCACGGCCTGCCCGGCTAACTGCCGGCTGGCGCTCGCGACTTCCGCGCCCGCTTAAGATCGTCAGCGGCGCGGCAGGGGCCTGGTGGCCCATCCGGTCTTCAAAACCGGCAGGGCCGGGCAACCCCCGGCTTGGAAGGTTCGATTCCTTCGCCGCGTCGTCCCTGGAAATCCGATTATTTGCAGGGTTCGGTCTTGAGGTCGGCAGAGCTGCGTCAGCGCGATGTGTCCCGAATATGTCCCGAAGATCGGCTAGTCTTCAGGTGCAGAAGAAGATCGGGCCGGCGTGGTCGGGCCGTGGGCGTCCTTTAGCCGGGTACGTGACGAAGCGTCTCGCGGAGGCGTGGCTCGACGATGTTCTGGCGCACGCGCGGCGGGCGGAGCTGCCGGGGATGGTGCGCACGGGGGCGACGGTCGCCGACGCGGCGGCGGAGTGGCTGCGCTACGTCGAGCACGACCGGGCGTGCAAGCCGTCGACGCTCACCGACTACAGGCACACGGCGGAGCGGATCGTGCGCGATCTTGGTTCGGAGCGGTTGGAGGACGTGACGGCGGAGATGCTCGAGCGGTGGAAGGGGACGCTGACGGTGTCGAACCGGACGGTGGCGAAGTACCTCGTGATCCTCCACGGGATCTTCCGCCGGGCGATGAAGGTGTCGGGGTTGCCGCTCAATCCGGCGGCGAGTGTCGAGCGGCCCCGGTTCCGGGTCTCGGATGATCTCGATGCGTTCTCGCCGGAGGACGTGTGGGCTCTCGTTCGTGCGGCCGGTTCCGAGCAGGACGGGTGCATGTTCCTGACGGCGGCGTTTACGGGGCTGCGGATGGGGGAGCTGCTTGCGTTGGAGTGGCTCGACATCGACTTCGCAGGCGAGGTGATCAGGGTCCGGCGGAGCTACAACGTCCACGGCGGCGTCGGTTCGCCGAAGAGCGGCAAGGTCCGGTCCGTGCCGCTGGTTCCGGATCTCGCCCAGCGCTTGGCCGCGCTCGCCGGCCGGGACGATTTCACCGAGCCCAACGATCTGGTCTTCTGTGGCGAGCTCGGCCGGTTCCAGGACGCGTCCTCGATCCGCGTCCGGTACCGGGCCGCGCTCGCGAGTGCCGAGCTCCGATCGTTGCGCTTTCACGATCTACGGCACACGTTTGGCACGCTTGCCGTGCGCCGTGCAGAGGTGCCCGCCGTTCAGGCCTGGATGGGCCACTCCGACATCCAGACGACGATGCGCTACGTCCACCACCGGGATCGCGGCGGCGAGGCCAAGCTCTTGGCTGAGGCGTTTCGGCCGGCGACGGCGGAAGTTCCTTCGCCCGCGGACGCCCCGGCGGCGGTTCGGAGGCCGTGATGGTGGGATTGACTTGCCTCGTGTGCCCGGACATCTTCGGACATCTTGGGACAGGCACTGCTTGTGCGTAGAGTGTGTGCGTGCCTGCTGGGTGCGTGCCTGCTGGGTGCGTGCCTGCTGGCGGTTAGCTGGGGCGGGTGATCTGACGCACGTGGCGGTGGTGGGGCAGGGCGTCGGAACGAGCTTGCAGACGCGGCACGTGGCCGGGCCGCGGTGGTGCTCACGGGGCGGGTCAGGTCGAAGAAGCTTTCGCGCGCGCGAGAAGCGACATCGAGCAGGACGCGAGATCAGCGCTTCCGAATCCGTGCGCGTGATCCCGTCGTTGTTCGTGCAGCTGAGACGTTCGATTGCGCGTGGCACCCACCGGCGCACGGACGCGCCGCCAATCTCCGTCGCGCGGTAGGGCGGGTGGCATGGCGGACCCCCTCCCTCGATGCGCAGTTCGGAAATCCGGACAAGCGACTGGGGGCGACCCGAGCTCGGGCCACTGAGCTGGCTCTGCCGGACAGCCCCCGAGTCTCGCGATCGGACGCGCACTGGCCCCGGCGAAGGCCGACGCTGGGTTATCGCCGAAGGAAGCGTCAGCTGCGAGCTGTTGGGGGAGCGCTTCCCGTTGATAGGAGGCGCCAGCTCCGGCGAGAAAGGCGAGCGTCCGAGCAGCTCCTTTCGGCTCCTGTTGACACCCCCGAGACGCGCCTATCGCCGATTGGAGAGTTGTACCGCGGCCGCCAAGTCGAGCGCGGTGCTATGCAGGGGTGCCTACCGCCCCCGACGTGTCGACGCGACTGCGGCGCTCTCATCCGGGCGCATGGATCACGCTGCGGCGATCACCGAGGCCAATCGGGACGATCCAATGTCGCCGAACGTCGTGAGCCTCGGTCGAGCCGGCAACTGAAAGCGATGCTGCCGGGCAACCGACCAGGTCCCCGACGGGCCGGAGTGCCGCGGCCGTCTCGGGGACGAGCGGACTCACGGAAACGCAGGCGTGAAGCAAGCCTGGTCGTAAAAGACCGTTGCTGGGTGCTGCAAGAAAATCGGCGCGTTATGCGACGGGTTCTACATCGCCGTCGAGCTCGGCACGTCGGTTGGACTCCGATCTGCCTCCGGGTTAGGAGCGCGCCGCAACCTTCAGGGCTCGGCGACGATGTCGGCGCCGAAGTAGTAACGGACAAGGTGCAGCTTCCTACCGTTGAAGGTCCAGACCCACGATTCGTCAGGTTCGGTGGGCACGACCTGGCTGACGAGCACGGTATGCGCCCACGGATCGCTCGTGACCGTGACCGCCCTGCTGTAATCCGGCTGCAGGGACACTCGGCGAACCACCCGGCCGCTGCCGGCCATCTGAACGAGCTCGTTCCCGCGGCTGGTGGTGCAGCTCTCGGTCGCGACGAGTCCGGTGGCGTCGGACGCGGCGGACTGGAAGCTGCACTTCGCGTCGGGCTGAATCACCGTCCAGCTCGCGGGCAGGGTCGTCCGAACGGCAGGAGCGATGGCAAGCGCGCACGCACTCGTAAGGTGATGTCGCGCGTAGGCGAAGGCGAGCTTGGTCCCGTTGCTAGTCCACGTCACGCTCGAGTCAAGCCCGCAGACAGACAGGCGGCGGGCCACGATGTGCTGGCGGCCGCTAAGCAGATCGCGCACCGCTAGCTGCGCCGCCGTTCCGTTGCATGCTTCCTCAACGAGCGCGACCGAGCGACCGTTGGGGCTTGGCACCGCGTCGTCCACCAGCCAAGCGCCGGACACGCTAGACAGGAGCTGGTAGCTCTGGGTGGCGGGATCGATCGTTTCGATCTGGCTGGCGCACGTGTTCGCGATCGGATGACAGGCGCCGTGCGAACTCGCGCACTTGGCGCCGTGGCCGAGTGCGATGACGTAGTCACCGTTTGACAACCGGTGCGGGTTGGACACGCGTGAATCCTGCCGTGCGTCAGGGGGCGACGGGACGGGCGCGAGCACGCCGAGCTGACGGCCGGAGGCCAGCGAGTACTGATCGATCTCGCTCGGGGAATAAAGCGGATACAGCGAGACGAACGATGAGGCCGCGTTTGCGCCCGCGCCATGCCCGCCCGCCGCTGCCGCCGACCACAGGACCGGCAGCGCAACCGCGAAGGTAACCCCGAAAGTGGATAAGCCCACGAAGGCTCGCAACGCGCGAGGACGACCGGACCGACGATTGCACACCAGGCGCATGCGCCGAGCCTAGGTGGCTGGCCAAGGTCCGTCAACGTGCTGCCGCCGACCAACGAGCCACGCCGCGCTTCTCGCCGAGAGCAGGGCGGACGTGCCGTCGCGCAGAAGCTGGCGATTGCGTAGGCATGGCTCGACGACCCTAGTCGCGAGTTTGGCGAGGAGCAGGGCGCCCATGCACCTGCTGCCGCGGCTCTGCTTTGCTCTCGCTGAGGGTGCGCTCGGGCTTGGCGAGACTTCCGGTCTCGGCCCGGGAGCGGCAACAGCTTCGGAGACCAGTCCCCAAGGAAATCGCTCGAGCACCAACAGCAAGGGGTCGGGGACGCGGATAACGTTGCGGCGAGTTATCGAGACAGCGCGCCTTCAACCGCCGGCTTCGGCGGCGAGGCTCAGCGCGAAACCCTCCCGCCACGATGGCCACCGGGGCTCCCATCCGAGCTCTCGCCGCGCTCGCGCGTTGGACGCTCCGCGCTGGTGAACGCCGCTCTCGGCTACGTACCTCGCGGCGGCGAATCGAGCGAGCCAGAGCGGCACGCGGCGCGGGCGCGGGGCGCCGAGCGCTGCGGCGTACGCCGGCAGCCACTCGCGCATCGGCGCCGGGGCGTCGTCGACGATGTTGAACACGCCGCCGGCTGAAGCGTCGAGCGCTGCCAGCGTCGCGCTCGCCGCATCCTCGACGTGCACGAACGAGAACACGCCAGTGCCGCCGCCGACGATCGGATAGCCCCGCTTATGCACCATCTGCGCAAAGCCGCCGTCCCGTCCGTAACCGGTCCCCGGGCCGTAGAACCAGCCGTAGCGCAAGACCACCCCCGACAGTTCCGGCGTCTCGAGCGTCAGCCGTTCGAGCTCCTGCAGCGCCTGAACCGCCTCGCCGAAGCCGAGGTCCCGGTCGAACAGCGGGTCGGTTTCGGTCTTCAGATCGGTGCCCTCCCAGCGGTAGGCGAACGCGATGCTCTGGGAGACGAGCCGGGGCGTGCCGGCCGCGCGCGCGGCGCTCACCAGGTTGCGGGTGCCCTCGGCGCGCAGCCGGTTCGTGGGCGCGATCCACTCGCGGTAGCGGCGTGGGTTGAACGGTCCGCCGAGTGCGGTGAGCTGGTTGACGATCGCGTCCGGCTGGTGTTCGGTGACCACCCGGCAGACCGCCTCGGCGTCGAGCGCGTCGCACACGACGGCCTCGGCGCCGAGCTTCGCCAGGACGGAGCGGCCCCGTCCCGCCACCCGCGTGGTGCCGATCACGACGTCGCCGCGGGCGCGGAGCATCCGGACCAGCGGCTGCCCGACGGCGCCGCTCGCGCCGAACACCATCACCTTCATGTGACCGGCTCCCGCCGTGCGAGCAGCCGCAGCAGGCCGCCGAACTGCAACGCCGCCAGCGTCAGCGACACCACGTCGACCCCCCGGCCCAGCTGTTGTTGGCCCGCCCGACGTCGAACAGGTGGTTGCCCGCGTGCAGGACGTACTGGAGGGTGAGCATCCCCAGCACCGGGACCCGCCACGACTGGCGCGTGGCGGCCATAGCGGCTCCGCACCCGAACGCCAGATAGAAGGTCGCCGTGTCCCGCTCGTAGTGCGGGTTGTAGGCCTCGAACGCGCCGACCGACGTGAAGAACGTGCGCGGGGAGACGATCATCCAGACGCCGATCGCCACGTGCAGGCCGGCGATACTGAAGAACGCGAGCCGGAGGGCGCCCTCGGGAAGCTGTCGCACAACGCCAAACTACCGACCGGGCGGCCCCGTGAGAAGATCCAATTCACTGCCACTGACCGAGACCAATCACGGTGCCGAGCTCCTGCTGCGCGTCCGCCGCGGCGATGGTGCCGCGCCGCTCGGGCGCCAAGTGGAGACCGGCCTGCGAGAGGCGATCCGCAACGGCCGGTTGCGGGCGGGGGAGCGGTTGCCGCCGAGCCGGACGCTGGCGGCAGACCTCGGGGTGGCGCGCCGCGTGGTGGTGGAGGCCTTCGAGCAGCTGGCGGCCGAGGGCTGGCTCGACGCCCGTGTCGGGTCCGGAACGTTCGTCCGCCGCGCGCTCCCCGCCCTGCCCCGCGCACAGGCCGGCGCGCGCCTGAGCGACCGTCCACCGCCGCCACGGCCGCGGATCGATTTCTTTCCCGGCCACCCGGACCTCGGGATGTTCCCGCGCCAGGCGTGGCTGCGGGCCGAGCGCGAGGCGCTCGGACGTCTCCCCGACAGCGCGCTCGGCTACAGCGACCCGCGCGGCTTGCGGGAGCTCCGCGACGCTGTCGCCGCCTACCTCGGACGGGTGCGCGGCGTTGTCTGCCGACCCCACCAGGTCATCATCTGCCAGGGCGCGGTGCAAGCGCTCGGGCTGATCGTGCGCGCGACGGCCTCCGGTGACGCCCCGCTGCGAGTGGCGATCGAGGATCCGTATCTGCCCGAGCACCGTGCTGTGCTCGACCATGCGGGAGCCGAGGTCGTACCGGTGCCGGTCGACGAGCTGGGCGTCCACGACGAGGCGGTCGCGGCGGCTCGCGCCGCGGTGGCGCTCGTGACCCCCGCTCACCAGTTCCCCACCGGCGTCGTGCTCGCGGCCGGCCGTCGTGCAGCGCTCGCTGCCTGGGCGACCCGCAGCGACGCGCTGATCGTCGAGGACGATTACGACGCCGAGTACCGCTACGACCGTCAGCCCGTCGCCGCGCTTCAGGGGCTAGCGCCCGAACGAGTGGCGTACCTGGGGTCGGCGAGCAAGACGCTCGCGCCCGGGTTGCGACTGGCCTGGCTGGTGGTACCGCAGGAGCGCCTGGAGGCGGTGGCAGCGGCCAAGCGCTACGCCGACGCGGGCTCCCCGGCGATCGCCCAGGCAGCACTCGCGACGCTGATGCGCACCGGGGCCTACGAGCGTCACGTCCGCGCCGCCCGCCGCAGCCAGCGCACCCGGCGCGACGCGCTGCGGGCCGCGGTGCGCGAGCATCTGCCCGGCGCCCGGCTCGGGGGGATCGCCGCCGGCCTGCACGCGATCGTCCACCTAGAGCGATCGGTCGACGCCGCGGCGCTCGACGCGGCGGCGCTCCGGCTCGGAGTGCGGGTCTACCCCTTGAGCTGGTTTAGCGCCGATCCCCCGCCTGAGACCTCGGCAGTCGTGCTCGGCTACGGCGCACTGCACCCGGCGGCGATCGGAACCGGCGTCGCCGCTCTCGCCGATGCGTTGGCGGCAGTGCGCTAGATGATCTGCACGCAGACCTAGCGAACGCGTGAGAGTGCGATGGGGCCGCGTTGGCAAGTGCTCCGAGATGACCAACCACAAGCAGGAGCGTCTCGAGGACAAACGCGCGTTCTCTGGCACTCGCTTCCACGAGGAGGGGTCGACCGGGAGCCGCGTGCACCGGGCTCGGCACTTCTCCTTCGGGCGAATCGGGCCAGACGGCTCAACAGCGACGCGGAAGCGACCTGCATTCGTGTCGCCGTGCAACTCTGCAGCAGCTCCCCGAGAGACCCGGATTGCGCGGCGAGCGCGTCTGAGCGACCGGTCGCCGGCTGTGGGGCGAACGCGTCTGAGCCCGCCGCCGGCGGCGGCGAGCTCAGGGAAGCCGGCTCGGGCTGAGCCCCGTCAGCCGGAGGCAATCGCGCGCGAGGTGGGCCTGGTCAGCGTAGCCCGCGTCGAGGGCGGCTCGGGCGAGGTCGTGTCGCTCGCCGGCGAGGAACCGGCGCAGGCGAAGGACGCGCTGAAGGGTCTTGGGGCCGTAGCCGACCGACACCAAGAAGCGGCGTCGCAGCTGGCGCTCGCTGAATCCGAGATCCGCCGCCAGCGCCTCGACGAGCTGCGTTGGGTCGAGCAGACGCATGACTCCCGCCCGAACCGCTTCGTCCGGCGGGCCGGCGAGCACGAGCCGCGCCGCCGCCGCTTCAAGCAGGCGGGGCACGCTGAGAGGATCAGCCTCGCCGTGCAGCTCCTCGCGCGGGTCGAGCCCCAGCTCTGAGACTGCGATCCGGCGGTCGCGAAGCTCCGACAACGGAACTCCTAGCGCAGGTCCGCCCGCGCCCGGGCGAAACCGCACGCCGAAGATCAGCTCCCCAGGCTCCGTGCGCGAGCGCCACGGTCCGGTATCCGGTCCGGCTACGACGGCGCCCTCCCCCCGGCGCCAGACGATGTCCACGCAGCCGTCCGGGAGCACCCGGACCGGACCCGAGCCCCGCCTCACCCACAAACAGGCGAGTGCGTCGCGCAGATCAGGCCGCGCCGGGAGCTCCCGGTAGGTGGACGCGTCCGTTTCGTTCAAGACGGCGTTCACGTTGCTTGCTTTATTGACGGGCATGAAGATCGAGTTCATCACCAGCGTCGCCGTGATCACGGCCGACCCACCGACGAGCCGCCGACTCTACGTAGACGCTATCGGCCTGCCGCTCGAAGGGCAGGACGACTACATCCACAGCGAGAACATCGCGGGCGCCAAGCACTTCGGGGTATGGCCCATGGGCCACGCGGCGCAGGCATGCTTCGGAACCAGCGAGTGGCCGCGCGACCGGATGGTGCCGCAGGCCAGCATCGAATTCGAGGTCGCCGACGCGGAGGCGGTGGCGGCCGCCGGCGAAGAGCTGCGGGCCGCCGGCTACGAGTTGCTGCACCCCGCGCGCCGAGAGCCCTGGGGGCAGACCGTCGCACGCATGCTGTCCAGCGAGGGGCTGATCATCGGGATCTCCTACGCGCCAGCCCTGCCCCAGTGACCCACGCTGCGGGCGCAAAACGGTCAGGACAAATCAGACGACGACGCCGCTCACCTGCTCTTGTGCCACCGCGGATCTCACCGCGAAGCTGTTGAGAGTCCCGCAACGCGCGGATACGAGGGCGCTTGCCTCCGTCGACGACCCCGACCGCCGTCGGGCGACACGAGTTTGGCGAGGAGCGGGAAGTCGACGGTTGCGCGGCGACACTTGCCTTGACCCACGGGCAGTAATCGTCGCCGGCGCCCTCCGGAGAAGTTCTGCTCGCGCGCGCAAACCGCCGCCGCACCCCTGCCTCGCTGGAATGCGCGAAAGTTGCTTGCGGGCTGATGAGGGCTCCCAGTGCCGACCGGCCGTCACGCCGCGGATCACGCACAAGAAGGCGCCGACCGGCAGGCGCCGACGAACCCCGATCCACGGCTCGAGCTGCGACCACGCCCACCGGTCCATCCCGACCTCACGCCGCCGCCCGCCCTTCCCGCGGCGCACCAGCACCGCACCCCGCGAAGGATCAAGATCTGTCTCGGCAAGATCCAGCGCCTCACCGATTCGCAAACCGGCCCGCCACAGAATCACAATCAGCGCCCGCAACCGGGCACCGTCTGCGCCGTCGCCGGCCGCGCGCATCACCGCAATGATCTCCTCCACCGTCGGCGGGTCAGCGGGATACCGCCGACCCTTGTTTCTCGGCGCACGACCTTCGTGAAAGCTAGGCATCGTGACCGGCGAGCGACGGTGACCGGCAGCGTCATAGACACTGGCATGCATCTTGCCCTCCTAACAGGCGGTGATGGGACCGCCCAATGCTCCACCTACGGAAGAAGCTGCCCTCGCCGTAAGCAGGGCGCGGAGAACGGCCCGCGGATTCAGTGTCGTGCTTATGCAGCCTCCGGCGCCTCGGACCGGAGTTGCCGACGAGGAGGACTCACGCCGGGCTTCGTCCCAGTCCGTTGGCTCGAACGAGTGAGTCGCCGAGCTGTTCGAATGAGGTTGCCCCGTTCGTCGTGGAACTTCGGTGACGACGGTCCCGGTGTGATCGTTACACAGTGACTGCGATCGCGTCCTCCCGGGTCGTGGCGGTGTTGGGCTGGGGAAGGTGGAGTCGTCGCTCGATCGCGACGGCGAGCTGCGGGAGCTGGGTGTAGCCGATGACCTTGCGGAACTGCTTCTCGGCTTCGAGCATCCCGGCGGCGGTCCACCGCAGCCCCATCTCCCCGGAGGACCAGTTCTTCACGTTGCGCTGGGTCGTGCGGACGCAGTCGATCATCGACTCGGCCGGGTTCGTGGACTCCAGCGTCCGCCGGAGCCTGCCGCGGATCCCGAGCTTGATCACGGTGAGCGTCTCTTCCATCCCTTCCCGCAGCGAGCCTGCGGCGCCGGGGTGCGTGTGCTCGAGCTCGTCAGCGAGCCGGCGCAGCTGCTCAAGCGCTCGCGCGTAGTCGGTCTCCGCCCACGCCTTGCGGAGCCTGGCCTTGACCGGTGGTCGGTCGCGCTCGGGAAGATGCTGCATCACGTTCCTCTCCTTGTGACGAACGCATCTCTGGACAGGCACCTCGCCGAACACCGACCGCACGGCCTTGCGGAGCGCTTTCGATCCGTCGAGCACGAACAACATCCCCTCCTCGGGATCGAGACCGCGCTCGACCAGGTCAGACAGCAGCGCGGTCGCGACCGTCGCGTTCTCCGTCGACCCTTCCCACAACCCGAGCGGGACCTTCACGCCCTCGGTCGTGATCCCCAAAGCAACAATCATCATCCGGCCCTTCAGCTCCAGCCCGTCGAGCATCATCACCGCCAGGCGCAGATCCGCGAGCTGCCGCGACATCAGCTCGCCGAGCGCGGTCCGGGTGCGCTCCACGAACGTGCGCGATACCGACGACTTCGACGTCGACCGCGCCCCGACCTCGACCTCGTCGCCGACCGGCTCCTGTGTGCGACGGTACCGACGGGTCGAGACGCCCGCGAGCATCCTCTCGAGCACGACCCGTGCCATCGGATCGCGATCGGCGAAGTGCTCGTAGGTCTGCAGCGGCGCCTCGCGCTCGCCATCAGCGGTGCGGACCCGCGGCCGACGGACCTCAACGCGGCGACCGCCGAGCGTCACCTCCCCGTCCTCGTGACCGTGCCGCACAGCCGTCCGGTCGCGGTTCCACTTGCCCTTCGGGCCCACGACATCGTCGACCTCCTCCTCCATCATCGAGCTCAACACGCCGAGCCCGACACCGACGCTCAGCGCGAGCAGACCCTCCTTCGCTGCCCCGACCAACTCGCCGAGCGCTTCCTGCACGCGCTCTGGGAGCACTGCCTCCTGCATGGTCGCCTGCGCGACCGGTACGTTGCTACTCACGGCGGTTCCTCCTTCGATCTTGGCCGATCGCCCGTCACGCTCCCACGCGGAGCGGACGGGCCTGGAGGGACCGCCGTCACCTCAAAGTTCTACGAGCGTCGGGACAACCTCGTTCGAATACCCCGGGCGGCTCAATGAAGCGAGACTGTGTGATCGAGATGTCCGCTAAGGGTCCCTTGGGTTCTCGCGGTCATTGCAACACCCACCCGAATCGACGAATCGAGGGACTTTCCAGGTCATCTGCGTTGCGTGATTGAGTAGCGCGCCGGTCGTCGCGAAGCCGAGCCAGGAGGGCGGGGCGCTTCGCGGCGATCGGCGGCTCAGATGGAAAAGCGGCGGCCCAGGATGGACGGCTTTGTGATCACAGGCGTTTGAGGACTTCTAACTTCTTTGCCTTAAACTCCTCAGGGGTCACGAGTCCCTGGTCCCGTAGTTTGCCAAGCTCCCCGATCTGAATCAATGCCCGCTCGATGGAGTCGCCTGCCGCCGCTTCGGCTGTTTCTGTCGTGTGCCAGTCAGCGATGAGTTCTCGCAGCTTGATTACCATCTGCTCGGCGGCGGCGTACTGCTTACGGTTGAGCTGGAACGTGTTTTGTGCCTCCTGGATGGCCTTCCTGCTGTTGGCGGGAGCGGCGCCGGGCACGTCGAGCGTGACCTCACCCAGCAGCGCTCCCTTGCGCAGCTGCACGCCGGCAATATTCCGATAGTCCCACGACCCGAGACGGCTACCAGTCGAACCGCCACCCGGCCCGGGTTTGAAGATGAACACTCGTCGATCCGTGGCGATCAGCGCCGAGTTGCCTCCGGAGCCCTGTATAACCACGCGCGGCTCGTCGTCGGGGGCGAGGTTCGCTTCCAGCAGTTCCTGGCTCTTCCCGTGAACAATGTCAAGCGTGCTCATGTGTTTCTCCTCGTGGTGTAGTCGCCCAAAGGGGCAAATTGCCGCTCATCTAGCCCCTTGGGCAACCTGCCGTCCGGATGCGTTTGCTCGCTATCGACGCGTAAGTACTCAGCGTTAAGGGGACGACTTGCGTGTGGACCGATGTTGGGGACAGTGCGGTGAGCTAGGGGGCGTTGCCTGCCTTGAGCGCCTTGAGAGCTGCGACGGCGCCAACCGCCGGCAGGTGCTGGCCACGAGCACGCTGCTCAGTTCGTGGCTGGTGGACGGCTAACCCACGTGACTCATGCGGTGAGTCTGCGCAATCACGCCACCAATGACCAGCGCAATGACGGCCGCCAGCCACGGAATCAGATTGAGGTGCTGATCGCAGCCGCTTGCCGTCGCCGTATGCCAGCACGTGGTGCCCCATCCGTCTCGCTGGACGGAGGCAACGAAAGCGACACGCGGCCCGCTCCTGTGAGCAAGCCGAGCGCGGACCGAGACCCGATCTGGCTCCGTGACATCGCTACTGCAGCGATGATGCCGGACCCAATGCAATCGGGCCCAGCGAAACCAACCCAGTGAGCCGGACCGGGTTCCACGGAGACTGTGATCTAGCCCGGTTTCGGTGGAGTCGACGTTCTGGAGTCGGTCGGTGTCTTTGACGTTATTGATGATGTTCTTGATGTGAGTGATCAAGGTCAACCCGCTCGTCGGAGAGACCAGCCGCGGGCCTCTCATTGACCACCCCGGTTGGGCGCGGTCTTAGCGAGTGAGCGTTCATCCCTGGCTGGCGACGAACCGGGCTTCGGCTTCGACGGGGGTCAGCATGCCGAGGGCGGAGTGCCGGCGTCGCGTGTTGTGAAACAGTTCGATGTAGTCGTGGATCGCTGAGGCGAGTTCGATCCGGGTCTTCCAGCGGCGGCGGTTGAGCAGCTCGACCTGCATCCGGCCCCAGAAGCTCTCGACGACAGCATTGTCGTAGGGCGAGCCAACAGCGCCCATCGACGGCGCCAGGCCGTGATCACGAACGCGCTGGCATTTGTGCGGTCCCTGACCTAACTCCACCCGGCTCCATCTTCGCCTGGCGCTTCCGGATTGTCGCCCAACCGGCCACGAGCGGCCGACTTCCGCTTCGAGCATGGCCTGACGTAAAGCGGCAGCGTCGATCCGCGTGCCGACGCCTAATCTCGTGCCGGACCTTCGTAGGAGAAGAAGCCTCGCGCCACGGAGGCGAGGCTGAACCCGCGCATGAACAGCGGCAGCGGCCAATGGGTCTCCTGCGTCGTCCACGATGTCCCGCTGCGCGGCTTCGTGATCGGCGGCTACACTCGCGACGGCGATGCAGAACCGGGAAGTCGGTGCAAGTCCGACACGGTTCTCGCCACTGTGACCAGGGAGCTCGAACCCCACGTCGCCACTGGGCCACCGGGCCTGGGAAGGCCGGGGGGGAGCGCTCGACCTGGGAGTCAGGAGACCGCCTGCATCGACGTGTAGTGCCGATCCACGAGGGATGGAGGGCCGGTGCCGGCCGATCATGCCTGCGCTCATCGTCAGGGATGCCGCTACCACCCGCGGTCGCGGCTGGCGTCGCTGTGCTGCTGTGACGCCCGACTGACTGCCTCTCTCGTGGGACGACCCGTCCCTTCACCACCAAGGAGCAGTACATGACCGAGTCCACCTCTGACGTTCCGAGCGGGGACCTGACCGCGCGCCTGGATGCCGGGCCAGTGATCTGTGCCGAGGGCTTCCTGTTCGAGCTGGAGCGCCGCGGCTACCTGAGCGCGGGTGAGTTCGTCCCCGAGGTCGCGCTGGAGTACCCGGACGCCCTCCGGACCCTGCACGTCGACTTCCAGCGCGCCGGCTCCGACGTCGTCGAGGCGTTCACCTACAACGGTCACCGCGAGAAGATGCGGGTGATTGGCAAGGAGGACCTGCTCGAGCCGCTGAACCGCGCCGCACTCCAGATCGCCCGGGAGGTCGCCGACCAGCGACCCGGCGACCTCATGGCCGGCAACATCTCGAACACCAACATCTGGGAACCTGAGGACACCGCCCGCCAGGCCGAGGTGCGCGGCATGTTCGAGGAGATGGTGGGCTGGGC
>JBPCIY010000044.1:0-8641 GCA_051005855.1 Solirubrobacteraceae bacterium | reverse complement strand
CCGCGCTGCACAGCGGCGATGAACTTGGAAAGGTTGACCTCGAGCGTGTTGAGGATCTCGTCGGCGTAGTCCTCGGCCCCGAGCCGGATCTCGCGCTCGCGAGCACGGGCATCTTCGATGATGTCCTCGGCGGCCCGTTCGGCCTGCTTGGTGATCTCCTCGTCGGAAACCAGCCGCTCCTGACGTTCGCGCGCCTCCTTGACGATCCGCTCGGCCTCACGCTTGGCCTCCGCGAGCATCTCCTGACGCTCCTTGACGATCCACCGGGCCTGCTTGATCTCCTCCGGGATGGTGGCTCGCATCTGGTCGAGGATGTCGTAGATCTCCTCTTTGTCCACGCGAACCTGGTCGGTCAGCGGGACCGGCTTGGCGTTGTGGACTAGGTCGTCCAGCTTGTCGATGAGTACCAGGACATCCATCTCGCGCACCTCTGTTTCGTCAGCGGCCGAGCCGTTCCTTCAAGTGCCGTGCGACCTCATCGGGGACCAGATCGTCGATCTCCCCCCCGAAGGTCGCCAGCTCCTTGACGCCACTCGACCTCAGGAAACTGTACTTGGGGGACGCCATTAGGTAAACGGACTCGATATCCGGGGCCTGCCGGCGGTTGAGTTGGTTCATTTCCAGCTCGTACTCGAAGTCAGAGATTGCCCGCAATCCCTTGACGATTGTCATCGCCCCCTTCTCGCGGGCAAACTCGACCAGGAGCGAGCTGAATGCCTCGATCGCGATGTTGTCAAGCTGGCTCGTGGCGTCGGTCAGGAAGGCGATCCGCTCGTCGGCGCTGAACAGGGTGTTGCCCTTGCGCCACGGGAGATTGACCACCCCGACGATCACCGTGTCGTACATCGCCGAGGCCCGCGAGATCACGTCGAGATGCCCGTAGGTGACGGGATCAAACGTGCCGGGACAGACGGCGATGCGGTTATCGGGAGCCATGGATCTTGATCAGGGTGTCGCCGTAGCGCCGCTGCACGAGCAGGTCGAGCCCGAGCTCCAGGGGGTGCCGCCGGTCGCTTTCGGCGACGACGCGAGCCTGGGGGGCGAGCACCGGCACCAGCGCCCCGGTCAGCTCTTTGGAGAGCGAGCTCGCGTGGCGATAGGGAGGATCTACGAAAACCAGATCGTATTGACGTAGCTCGGCGCGTGCTCGCTGGAGGAAGGGCAGGGCGGCCGAGCGGGAGACGACGGCCTCGATTCCGACCGCGTGCAGATTGCGGCGGATCGCGGTCTGAGCCGCCGGCGAGGTGTCGACCAGCGTCGCCTCAGCGCCGCCGCGTGAGAGCGCTTCAATGGCCAGCGCTCCTGAGCCGGCGAACAGGTCGAGGACCCGCTCGCCGTCGAGCGGTCCGAGGATCGAGAACAGCGCCTCGCGGACCCGATCGGCGGTCGGGCGCGTCGCACGGCCGCGAGGTGCGACCAGCTCTCGGCCCCCGTGGACGCCGGCGATCACGCGCACGGCTCAGGCCCGGATCGGGGCGTCGGCCTCGGTCCCGTAGGCCCCGGCCAGGGCATCGGCGAGCAGTGCGTGCTCGGCCGCGGCGAGCTCGGGATCCTCGCCGTCGATCCACAGCGCTCGGGCCCGGGCCCGCTCGAGCAGCTCGGCATCGCGCGGCAGCTCGGCGACCCGGAACTGGGCCAGCCCGCTCTGTCGCGTGCCCACCAGCTCGCCCTCCCCGCGCAGGGCGAGGTCGATCTCGGCCAGGCGAAAGCCGTCGCTGTGCTCCGCCAAAGCGCGCAGGCGCTCAGACGACTTGCTGCCGAACAGCAGGCACAGCGAGGCGTGCTCGCCGCGCCCAATCCGTCCGCGGAGCTGGTGCAACTGGGAAATCCCGTAGCGCTCGGCGTCCTCGACCAGCATCACGGTCGCGTTGGGAACGTCGATGCCGACCTCGATGACCGAGGTGGCCACAAGCACGTGGGCCTGTCCGCCAGCGAAAGCGGCCATCACGTCGTGCTTGTCGCCAGGCCGCAGCTGACCGTGCATGAGCACGACCTCGTACTCGCGCAGCTCACCATGGCGAAGCCGCTCGAACTCGGCGGTGGCCGCGCGCGCCTGGAGCAGCTCGGACTCCGAGACCAGCGGGCAGACCACGAAGGCTTGGCGCCCGGCGTCGAGTTCCTCGCGGATCCGGTCATAGGCGCGGGCGCGCTCGCGATCGGTGAAGCAGACGACGGTCTGGATCGGCTGGCGCCCGCGGGGCAGCTCGCGCAGCTGGGTGATGTCGAGGTCGCCGTAGCCGGCCAGGGCCAGCGTGCGCGGGATCGGCGTGGCGGTCATATGCAGGACATGGGGTCGGCGCCCGGCGCCCGCCTTGGCGTCCAGAGCCGCCCGCTGGCGCACCCCGAAGCGGTGCTGCTCGTCGACCACGGCGACCGCGAGGCGGGCGAAGCGCACGGGTTTCTCGATCAGGGCGTGGGTCCCGACCAGCAGGGAGAGCTCACCCGAGGCAAGCTTTCCGAGCAGGTCATGGCGGCGGCGGGCGGGGGTCGAGCCGGTGAGTAGGCCGATTGGCACCGCCTCGCCAGGCATCAGGTTCTGGAGGGTCGCGAAATGCTGCTCGGCCAGAGGCTCGGTCGGGGCCATCAGCGCGCCCTGTCCCCCGTGCTCGATGGCGCGCAGCAGCGCATAGAGGGCGACGACGGTCTTGCCGGACCCGACCTCCCCCATCAGCAACCGCTGCATGGGTTGGATCGCGGCGAGGTCTGAGTCGAGCTCGTCGATGGCGGCCACCTGGTCGGCGGTCGGGGTGAAGGGCAGCATCGTGCCCAGCCAGCGCGCGGTCAACTCTCGCGGCTGGTTCAGAGCCATCGCCGTCGCCCCGTGCCGACGCAGACGGCGGCGGCGCAGGAGGGCGAGCTGGGCGAGCAGGAGCTCCTCGAAGGCGAGACGGCGGCGCCCCAGCGTCTGCTCGGACTCGCCGCCGGTCAGGTGTACGGCGGCGAGCGCGCTAGAACGTTCGGGCAGGCGCTCGCGGACGCGCAGGAGGGCGGGCAGCGGCTCGGTCACATCAGCAATCGCGGTCGCGTGGGCCCGGACGAGGGCGAGGATCTGGGTCGAGGAGAGCCCCTCGGTAGCCGCGTAGTGCGCGACGGCTCCGTCACCGGCGCTGCTCTCGTTGGTCTGGGCGTGACCCTGCACGCGAAACCGGTTGCGGGCCTCGTACTTGCCGTGCAGGACCAGGCCGGTTCCGGCCGGGTACTTCTGAACCAGCCAGGGCTGGTTGAAGAAGGTGGCCTTCATCGGGCCGCTGTCGTCGGCCACGGTCGCCTCGACCAGCGGGCGCATGCCCCGGCGCCGCACCGGACGAGAGGCGATGCTGCGCACCGAGACGACCACCGTGGCGGTCTCCCCGGGCACGAGCTCGGCGACCGCCCGGGCCTCGCGGCGATCGCGGGGCAGGTGCTCGAGCAGGTCACCCACGGTGAGCAGCCCCAGCGAGGTCGCCGCCTGCTCGGTCTTGGCCCCCGGCATCTGCAGACGCTCGGCCAGCCGCGAAGGTCGCGGGTAGCGCACCGGGGCGGCGGCGAGCTCGCCGGGCTGCAGGGGGCGAGAACTGGCGAAGGCGGTGGCGCTCACCCGCCGATGATGACCGGCCCGGCGGACTACTCGGCCGCGGGCCCGGCGGACTACTCGGCCGCGAGCAGCCACCAGTAGCTGCGCTGACCACCCTCGGACAGCTCGAGCTCCACCCCATTGAAGGCGAGCCCGTGGACGGTCTGGTCATCGAGCGGGGCATCGACGCCCCGCAGGCAGGTGATCAGCTCGGCGTTCTGCGCCAGCTGAGCGAGCACGTCCTGGAGGGTCTCGCGGGGCGCGCCCCAGGCGACGAGCTCCTCCTCGACGAAGCCGACCGCGTCGCCGGCCCGGAAGCGACCCTGGGCGTCGTCTCGCGCCGCCGGGGCCACGGCGCCGGTGCGGACGTGCTCGAGCGTCTCGCTCATCGCGGCGGCGTTCTCGGCTGCGCCGCGGGCGGGATCGAGACTGACCGCGGTGGCCAGACCGGCCTGCGGAGAGCGCGTGGCGACGACCCGGACGGTCTTCTCGGAGAGCTCCGCGGCCCGCTCGGCGGCCATCTGCACGTTGGCGCTGTTGGGCAGTACCACGACCTGTTCGGCGGGCACGGCGTGGATCGCGGCCAGCAGGTCATAGGTCGAGGGGTTGAGCGTGGGGCCGCCGTCGAGCACCCCGATTCCGAAGCTCTCAAACAGCGCGCTCATCCCGTCGCCGTTGACGACGGCCAGCGCGCCGCAGATGCTCACCGGCGCGGGCGCGACCAGACGCTCGTCGCGGGCCGCGACCTGCGCGTGCATGTCGGCCACGTCGAGATGCGAGACCACGCCGGCGTCGGCGAACAGGGCGGTGGCGGCATCGGGATCGTCGGTGTGGACGTGGATCTTGAGGGTGGTCGCGTCCCCTACCACCAGGACCGAGTCCCCGAGCTGCTCCATCGCCTGGATGTAGCGCCGCTGCTCCAGCGCGGTGCCGCTCACCGCGAAGTTTGTGCAGTAGCGAAAGCTGGTGGAGGCATGCTGGGGATGGGAGACGCGGGCGGCGGGCTGATGGGGCAGCGCGGGCGCGTCCCCGCCGCGCAGGGCGCCGACGATCCCGGCCAGCAGGACGACGAGGCCGTAGCCGCCCGCGTCGACGACGCCGGCCTCCCGCAGGACGGGGAGCAAATCGGGCCCGCGGCGCACCGATTCCTCGCCGGCGGCCAGCGCGCTTTCGATCACCTGGGCGATGACCTGATCCTGCTCTGAGGTCGTGGCGTCGCTACCGAGCCGAGCTCCCGGCGTGTGGGCCAGCTCGGAAGCCACCCGATGCGCCATCTCGCGCACGACGGTGAGGATCGTTCCCTCGGCGGGATCGCGGACCGAGCCATAGGCCTGGTCGGCGGCGCGGGCCAGAGCGGCGCCGATCAACACCGGGTCGACCAGCTCGCCGGGACGGCTGGCCAGCTCCTCCGCGGCGCCGCGGATCAGCTGGGAGAGAATCACCCCCGAGTTGCCGCGGGCTCCGAGCAGCGCCGCCCGGGCGACCGAGGCGACGATCTCGTCCCGACCGATCTCGTCGATCGTGCGGCCCTCCGACGCGCCCGACAGGCGGTCGAGCTCCTGGAGCACGGCGCGCAGGGTCAGGACCATGTTGTCGCCGGTGTCACCGTCGGCGACCGGGAACACGTTCAGGTCGTTGACCTCCTCGCGCCGGGCCTCGAGCGCGGCCAAGCCGCCTTCGATCAGGGCTCGAAAGCGGACGATGCTGGGGTCCGACATGCCCGACAGGCTCTCAGGGCGCTCCGGGGCCACCACTTCAGCGGTCCCCGTCGCGAGTCCGCTCGCGAAGCGGGAGCACTACTTGGCTTTGACGATCTTGCCGGCCTTCAGGCAGCGCGTGCACACGTAGACGCGCCGCGGCGTTCCGCCGTCGTCGATGCGGACCCGCTGCAGATTGGGATCGAAGCGCCGCCTGGTCGCGACCATCGAGTGGCTGCGATTGTTGCCGAACGCTGGTCCCTTGGCGCAGACATGACAGATCTTGGACATCGCGCGCCGAGTATAGACAGGGCCGCCGCAGACGCGGCCGCGGGCTGGCGGGGCACCATCGCCCGGGCCGTCCTACGCATGTCAACCGTCAGGGTCCTACCATCGGGGCTTCTGACTGCCGCTTTGATTCTCAATCTGCCCCCATCCTTTGGGGTAGGCACTCGTGAGTTGGGGTAACTACTACCCGTTGCGATGAGCACCAGCGCTCAAACGTCCCCCGAGCCCCCCTTTGCGCGGAGCTTGCCCGCCCGCTACCGCTTGCAGCGTCACCTGGCCAGCGGGGGCATGGCATCGGTCTGGTGCGCGGAGGATCGCGTGCTCGGACGTCAGGTGGCGATCAAGGTGCTCTCCGAGCGCTATGCCCAGGACGGGCAGGCCGTGCGTCGGTTCAAGCGCGAGGCACGGGCGGTGGCCCGGGTTTCGGCTCATCCTCACGTGGTCACGATCTTCGACGTCGGCGACCTCGAGGCCGGAGAGAACGGCGACGAGCTCCATCCCGGTGCCTTCATCGTCATGGAGCACCTGGCCGGTGGCACCGTGGCCGATGCGCTGCGCGGCGATGCCGTTACCCGCGAGGAGGCCCGCCGGTGGCTGGGCCAGGCCGCCGAGGCCCTTGATCACGCCCACGCTCGCGGCATCGTGCACCGCGACATCAAGCCGGCCAACTTCCTCCTTGACATCGATCGCGGACTCCACGTAGCCGACTTCGGGATCGCCCACCTCCAGAGCGAGGAGACGATCTCAAGCGCCGGCGAGCTGTTCGGGACGGCCGCCTACCTGGCACCCGAGCAGGCGCTGGGCAAGGAGGCGACCTCGGCCAGCGATCGCTACGCCCTGGCCATCGCCGCCTTTGAGCTGCTCACCGGGGGGCGCCCCTTTACCGCCCAGCACTTCGCCGCCCAGGCCCGCCAGCACATCGAGGAGGAGCCGCCCCGGGCCAGCGAGCGCGAGCCCTCGCTGCCCCCGGGGGTCGACGACGTCCTGGCCCGCGGCATGGCCAAGGAGCCCGACGCGCGCTACCCCACCGCCCTGGCCTTCGTGCAGGCCCTGGACACCGCCCTGGACGGCGACGCAACTGCCTCCACCCGGGTGCTCGCCCCGGCGATGGCCCGCCCCGCCCGCGCCGCTCGTCCCGCCGCGGTGAGGCCGCCCCGTGCGGTAGGCACCCCATTGCCGACGGTGGCGGGCTCGCGGAGGCGCCCGAACCGCGCGCTGCCGCTGATCGCGCTCGGCCTCGTGGCCGTCGGCGTTGCCCTGGTCCTGACCCAGCTGGGCTCCGGCGGGACGGCCAAGCGGGCGGCCGCCGTCCATCATGCCGCGACCCGCGGTGCACCCCACAAGACGGCCACCGCGGCGTCGAAGACCAAGCCCCCGGTGTCCCGCCGCACATCGTCCACGGCGACGTCAACCGCCGCGGCCAGCAGCCCCGCGGCCAGCAGTACCGCCCCCGCCAGCGGCCCGCCGACCAGCGCCGCCGCCCTCCAGCTCCAGGGCCATCAGGATCTCCTGAGTGGCAACTACTCCGCGGCGATCCCCACCCTGGAGCAGGCGATCCACGCCGCCTCCCCGAGCAGCCTGCCCTACGCCTACGCCCTCTACGACCTGGGCGACGCCCTGCTGCGCTCGGGCAACCCCAAGGCGGCGGTCCCGGTCCTTCAGCAGCGTCTGCGGATCCCCAACCAGACCTCGACCGTGCAGGCGCTGCTCAACCAGGCGCTGCAGGCCGCCGGCTCCAGCTCGTCGGCCAACACAGGCGGGACGAGCGTGCCTCCTGGGCACAGCCCCGGTCACGACCACGGGCCCGGCAACGGCCAGGGCAAGCCCGGCCAGGGCGGCGACTGAGGTCGGATCAGGCGGAGAAGCCCGCGGGTCCGCGAGCCGCCGCGAGTTGATCACGGACGGCGAGCGAGGCGAGCACCGCTTCGGCGGCGTGGCGGCCGCTGTCGCGCTTATCGCCCCCGGTCACGCGCGCCAGCGCCTGCTCCATCGTGTTGACGGTGAGCACCCCGAAGCCGACCGGGACCCCGGTCTCGAGCTGGACCTCGGTGATCCCCTGGGCCGCGCTCCTGCAGACCCAGTCGTAGTGGTCGGTCTCACCGCGGATCACGGCTCCCAGGCAGACGACGGCGGCGTAACGCCCTGACTGGGCGGCGTATTTGGCCACCAGGGGGAGCTCGAAGGCGCCGGGTACGTCAAAGCCGTCGATCGCGGTGATGCCCCCATCCTCGAGACCCCCGCGGGCGCCCTCCTCGAGGCGCCGGGCGAGTACGTCGTAGAAACGGGCCACGCACAGCGCGACCCGCCGCTCAGGCGCCATCGGCGTCCCGATTGTCGCTCTCCTGCTCGCGGCGGAGCATCTCTTCGTCGAACGGCAGGCCCTGGTGGTGCAGGGTGTGGCCGAGCTTCTCGCGCTTGGCGCGCAGGTAGGCCTCGTTGTGGGGGTTGGAGGCATGCTCGATCGGCACCTGGTCGGCCACCGACAGCCCGTAGCCGGCCAGACCGGAGATCTTCTTGGGGTTGTTGGTGAGGATCCGGATGCTGGTCAGGCCGAGGTCGACGAGGATCTGGGCGCCGATCCCGTAGTCGCGCAGGTCGGCGGGCAGGCCGAGGCGGAGGTTGGCGTCGACGGTGTCGAGCCCCTCCTCCTGGAGCTTGTAGGCGCGCAGCTTGTTGAGCAGACCGATGCCCCGCCCCTCCTGACTGAGATAGAGGAGCACGCCGCGACCCTCCTGCTCGATCATCGCCAGCGCCGATTCGAGCTGCTCGCCGCAGTCGCAGCGCAGGGAATGGAACACGTCCCCGGTCAGGCACTCGGAGTGGACGCGGACGAGCACGTCCTGCGCCCCGTCGACCTCGCCCTTGACCAGGGCCACGTGATGCTTGTTGTCGACCAGCGAGCGGTACCCGACCGCCACGAAGTCCCCGAACCCGGTCGGCAGCTTGGTGGCCACCACCCGCTCGACAAGCTTCTCATGGCGCCGCCGGTAGGCGACCAGGTCAGCCACGGTGATCATCTTCAGGCCGTGCCGCTCGCAGTAGCCGGTCAGGTCGGGCACGCGGGCCATCGTCCCGTCGTCGTTCATGATCTCGCAGATCACCC
>JBPCIY010000043.1:0-24639 GCA_051005855.1 Solirubrobacteraceae bacterium | reverse complement strand
CGTTCGTGTGGAACTTCACCCGCGCCAAGCTCGCCGCGCTGCTCGAACGACTCGAACACGCCCCGGACCAGTCGCCAGTCCCACTCGCCGCCTGACCGCGACGGTACTTACGGCGGGGAGCACTAAGGGCGGTAGATGGCGACGTCCTCAGCTGAGGACCCGACCCGACGGACGCGTAGGAGTCGCAGGTCCCGGTCATAGATCGCCGCCGTGCCCCGAAACAGCGAGGCGGCGACCACATAGCGTCCGCTGGCGTCGAGATCGAACGACCCGTACGGGGCCCGAACGCGGCGCAGGACGCGTCCGGTGGCCACCGACACCCGTTCGATGCTGGCGCCGTAGCCACTGGTCACGTAGGCGTCCGGACCCGCAAAGACCACGTGTTGCGGCGGCGCCCCGGCCGGCACGCGAAACAGCAGCCGGTGATCGCGGGCGCTGAACACCCCGACGTACGGGCGATTGGCGGCGGTGATCCAGACCCGCTGCCCGTCGGGGGCGAAGAGCAGGTCGTGAGCGAGGTAGCCGGGGCGCAGGCGACCGACGACGTGCGGATGCCGTGGATCGATCATGACGCTGACCCCCGGTGGGGGAGCGGAGCCGGCGGTACTGAGGATCACGACCGTGGCCGCCGCCTGTCCGAGCGCCACCCACACCTGCCGCGCGTCGGGGCTGAAGGCCAGGTGGTGGGCGCCGGCGCCGACGAACGTGCGCGAGTCCACGCGCTGGTCGCTGAGGCCGATCGCCGCCACCCGCCCGGAGGCATCGTCGGTCACGTAGGCGTACTCGCCCCCGGGTGCCAGGGCGGGAATGTGCGGTGAGGAGAAGCCCCCGAGGACGAGACGATCCGTGAGCCGGGCGCCA
This sequence comes from Solirubrobacteraceae bacterium, assembly GCA_051005855.1. GTDB lineage: Bacteria > Actinomycetota > Thermoleophilia > Solirubrobacterales > Solirubrobacteraceae > Palsa-465. Next base: position 23,778 of record JBPCIY010000043.1, on the reverse strand, counting down.
CCGAGCAGCGTCACGGTTCCGCTCCGCGAGCTGACCACCACGGCTGGACCCCCCACGCCCAGGCTCGCCACGTAGCCCGGCTCGCCGGGCACCGACACGCGACCGATGACGCGGCCGCTGGGGAGGCTTAGGAGCACCAGACGGTTCTCGGCCTGGGCGGTGACCAACGCAATCGGGGCCGGCGTCCTCACGCTCCCAACCTTGCCCCGAGCGCGGGGCCGGCCACCCGGCGCGTTCGTGCGGCGAAGGGCGTGTACCGGGGTCAGCTTGCGGGCCGGCGCGGGCGAACCACCGCAGCCCGCCATCCCCACCACCAGGCCAGCGGCGCTGAGCGCGAGGGCGACGGTCCGGGGTCCCCGCATCAGCCGAAGCCCGGATGCAGGAGGACGGTCATGTCGCCGGTCGAGGCGACCTGACCGCCGACCAGGAACGCCGTGACCCGCGCGTGGGGATAGAGCTCGGGGCTCCCGAACCAGAGTCGGGTGCCCGAGACCGGACGCACTCGGAGGGGCCCATGCTCGGGGCCGGCGTCCTGGAGGTAGCCCTGCCAGAGGTTGCTTCCCGAAGAGGGTGGGCTGAGCGTCACCACTCGGCCGGCGACTCCGACCACGACCAGGACTGCCGGGCGACTGGCGTTGACGCCGATTCCGATCCGGTCGCAGGCCATCGAGTTGGGCTTGCCGCACGCGACGCCGAGAAACGGTGCCCAGCTATAGCCGAGCCGGGAACGACGCTGGGGGGCCGGGCAGCCGCGCAGGCTGTCCGCAATCGGGATCAGCATCGTGGCCGGCGGCGAGCCGTCTGGCTGCACCGCGACTCGGGCACACCCACGGCCGGCGGCCACGATGCCCCCTCGGAAGCGGTTGGCGGCGCGGCTACAGGCGGGGAAGCGAACCGCCCGGCGCCCATCGCTGAGCACGGCTCCCGCGTGCCCGGGGCCGGAGGGCGGTGTGAACTCGAGCGCCAGCCGGACACCGGGCGAGGGCAGGACGCGCAGGGTCACAGGACGGCGGCCGGTGATCAGGGCGATCGCCTCGCTGCCAAACGGACGCGCGACCGGCCGACGGAAGAGCTGGGCGAGGTCTTCGCCCACGGCGAGCGTCGCGGGGCCGGCGGTGTAGACGCCGGTCTCCAGGGGCAGCGGCGCCGGGGCCAGGCGACTTGAGTCCCCGCAGTCCGCCGCGGGGACGCCCTGGGCGGGTGCCGCGGGCGCCGGGCGGGTGGCGTGGGTCAAGCGCGACCCCGCGCACCCAGCGGCCGCCAGCCCCACAGCGAGCAGGACGACGGCGCCGGTGAAACGCATATCCCCTTCTACGTTCCGCGCCGCCGATTTGGTCCCGGCCGCGTCCGGTGTCATCATCGCCTCCGATGCGCGCGTCGATTACCGCGCCGGCGGACCTCACGCCCCGGCTGGGCCGTATAACGAGGGATGGGTTGGCTCGCGAGGAGCCGGTGAGCGACGGTGACCGCCCCGACGCGGTTCTCATCCGCGCGGCCCGGCAAGGATCCGAGGCCGCGCTGGAAGCCCTGTTTCGCCGCTACTGGAAGAGCGCTCTGCGCGATGCCTACCTGGTCTGTCAGGACCGGGCCGGGGCCGAGGACGTCGCCCAGGAGGCGTTCCTGTCCGCGGTGCGAGCGCTGGAGCGCTTCGATCGTCGCCGCCCGTTTGGCCCGTGGCTGCATCGCATCGTGGTCAACCGGGCGATCGACTGGACGCGCGTGCGCGCCGCCCGCCGAGAGACCACGGTGGCGAGCGTGCCCGACTGTCCCGAGTCACCGCTGGCCGACTGCGGGCCCGACGTGATCGCGGCCCTCACCGAGCTCGACGTGGACCATCGCGCGGTGATCGTCCTGCGTTACCTGCACGACCTTTCCCCGGGGGAGATCGCGGCTACCCTCGGCGTCCCGCGAGGCACGGTCAATTCGCGCCTGCGCCGGGGGCTTGACCGGCTCGCCGTGCGTCTCGACTCGGAGCGCGTGTCATGACCGAGACCGAGCTTCGCGAGCAACTGCGAGCCGCGCGGGTGCCAGTCAGACCGGGCGTGGAGGAGCGGGTCTGGCAAGTCGTCAGCCGTGCCTACCATCCCCCCGCCGAGGCCGACCGGCCGCGTGCTCGTCGACGCGTTCTCGTGCCCGCGCTGGCCGCCGTGATCGCCGTGGCCGCAGTCGCCCTGGGCGCCGGCAGTGCGCCGCGCGAGGCGCTCGCCCGATGGTTCCGGGACACGTTTGGCCTCACCGCCCAGCCTCGGCCCCGTCCGGTCCTGGCCGGACTGCCGTCCGGTGGACGGCTGCTCGTCAACTCCCCCAGCGGACCGTGGATCGTCGGCGCCGACGGGGCGCGGACGCACCTTGGCGCCTTCGCGGGTGCCGCCTGGTCACCGCACAGCCGGTACGTGGTCGCGTGGCGCGGGGATCGGCTGGTCGCGCTGGACCGGCACGGCCAGCGCCAATGGACGCTGGGCACCGACGGTCTCGTCTCGGCGGCCCGGTGGTCGCCGGACGGCTACCGGATCGCCTACCTGGCCGGGGGCTCGCTGGACGTGGTCGCCGGCGACGGCAGTGGAAATCGTCGTCTGGTCGCTCGGGTTCAGCCGGTGGCGGCGGCCTGGAAGCCGCACGACGGCACCGCGCACCGTGTCGCGCTGGTCGACCGGCGCGGAGATCTGGAGCTTCGCGCCGCGGACACCGCCGCGCTGCTCTGGCGCGCCCGGCCGGTCGCGGCGCCCCAGCAACTGCTCTGGTCGCGCACCGGGCAGCGCCTGGTCGCGATCGCGCACCGGACCGTCACGGTCTACAGCGCGCGAGGAAAGCGGCTCGCCGCGCTCACCCTCGCGCCCGGCGCCAGCTCGGGGGCGGCCGCCCTAGGTCCTGGTGATCGGCTCGCGCTCGTCATCCAGCGCGCGGCTGGGCAGCCCGACAGCATCGAGCTGTTCACCGCTAGCGCGCGTGGCCTGCGCCGGCCGCCCGGGATCGTGTTCACCGCCGCCGAGCGCCTGGCCGGGCTCGCGTGGTCTCCCGACGCACGCTGGCTGCTCGCGGCCAGCCCGTCCGCGGACCAGTGGATCTTTCTGCGGATGGCCGCTCCGGCCCGGATCAGCGTGGTCAGCCAGATCGCCACCAAGTTCAGCCTCGGGGCTCGCCGGGCCCCCGGCTTCCCGACGCTCAGTGGCTGGCAGCCATGATGCCAGACTCGATCAGCGCCTCGATCTCAAAGCCGTTGCGGCGCAGCAGCTCGATCCACTCGCCGTAAGGCAGCTAGAAGAGCACGCTGCCGTCCGGCTCGGGCAGCGCGTGCATCCCGAAGTAGTCGCGGACGAGCTCCCGGGTCGGGTGATCGGCCCCGGGTGCCCGCGCTCGCGCAGCGCGATAGACCACTGGGCGGCGCCGCAGCCCAGCTCGAGCACGTCGCGGCCGGCCACGTCGCCGAGCACGTTGAGCTCTGACTCCGGCCGCTGCCACACCCCCCAGGCGTCGGGCCGATAGCGGCCCGCCGCAAGCATCACGGCCGCGAACACTTCCGCGGCCAGGTCGGCGGTCGTCTCCCGGTCGCCGGTCTCCCGCAGCAGGTAGGCGAGTACGCGAGGCAGGTGCCGGCGATAGAAGACCGCGAACGCCGGCTCCTGGCGGGCGACGATCCCCCGCAACAGGTCCGCGTCGTCGGCTCGCTCCCAGTCCTGGTGGTGCGCCATCACCTTTAGATAGCGCTGGGGGCGCAGCCTGTGACCACTAGGGCACGCAGCTGGTGCGCGAGCCCGACCGCTGGCCGCGCTCCATCGCCTGTACGGCCCGCACGTGCGCAGCCGTCGCCTCCGGTCCGACCGGGCCCGCCGGGAGCTCGACGACCAACGAGGTCGTGCCGGGAAACTCGTGGTTCTCCCAGCCCGGGGCGGTCCCGGGCAGGAACGGCAGACAGGTTGCGGCCAGCCCCGACAGTTGTGCGTAGCGTCGGGCGATCCCCCGATCGCCGCCCGCCATGTCGACGAGGTCCTGGTGCTGGTGGTACCAGATCGTGACCGTCGGATGAAGCTTCGCGATCAGCCGCATGGCCGCCCGGGTCTCCCGTTCTGAGCCGGGGTGCGGGCCCGAGTAGTAGGTCGGATCCGAGACCCGCCGCCACTGGTAGGGGAAGTTGCGGTTCAGATCGACGCCATGGGCGTTTTGGCGCGTCCCCGCCGCCGTGCCGTCGGGATTGAGCTCACCGATCAGCCACAGCTGCACGCCCGAGTGCGCCCGCGCGCGAGCGACCGCCGAGATGATCCTCAGCCCCGCGCACTCGTTGCCATGGATGCACCCGACCAGCAGCACCTTGCGCCGCGCGTGGTCGGGCCCGATCACGCGGGCGGTGATCGCGCGTCCCTGCACCGATCGTCCCACCAGCACCGTTCGCGCGCCCGCGCTCCCCGCGCCGGTCAGCGTCAGAACGAGCCCGGCGCCGACAACTGCCGCGAGTCTCACCGGGTCCACGCGGGCGCGCCAGCGCTCAGGACTGTGCCCCCGCGGCCGCTGGCCGCCTGCCGGACGGCCAGCGCCAGCCGCGCCCGAGCCGCCGCTATCGCCGGCACCCGCGAACCAGGGAGCAGCGGCCCGGCGTAGCTGCGGACGACCGCCTCGGGGCTGTGCTCGTCCAGGCGACCCTTGCACCGCAGTCAGGTCCGAAGCGAGACCGACCAACCGGTACGGGCGCGGGACAAGCGCGTCGCCGAGGATCGCCCGCAGACGATGCAGTTCGGCGCGCACGGCGACCTCGTGACCCGGCTCGTCGTAGACGAGCTCGGCCAGGGGGCGCGCCCCGAGCCCATCGGGGTGCAGGAGCAGCAGCGCGACCAGCTCGCTGTGGCGGACGGTCAAACGGCGTCGGCCGGTTGGGCCCGTCAGCTCCGCCCGCTCCCGGCCGAGCAGAGAGACCCGCAATGCGGTCGGCCGCGCGCCGGGGGGTCGTCCGCCCGCGGGCAGGATCAGGGTGCCCTCGCCGAGCGGGTGCACCTGCGCGCTGGTCCCGTCCCCGAGCTGAGTCTCGGTCGCATCGGGGGCGACGTCGAGGCGCCCTGCAGTCCAGCCGTTCGGGGTTGCCGCCAGCACGCGCCCGGATCGGCTCAGGGCGGCGGCCGGCCCGCCGTGGCGGGCGGTGTGATCGGCGAACAGCCCGAGGATTCGGGTGTCCCGTTCGAGCATTTCGGCGCGCAACTGCTCCTCGACGAGCCGGGCGGCGAGCTGAACCAGGGCGAGGTTGTGGGGGTGGGCCGTCTCGTAGCGGCCGGTGACATCGATCGCGCCCAGCGTCGTCCCGGTCTCGGGATCGTGGACCGGCGCCCCCGAGCACTGCCAGCTGTGCACCTCCGAGCGATAGTGCTCGGCCGAGAACACCTGCACCGCGGAGTCGGCCGCCAGCGCGGTGCCGACCGCGTTGGTCCCCGCGGCCGGCTCGCTCCACGCGTGCCCGGGCCAGAAGCGGATGCGCTCCGCGGCGGTGAGCACATCCGGGTGCCCGTCGGCCCACAGCAGACAGCCGTCGGCGTCTGAGACCACGACGATGTGGCGCGCCTCGAAGAGCAGGTCACCGAGGACGTGGCGCAGGATCTCGGTCATCGGCGAGAGCGGGTGCTCGCGCCAGCGATCCCGCGTTTCGGCCTGCTCATGGACCAGCGGTGCCCCCGGCTCCGAGGGATCTACGCCGGTCTCGGTGCACCGCGCCCACGAGTCGGCGATCACCCCGCGCACGATCGAGGGCACGTGACCGCCTAAGATCGCCGCGTTGTGGGCACGCCGCAGCAGACGCGCCCACTTCCGCGCGTCGACACCGGCTTGAAGACCGACCAGGCTGTCGCGCATCCCTCCAGCGACGATGGTACGGGCCGCGCCGATCGGGCCTCCGGTGCCCCGGGCCCGGGGCGGCGCCCTCAACATTTTTTATAAATTTGGGGGGCCGCGATCGCGGATCAACGCAAGAAATAGCGCGAAATGTCTGAGAACCTTGGACGATCGTGTCTCGCACCGAGCGCACCTTCAACCTTCTCGGAGTCGTGGTCCCATTCGCCGGGGTCCTGGCCGCGGTCCTCCTGCTCTGGAGCCGGGCCGTCAATGCTTCCGATCTGGCGCTGCTGGCCGTCACCTACCTGATCACCGCGGTCGGGATCACGGTCGGGTTTCATCGGTTGCTGACCCATCGCGCCTTTCAAACCTATCCCCGGGTCGAGCGGGTGTTCGGTGTCCTCGGCTCGCTATCCGTGCAGGGCTCGGTGCTGGACTGGGTGGCCGATCATCGCCAGCACCACGCCCACACCGACCGCGAGGGCGACCCGCACAGCCCCCATGTGGGGCACGGCAGCGGGCTGAGCGGGCTCTGGCACGCGCACGTCGGCTGGCTGCTCGAGACCCAGGGCCAGGCTGACTGGAAGCGCTATGCCCCCGAGCTCTACGAGGATCCCGCCATGCGCCGGATCGGTCGGCGCTTTCCGCTGCTGGTGGCGGTGTCACTGCTCGTGCCGACGCTGGCCGGCTGTGCGCTGCACGGCTTCACGCTTGGGGGTGCCGCCCGCGGATTGGTGTGGGGCGGCCTGGTGCGGATCTTCCTCGTTCACCACGTGACCTGGTCGGTCAATTCGGTCTGTCACTTCTTCGGGCGTCGCCGCTTCGACGTCGAGGACCACTCGACCAACGTCGGCTGGCTTGCCGTCCTCTCGCTCGGTGAGTCCTGGCATCACAACCACCACGCCTTCCCGCGCTCGGCCCGTCACGGCCTGCGCTGGTACGAGCTCGATCCGTCCGGCTGGATCATCACCCTGATGCAATGGGCCGGACTGGCCTGGAACGTGGTCAGGATCACGCCTGAGCGCCAGCGCGCCCGCGCGGTGGCCGGCCTCAGAACCTGAGGCGACCCCGGTCAGCCGCTCGCCGCGCAGCGCGAGCACTGCCCGGAGATCACCAACTCCGCTCCCTCGGGGCAGAAGCCGGTCGCACCGGCGGCGCTGAGCACGCGGTCGGTGTCGAGCTTGCCACCCAGGTCCTGTACCTGGCCGCAGCGTCGACAGACCATGTGGTGATGGGGCTCGGTGCCGCCGTCGTAGAGCGCGGCCCCCAGGCCGGTGTCGATCCGCCGGGCCAGCCCGAGCTCGACCAGGAGGTCGAGCGTCGCGTAGACGGTCGGGATGGAGGTGCCGGGAAGCTGGGCCCGCACGGCCCGGCCGATTTCGTCCGCGGTCGCGTGGCGCCCTCGCCCGCGCAGCTCGCGCAGGATCGCGTAGCGCTGCGGGGTCGCCCTTTGCCCCCGGCTGTGCAGGAGCTCGGCGAACTCCTCGGGGGGCGGCAGTTCGGTGGCCTTAGTCATAAGGGAGCCCTAATTCTAACACAGTTGCTATTGTGAGCAACATGGTGCAAGAGCAAGTCATGAAGCACGTCCGGTCGCTCGACGAGCAGACCTTCGTGCTCCGCTACATCCAGCCCGGCCTGGTCGGGTTGATCGACGGGACCCTCTCGACGCTCGCTCCGATCTTCGCTGCCGCCCTGCTCTCGGGCTCGCATGCGGCTCTGTTCGTGGGCCTGGCCACCGCCGTCGGCGCCGGCATCAGCATGGGCTTCTCGGAGGCCCTATCGGACGACGGCACCCAGACGGGTCGCGGCTCGGCCCTGGCTCGCGGCGTCGTGACCGGGATCATGACCGCCGTCGGCGGGGTCTTTCACTCACTCCCGTTCCTGATCAAGAACGTCAACTCGGCGCTGATCGTGGCTGGCATCGTGGTCGCGATCGAGCTGATCACGATCTCGCTGATCCGCAAGCGCTTTTTGTCGGTGTCGCTGCGTACGAGCCTGCTTCAGGTCGCCCTCGGCGGCGCGCTGATCGTCGCCGCCGGCGTCGGCCTGGGCAGCGCCTAGCCAGCCGCCATGGAGCTGGCGGACAAACATGTGATCGTCACCGGTGCCGCCAGCGGCATCGGCCGCGCCTGCGCCCGGCGCTTCGCCGCCGAGGGCGCCCGTGTCGTGGTGGCCGATCTCTCGTTGGAGCCGGCCCAGGCGGTGGCGAGTGAGATCGGCGGCCTGGCCGTGGAGGTCGACGTCAGCTCGGCGGACGCAATCGCGGCGCTGGTCTCGACCGCGCGCGACGCGGGCGGCCCGATCGACCTCTTCTTCTCCAACGCCGGCGTCCCCGGCCCGGGTGGAGGGCCCGAGGCTCCCGACGCCGAGTTTCAGTCCACCTGGGAGATCAACGTCATGGCCCACGTGTGGGCAGCCCGAGCCCTACTCCCGGAGATGCTCGAGCGCGGCCAGGGGTACCTGCTCTCGACCGCATCGGCCGCCGGCCTGCTCACGCAGGTCTCGGCGCTGGGCTACTCGATGACCAAGCACGCGGCGGTGGCGGTCGCCGAGTGGCTGGCCATCACCTATGGCGACGCTGGGATCAAGGTCTCCTGTCTGTGCCCGCAGGCCGTGCGCACCCCGATGCTCGACCTCGCCCTCGAAGACCCGATCGGGGCGGCACCGCTCTTGGCCGGGGGTCTGCTCGAGCCCGATGACGTCGCCGGCGCGGTCGTGGCGGGCGTACGCGATGAGCGTTTTCTGATCCTCCCCCACGAGGACGTGGCCAAGCACCTGGCCCTCAAGGGCGCCCAGCCCGAGCGCTGGTTGAAGGGGATGCGGCGGATCGTGCGCGAGGCCCGGACCCAGGGTGAGGCGGCGGGGTAGCGGGAGCGGGCCGGAGCTCGCCAACTCAACCGGGGGCGAGCTGCAAAATCGAGCCCACGCCCGTCACGTCGAGGTCCTCGAGCTCGAGCAGTGCCGGTTGATCGGATCGTCATCGATGACCAGCACGGGACCATGCGCGCCGGCGGCCACCGGCGTTGCGCTGCCTCCGGAGGCGACTACCTACCGCCAGTGCGTAGTTGCCGCGCCAAATCGGGGTAGTGGGCGGTTTTGCCCACTACCGGGCCCGCTGAGCCTCGGCGTCCAGCCGCGCTCGCAGGGCGTTCCAGGCCGGGCGCAGATCGTCGAGCCCGGTCTGCGCGCGCTTGGCGTCGGGCACCCGGGCCGCGGCCTCGAGCTCGCGCAGCGCGTTGAGCATCGGCTCGGCGTTGAGCATCAGCGCACTGTTGCGGGCCTCGATCCCGGCCATCGCCTTGGTGAGCTCTGAGACCAGCGTGTCCACGATCTCGGGCACCCCCCGGCCGAGCAGCGCTTCGAGCTCGGCAGCCGTCCCGGGTCGAGCTCTGACGGCACCGAGAATCCTCACTCAGACGCGTCGCGCCGCCCGATCGGCGCCCCGAGGACCGCGTCGGGGATCGCGAAGGCATCGACCAGCTCGCCCGCTTCGCCGCGCACGCGATCGCAGAGCCGGTTGACCTCGCGGGTGATCGCCTTGGAGCGCGGGCCCGAGAGCCGGCCGTGCTCCTGAAAGAAGCCTCGGTCGGTCTCGATCTCGTGCAGGGCGTAGAGATCGCAGAGCTGTTTGAGGGCCGGCGCGATCGCCTCGTCCGGGCACGTTGCGACCGCCTCCTGAAAGGCGTGCAGCAGCACCGTGCCCATGTGCGCGCGGGCGGCGTTGGCGGCGTGATCCTGAACGGCCCGGAACACCTCGAAGGCGTCATAGCCCTCCTCGAGCCCGCGCCGAAAGCGCTGGGCCACAGAGGCCGTGATGTGGCCCTCGCGCCAGCGAAAGAGCGCCAGCTGGTGGTCTGGATCAAGGAGATCTTCGCTGTCCTCACCGCCGCTCACCGCGTCGCCGATGACCTGAAAGATCGTGCGCGCGAACAGCCGCTCGATCACCGCCTCTACGGCTTCCCCGGCCACGAAGGTCACCAGCTCGACCGGATTCAGGGCGCCGAACTCGGCCTGGTAGCCGGTCAGCAGGCCGCGGGCGAGGAGCATCATGAGCACCGTGTTGTCGCCTTCAAAGGTGGTGAAGACGTCGGTGTCGGCCTTCAGCGCTGCGAAGCGGTTGACACTCATGTATCCCGCCCCACCACAGCACTCGCGGCAGGTCTGGATCGTCTCGGTGGCGTGCCAGCTGGCCGTGGCCTTCATCCCGGCGGCCAGCGACTCGAGCTCGCGGCGCTCGTGGTCGGCCTCGTCGCTGTGTCCGCCGGCGCCGTGGCCGGGCTCGGGCTCGGCGGCGGGACCCTCGGGATCGCGGAAGGCCCGGTCAAAACGCGCGGTCAGCGCCGCCTGGGCGAAATGCAGGGCGTAGGTGCGGGCCAGCAGCGGCAGCAGCCGGCGCTGGTGGGTGCGGTAGTCCAGCAGCGGCACCTCGTGACCCGGGCTGGGCCCGAACTGGTGCCGGCGCAGGCCATAGCGGACGGCGATGGTCAGGGCGCTCTTGGCGGCGCTGACCGAGGCCGCGGCGATGCAGACCCGGCCCTGGACGAGGGTGCCGAGCATGGTGAAGAACCGCCGACTCGAATTCTCGATCGGACTGCTGTAGACGCCATCGGGGTCGACGTCGCCGTAGCGGTTGAGCAGCGCCTCGCGGGGCACACGCACGGCGTCAAACCAGATGCGGCCGTTGTCGACGCCGTTGAGTCCCATCTTCTCGCCGCAATCCTCGATTCGGATGCCCTCGAGCAACTCGCCCCGCTCATCGCGCAACGGCACCACGAGAGCGTGGACCCCGTGCTCCTCGCCCGCTACCACCAGCTGCGCGAACACCGCCGCCATGCGTCCGTGACAGCCGGCGTTGCCGATGTACTCCTTGTGGTCTGAGTCGGTCGGGGTGACGATTATGAACTCGTCGGCCTCGGGGTCAAACGTGGCCGTGGTCTGCAGCTGCTGGACGTCGGAGCCGTGCCGGGCTTCCGTCATGGCAAAGCAGCCGGGCAGTTCCAGGCTGGCTATCCGTTTGAGATAGGCCTCGTGGTGGCGCTCGGTGCCGAGCTGCTGGATGGCTCCGCCCCAGAGCCCGAACTGGACGCCGAACTTGATCAGCAGGGACAGATCGCCCAAGGCGAGGGTTTCGAACGCGACCACGTTGGCCGCCGGGTCCCCCTGACCTCCATATTGCACGGGGAAGCCGCTGGCGGTCAGTCCCTCGGCGGCCAGCGCGCGCGCCCACTCATATACGCGCGCGCGATACTCAGCCGTTGGCAAGGCGGTCACGGGGGCGAACTCCGGACGCTCCAGCACCCCGCGGATGCTGGCTCTGAGCTCGGCATGGTCACCGTCCAGGAGTCGGGTCAGCGCCTCTGGCGCAACTCGGTCTCGCTGGCTGGTGTCCGAGGCCACGCCCACAGGATATGCCCGCCGCGGGCTATGGATGCAGAAGGTGGCGCAGCCTACGCGCGAAGCGGCCAAAGCCGCTGTGATGACCGCTGAGCAGCCCGGTGATCCCCAGCACGGTGACGAATACCCCGGCCAGCAGGGCCAGGACGGCCAGCACCATCGGCCACCGGCGCTCGAGCCAGGCCCGCCCATCTAAGAGCATCCGCTGGGCGTTGGGCCCGGCGAAGGTCAGGGTGGCGATGATCGCCAGCAGCGGGGCGACGAAGCAGACGTTGAACAGGACGAGCAGGAAGACCTGGCTCGCGATGTCCAGGTCAGACCCGACGATCGCCGCGATGACGGCGAAGTAGGGAAACGCCGTCGGGAGCTCGACCGCGGTGATGGTCGCGCCGAGCAGCGCTCCCGATCGGCGCTCGGCGCGCGCCACGCCCGCCTCGGCGTCGGCCTCGCGGTGCCCGAGGCGGTCGCGGTAGCCCCACAGGAAGACGGCCGCGGTCAGCATCGCCACCCCGGCCACCACTTCCAGGATGTAGCTCACATGCCGACCGGGGTGGGGGACGAGGCTGAGGAGCAGTTGGCCCGGGCCCAGCGCGATGATCAAGCCCCCGACCAGGTAGACCCCGAACACGCCGGCCGTGAATTGGATCACCCGGCCGCGGGCGTGCTCAGCCGTCGCCAGGTACAGGGCAGGGGCGATCGTGGTCGGGTTCAGCGAATCGGCGATCCCGATCGAGATCACGAGGCCGATCAGACGCAGCATCCTCCGGATTGTTCCCGCCCCGGAGGATCTGTGTCTCGCGCTACACTCGCCTCTGGCGCCGGGCGGCGTTTGTTCTGACGCCCGCGGTTCGGTGCCCTAGGAGCTGATCACGACTGTCGGGAACGCCATATGGCCCGTGGAGACGTCCGGATCGCCGCCACTCTCGCCTGCGAAGAGTGCAAGCGCCGGAACTACCAGACGAATAAGAGCAAGCGCAACAACCCCGAGCGCCTGCAGCTGCGCAAGTACTGCCGCTGGTGTCGGCAGCACACCGCGCACCGCGAAACGCGCTAGCTGAAGTCGGGAACGCCCGTGGCTCGCAACCGCAAACGTGCCAAGGACCGGCGCAGCCGTCGTCCCGTGCCCGGCCCGGGCGCCCGCCCCGGGGTCGCCACCGCGCGCGCGGAGCGAGACGAGGCCGAACGCAACGAGCAGGCCGAACGCAACGAGCAGGCCGAGCGCAACGAGCAGGCCGAGCGCAACGAGCAGGCCGAGCGCAACGAGCAGGCCGAGCGCAACGGACGGGACGAGACTCCGGGCCCGCTCGAGCACGCCACTCCAGACGCAGAGCTCGCCGACGCCCAACTGGCCGTAGGACGGCCCGAGTACGCCGTCGAAGGCGACGACGAACCCGGGGCCGAGCTCACCCCGGCCGACGGCGAGACTCTCGCGCCGCGCGTCGCGACCGGCAATCGTCTGGTCAACTTTCTGCAGGGAAGCTGGCGCGAGCTGCAGCGGGTACAGTGGCCCGATCGCCGGCAGGTGATGCAGGCCACGGGAGTCGTGATCGGGTTTGTCGTCGTCGCTGGCCTGTTCCTGGGGCTTGCCGACACCGTGGCCAGCAAGCTGGTCACCCTGATTCTGAAATAAACGCGCTCAACTTTCGAGAGAGAACATGTTCCGCTGGTACGTCGTCAACACCTACTCTGGCCATGAGAACAAGGTCAAGCACAACCTCGAGCACCGGGTCGTGTCGCTCAACCAGAAGCGCGCCGTGCGCCAGATCGTCGTGCCGACGGAGTCGGTGTCCGAGATGAAGGACAACCAGAAGGTCACCGTCGAGAAGCGCACGATGCCCGGCTACGTGCTCGTCCAAATGGACCTCAACGAGGATTCCTGGTCGCTGGTCAAGGGCACGCCCGGTGTCACCGGTTTTGTCGGCGCCTCCAACGAGCCCGTGCCGCTGACCCAGGCTGAGGTCGACCGGCTCCTGCACCAGGAGCCTGCTGAGCGCCCCCGCAGCCGGGCCCAGTTCTCGATCGGCGAATCGGTCAAGGTCATCTCGGGTCCGCTATCGGACTTCTCCGGAGAGATCTCCGAGGTCAACGAGGACGCGCAGCGTCTCAAGGTGCTCGTCTCGATCTTCGGCCGCGAAACTCCGGTCGAGGTCAGCTTTGACCAGGTCAAGAAGCTCTAGCGGCTTTAGCTAAGCTCAGGCATCTCATGGCGAAAAAGGTCCTCACCCAGATCAAGCTCCAGGCCGTCGGCGGCTCGGCGAGTCCGGCACCCCCCGTGGGCCCGGCGCTCGGCCAGCACGGCGTCAACATCATGGAGTTCGTCAAGGCGTTCAACGCCCAGACCCAGTCCGACACCGGCACCGTGATCCCCGTGGTCATCACCGTGTACGAGGATCGTTCGTTCACGTTCGTGACCAAGAGCCCGCCGGCGGCGGTCCTGATCAAGCAGGCGCTGTCGCTCGAGAAGGGCTCGGCCGAGCCGCACCGTGACAAGGTGGCCAAGATCACCCGCGCCCAGCTGAAAGGCATCGCCGAGAAGAAGATGAAGGATCTCAACGCCAACGACGTCGAGGCGGCCGCGAACATCATCGCCGGCACCGCCCGCTCGATGGGCGTCGAGGTGGTATGAGCATGAGCCAGCGGAGGGATAACTGATGGCCAAGCACGGCAAGGCTTACATCGACGCCAAAGGGCGCGTAGACCGCGAGCGTGAGTACGAGCCCGCCGAGGCGATCGCGCTCGTCAAGGAACTGCGCGGCACCAAGTTCAGCCAGTCGGTTGAGGTCCACATTCGCACAGGCCTCAACGTCCGGCACGCGGATGAGCAGCTGCGCGGCACGATCGCGCTCCCGCACGGCCTCGGCAAGGAGGTCAAGATCGCCGTCTTCGCTCAGGGCGACAAGGTCCGTGAAGCGCAGGAGGCCGGTGCCGACGTGGTCGGGGGCGAAGACCTGGCCAAGCGGATCCAAGAGGGCTTTGACGATTTCGATGTCGCCATCGCCACCCCGGACATGATGCCGGTGGTCGGGCGCCTGGGCCGGATCCTCGGCCCCTCGGGCAAGATGCCCAACCCCAAGGTGGGGACGGTCACGATGGACGTGGCCAAGGCGGTCAGTGAGTCCAAGGCCGGCAAGATCGAGTACCGCACCGATCGCACCGCGATCGTGCACCTGATCATCGGTAAGAGCGACTTCGAAGAGCGCCTCCTGCTCGAGAACTACGCCGCGGTCATCGAAGAGATGATCCGCGCCAAGCCCTCGGCCGCCAAGGGCCGCTACCTGCGTTCGATCACGCTGGCCACGACGATGGGCCCCGGCATCAAGGTCGACCCCTCGCGGACCCGCGACATCGTCGAGGAGCCCGTCGCCGCCTAGACTCGTCCTCGCCCCACCAAAGAGACACGCCCCAGACCTCCGGCCGCCAGCGCGCCTAAGCCCGGAGCAGGCGAGCCTCGAAACGTTTCGGACGCCGCGGTGGTGTCCGGCAGCGAATCGACGCCCGCCTCAAGCGGGCGTTGCTCGTGAGAGAGAGCCCACCGCTATGAACAGAGACCAAAAAGCCGCCGTAGTCGACGAGATCGCCGAGCAGATCGGCGCCGCCGAGGCGATCTTCGCTGTCGACTACCGGGGTATCACGGTGGCCCAGGTGGCCGAGCTGCGGACCAAGCTGCACGACGCCGACGCCCGCTTCCGGGTGGTCAAGAACTCACTCTCAGAGCGCGCCGCCGATCAGGCCGGAGTCCGTGAACTGAAGCCGATGCTGATCGGCCCGACCGCACTGGCCCTTGTCCGGGGTGACGCGGCGCTGGCCGCCAAGGCGCTCAACGACGTCGCTCGTCAGCTCAACAACGTGCTCGAGTTCAAGGGCGGCCTGCTCAACGGTGATGTGCTCACCGCAGATGACGTGCGCTCGATCGCCCGCCTGCCCTCGCGCGAGGTGCTCCAGGGTCAGCTCGTGGGCACGATCGCCGCGCCGATCACCGGGCTGGTCCGGGGGCTGAACGCCCTGATCGCCGGGATCGCCATCCAGCTGCAGGCTATTGCGGACCTGGACCCGCCCGTCCTCGTCGCCGGCGAGGCGCCGGCGCCCGCCGCCGAGCCCGAGGCACCCGCGGCGGAGGCCGAGGCACCCGTGGTGGAGGCCGAGGCACCCGCGGCCGAGGCCGACGCACCCGCGGAGGAAACCCCTGTCGCCGAGGTTGAGGCACCCGCGGCTCAAGAGCCGGCCGCCGAGGCTGAGCCCGAAGCAACTTCAGAAACTGAAACGGAAACCGCGTCGGACGCGGAACCGCCGTCCGACCAGTAAGGAGCAAGCATGGCCACTAGTACTCAAGATTGGATCGAGGAGCTCAAGACGATTTCCGTGCTCGAGCTGTCCGAGCGCATCAAGGCGCTCGAGGAGGCGTTTGGCGTCTCCGCAACCGCAGTCGCTGCAGCGGCCCCGGCGGGCGGCGGCGGGGCCGGCGACGGCGCTGGCGAGGCCGCCGAGGAGCAGTCCGCCTTCGACGTGGTCCTGACCGCCGCGGGCGACAAGAAGATCCAGGTGATCAAGGTGGTTCGCGCCGCCACGGGTCTCGGCCTCAAGGAGGCCAAGGCGCTCGTCGACGAGGCCCCGAAGCCCGTCAAGGAGGGCATCGAGAAGGCCGAAGCCGACAAGCTCAAGGCTGACCTCGAAGAGGCCGGCGGCAGCGTCGACCTGAAGTAGTCCCGGCCCCCTCGGGGGCCGATTGGTGGAGGGCCCGGGGGGTCTTGGATGTTTTGCATGACATGCGTGCAGAACATCCAAGTGCCTCAGCTCCGTGTAAATCCGTTTCGCGCTTTCTTCGCGAGACCTGACGTGCAAATTCGGGTCGGCCGGTTGGATGGCCCGATGACCATCCAAGCCCAACCCAGCTCCCGGCCCCAGAGCCAGCCGCACGCCGCAGACCGCCCGACCCTCGGCCTCCGCGCCCATCCGCCGCATACGGTCGACGCCGTGGCGCACCGCACCCGCAGTCGTGCCATCCCTCGCCACGCCGCGAGGCCTGGCCGCTACCTGTCAATCGAGCATCGGGGAAGGTCCGGTTGATCGCCCTCGATCAACCCCTCATTACCTCGGGCGCGGCCTCAACGCCGACATCCGTATCGAGGACTCCCAGGTCTCGCGGCGTCACGCGATCATTGTGCAGCGGGGCGACGGCATCCGCGTACTCGAGGACCGCAGCCGCAACGGCACGTTTGTCAACGGTCGCGAGGTCACGGTCGGCCTAGTCGACGACGGCGGACGTGCTCCGTCTGGGCCGCACGTGTTCCGCATCGTCGAGGCTCGCCGCCGGTCCGGCCCCGACCGCTGCGGCGCTTCCCGCTCGCCGCCGTCGGCCGCCGGCGCGTCTCGGTGCTTGTGTCGCCGGGGTTTTCCCCCTACACTCCGGTCGTCAGCCAATAGTCGTAGCCGCCCAAACCATGCGGTACCGCGCCACATACGCGGTCACCGAGGGCGGGGTCCGTGAGAGCTGATTGACCCTGCACAGGGCATCACCGCCGTGTGCTATCTTTGCTGGTCGCGCTTTGCTGAGCCTCTGGGCCCGGGAAACGCCGCTCTCTCCCTCACGACCGCCCCGAGGAGTCGCCGTCTTGGCAACCGCTCACGCCCCCCGGACGCGCCGTAGTTTCGCGCGTCTGAACAAGGTCCTTGAAGTCCCCAACCTCATTGATATTCAGCGCAAGTCGTTCGCCTGGCTGACCGACCCCAACGGCGGTGGCCTGCGGGAGACGATTGACGACATCTCGCCGATCGAGGACTACACCGGCAACCTGGCCGTCCAATTCGGGGAATTTACGTTCGACGAGCCGGTGGCGAGCCTCGAACAGTGCCGCGAGAAGGACCTGACCTACTCCCGCCCGTTGACCGTAACGGTCGCCTTCATCAACCGTGAGACCGGCGAAATTCGCGAGCAATCCGTGTTCATGGGTGACTTCCCGTGGATGACCGAGCGGGGCACGTTCATCATCAACGGCACCGAGCGTGTGGTCGTCACGCAGCTGGTCCGTTCCCCGGGCGCCTACGTGATGGAGCCCAAGGACCGGGAGAAGCAGGTCTTCATCGCCAACCTGCTGCCGGCCCGGGGATCTTGGCTCGAGCTCGAGATCGACAAGAAGGGGCGCGTCTACGTCCGCATCGACCGCAAGCGCAAGCTCCCGGTCACCGTGCTGTTGCGCGCGATGGGCTACGCCGGCGACGAGGAGATCCTCAATCTCTTCGAGAACAGCCTCTACATCCGCAACACGGTCGACTCCGACCCCGAGGTCACGCGCACCGAAGAGGGCGCCTTGATCGAGCTGTTCAAGAAGCAGCGCCCCGGCGAGCCGCCGTCGATCGACGCCGCTCGCGCGCTGCTCAACCAGCTGTTCTTCGATCCCAAGCGCTACGACCTCACGCGCGTGGGTCGTTACAAGCTCAACTCGCGACTGAACCTGGACATCGATCTCGACTCGCGCACGCTGACCCATGACGACATCATCGCCCTGGTCAAGGAGCTCGTTTCGCTGCCCCGCATCCTCGGCATGTCCGAGGAGCTCGGCGAGGACACCAAGATGGACTATGCGGCCGAGGCCGTGTCGATGCCCCGCGAGCCGATCCAGGATCACCTCGACGAGTACGAGCACTTCGGTAACCGCCGCCTGCGGACCGTCGGCGAGCTGATCCAGGAGGCCTTCCGGATCGGGCTGTACCGGATGGAGCGGGTCGTGCGCGAGCGCCTCACCACCGAGGACGCCGACACGATCACGCCGCAGACGATCGTCAACATCCGCCCCGTCGTGGCCGCGCTGAAGGAGTTCTTCGGCTCCAGCCAGCTCTCGCAGTTCATGGACCAGACCAACTCGCTGTCCGGCCTGACCCATCGCCGGCGCCTGAGCGCTTTGGGGGCCGGTGGCCTGACCCGTGAGCGCGCCCCGATCGAGGTCCGCGACGTACACCCGACCCACTACGGCCGCATGTGCCCGATCGAGACCCCTGAGGGTCCGAACATCGGCCTGATCGGTTCCCTGTCCTCCTACGCCGAGATCTCCGAGCACGGCTTCGTCACCACCCCCTATCGGGTGGTCAAGAACGGCAAGGTCACCGACGAGATCGTCCATATCGACGCCACCCAGGAGGAAGAGCGCATCATCGCTCAGGCCAACCAGCCGGTCGATCGCTCCGGCAAGCTGGTCGGTGACGAGATCATCTGTCGCACCCAGGCCGGCCAGTACGTGACTGTGGCGGCCGAGGAGGTCGACCTGATCGACGTCTCGCCCGAGCAGATCTGGTCGGTGGCGACGGCGATGATCCCGTTCCTCGAGCACGACGACGCCAACCGGGCCCTGATGGGCTCCAACATGCAGCGCCAGGCGGTCCCCTTGCTGGTCACCGACGCTCCCCTGGTCGGCACCGGCATGGAGCGCCGCGCGGCGATCGACACCGGCGACGTCGCCCTGGCCGAGCAGGCCGGGACGGTGTCCTACGTGGACGCCGAGCAGATCGTCGTCGACGGCAAGGACGGCGCGCAGGAGTACGAGCTCCAGAAGTTCATGCGCTCCAACCAGGGGACGCTGATCCACCAGAAGCCGATCGTCGATGTTGGCGCCTCGGTTGCCGCGGGTGACGTGCTCGCCGACGGCTCGGCGAGCGACATGGGCGAGATGGCGCTAGGCAAGAACCTGCTCGTCGCCTTCATGTCCTGGGAGGGTTACAACTTCGAGGACGCGATCATTCTCTCCAAGCGGTTGGTGCAGGATGACGAGCTCACCTCGATTCACATCGAGGAGTACGAGATCGATGCCCGGACCACGAAGCTGGGCGACGAGGAGATCACCCGCGATATCCCCAACCGTTCGGAGGAGTCGCTGCGCAACCTCGACGATCGCGGCATCGTCCGCATCGGCGCCGAGGTCCAGTCCGGAGACCTGCTGGTCGGCAAGGTCACGCCCAAGGGCGAGACCGAGCTGACGGCCGAGGAGAAGCTGATCCGGGCCATCTTCAAGGAGAAGGCTCGGGAAGTTCGCGACACCTCGCTCAAGGTCCCGCACGGTGAGGGCGGCGTCGTTATCGACGTCAAGACCTTCAGCCGTGACGACGGCGACGATCTGCCGCCCGGCGTCAACGACCTCGTCCGCGTGTTCGTGGCCAAGAAGCGCAAGATCTCCGAGGGCGACAAGCTCGCGGGCCGGCACGGCAACAAGGGCGTCATCTCCAAGATCGTCGACCAGCAGGACATGCCGTTCCTCGAGGACGGCACTCCGGTCGACGTGATCCTCAACCCGCTCGGCGTGCCGAGCCGGATGAACGTCGGTCAGATCCTCGAGACCCACCTCGGGTGGGTGGCCGCCAACGGCTGGTACGACGACGGCTCGGAGGCCCGCAAGCACGCCACCAACGGCGGCTCGCGTGCGGACGGGCGGCCCGGCAAGGTCTATGTGGCCACCCCGGTGTTCGACGGTGCCACCGTGGCCGACGTCGACGAGGCGCTGGTCCGCTGGCAGGACGAGCACCAGGAGTCAGACGGGCTGATTCGGATGGACGTGGACAAGTCCCGGCGTGAGGGCGAGCAGGCCTCCGGTAAGACGACGCTGTTCAACGGCCGCAGCGGCGAGCCGTTCGAGGAGCAGGTCACGGTTGGCTACATGTACATCCTCAAGCTGCTGCACCTCGTGGACGACAAGATCCACGCGCGCTCCACCGGCCCCTACTCACTGGTTACCCAGCAGCCGCTGGGCGGCAAGGCGCAGTTCGGCGGCCAGCGCTTCGGGGAGATGGAGGTCTGGGCTCTGGAGGCCTACGGCGCGGCTTACACGCTGCAGGAGATGCTCACGATCAAGTCCGACGACACGGTCGGTCGCGTGAAGGCCTACGAGGCGATCGTCAAGGGCGAGAACATCGCCGAGCCTTCGATCCCGGAGTCGTTCAAGGTCCTGCTCAAGGAGATGCAGTCGCTGGCGCTCGACGTCAACGTCGTCTCCGAGGAGGGCGAGCGCGCCGAGATGCGCGAGGAGGATGACGATCTCCTGCGCGCGGCTGAGGAGCTCGGCATCGACCTCAGCGGCGTGCGCGCGGCCGACGGTGCCGCCGCCGACGAAGCCACCGAGCAGGAGGGCGAGACGGTTGAAGCCTCCGCGGTGCAGACCGAGACCGAGGACCCTGACCTCGAGTCCGGCGAGGAGCTGTCCGCCGAGGACTTCGCCGCCACCGGGGACGATCCGATGCTCGCCGCCGACGTCGAAGGTGGCGAGGCAGAGGGCGTGACCGAGGAGGCCGAGGGATAACCCTTAGGGGGAGGTATCCCGACCGCCCGCTTCGCGCGCGGTGCCCGGCCTTCGGCCTACCCCCTCGCCGCTCCTCAGCACCCAACCGCGTCCAAGATTTCAAGCAAGTAAGGACTCATTTTGATCGACATCAATAACTTCGACGCCATCGAGATCAGCCTCGCCTCCTCCAAGCAGATCCGTTCCTGGAGCTCGGGCGAGGTCACCAAGCCGGAGACCATCAACTACCGGACGCTCAAGCCCGAGAAGGACGGCCTGTTCTGCGAGCGCATCTTCGGTCCCACCAAGGACTGGGAGTGCTACTGCGGTAAGTACAAGCGCGTCCGTTACAAGGGCATCGTCTGCGAGCGCTGCGGGGTCGAGGTCACCCGATCCAAGGTCCGGCGCGAGCGCATGGGTCACATCGATCTCGCCGCCCCCGTCTCGCACATCTGGTTCTTCAAGGGCGTGCCGAGCCGGATCGGCTATCTGCTCGACATGGCCCCCAAGGAGCTCGAGAAGGTTCTCTACTTTGCCGCCTCGATGGTGACATGGGTCGATGACGAGGCCCGCGAGCGCGACGTCGAGTCGCTCGAGGGTGACGTCAACAAGGTTCTCGACGCCTACGCGGCCGAGAAGGAGGAGCGCGTCCTGGAGCTCAAGGAGTCCCTCGCCCGCCGCGAGGAGTTCCTGGCCAGCGCCAAGACGGGCCGTAACTTCTCCGACGAGGACCACCTGTGGGCCGAGACCCTGGACGTCAACGTCGCCAAGCTGTCTGACGAAGAGCGCGAGAAGATGCTCAAGGACCTCCGCAAGGCCTTCGGCGCCGACATCGACGACACCGAGGCCTACATCGAGGACGCCGCCGAGCGCATGCGCCAGGTCTGGGACCTGTTCAAGTCGATGAAGCCCAAGGACGTCATCAACGACGAGACGACCTTCCGCGAGCTGCGTGACCGGTTCGGTTCCCCCTACGGCTTCGGCGAGTACTTCCGGGGGGGCATGGGCGCCGAGGCGGTCCGTGATCTCCTCCAGCAGGTCGACCTCGAGGCCGAGGCCGCCGATCTGCAGGAGCAGGTCAAGACCGCCAAGGGACAGAAGCAGGCCCGGGCCGTCAAGCGCCTGAAGGTCGTTTCCGCGTTCCTGCAGTCCGGCAACAAGCCCGAGATGATGGTGCTCGAGGCCGTCCCCGTGATCCCGCCCGAGCTGCGCCCGATGGTCCAGCTCGACGGTGGCCGCTTCGCGACCTCGGACCTCAACGACCTCTATCGCCGCGTCATCAACCGCAACAACCGCCTCAAGCGGCTGCTCGACCTCGGCGCGCCCGAGATCATCGTCAACAACGAGAAGCGGATGCTGCAGGAGTCGGTCGACGCGCTGTTTGACAACGGCCGGCGCGGACGTCCGGTCACCGGCCCGGGCAACCGGCCGCTGAAGTCCCTGAGCGACATGCTCAAGGGCAAGCAGGGCCGCTTCCGTCAGAACCTGCTCGGCAAGCGCGTGGACTACTCGGGCCGATCAGTGATCGTGTCCGGTCCCTCGCTGCGCCTGCACCAGTGCGGCCTGCCCAAGCTGATGGCGCTCGAGCTGTTCAAGCCGTTCATCATGGCCCGGCTGGTCGAGCGCAAGTCCGCGCAGAACATCAAGGCGGCCAAGAAGATGGTCGACTCGATGATCCCCGAGGTCTGGGACGTGCTCGAAGAGGTCATCCACGAGCATCCCGTGCTCCTGAACCGGGCGCCCACGCTGCACCGTCTGGGGATCCAGGCCTTCGAGCCGGTCCTGGTCGAGGGCAAGGCGATCCAGGTTCACCCCCTGGTCTGCCACGCCTTCAACGCCGACTTCGACGGTGACCAGATGGCGGTCCACCTGCCGCTGTCGGCCGAGGCCCAGGCCGAGGCGCGGATTCTGATGCTGTCGGCCAACAACATCCTCTCGCCCGCCCACGGCGCGCCACTGGCCACGCCCGCACAGGACATGGTGCTGGGCGCCTACTACCTGACCTACGGTCCGGAGGGCAAGGCGCTGTCCGACATCGACCCGGCTGCCCAGAAGCCACGCCCGCACGTGTTCCGCACCGCCCAGGAGGCCGAGTGGTCCTATGAGCACCGCGTGGTCGCCCTGCACGACCTGGCCGAGTATCGGCCGGTGGGCCTCGACGGTGGCCACCTGCTGACCACGGTCGGCCGGATCATCTACAACGACAAGATCGAGCGCGCCCTGGAAGAGGCCCTGGGCGACCAGTTCGATCCCAAGTCCTACGAGTTCATCAACCGCTCGATGAAGAAGAAGGACACGACCAAGCTGGTCGACGACCTCGTGCAGCGCTACGGGGCGCCGTCGATCTCGCAGGTGCTCGACGCCTTCAAGGACGTCGGCTTTGAGTACGCGACCCGCGCCGGCGTGACCATCTCCAAGAACGACGTTCAGACCCCGCCCTCCAAGAAGGAGATCCTCGCTCGCTACGAGGCCGAGCTGCTCGTGATCGAGTCCCAGTACGAGGACGGGGAGATCACCGAGGAGGAACGCCACGAGGCGGTCACCGGTCTGTGGGATCGGGCGACCAACGAGGTCGGTGAGGCGCTCTACGCGCACCTGGAGGAGATGAACCCCATCTTCATGATGGCCAACTCCGGTGCCCGTGGCTCGTTCTCCCAGATCCGCCAGCTGGCCGGTATGCGCGGGTTGATGGCCAACCCGAAGGGGGAAATTATCGAGCGCCCGATCAAGGCCAACTTCATGGAAGGCCTGTCGGTGCTCGAGTACTTCATCTCGACGCACGGTGCCCGCAAGGGGCTCGCCGACACGGCGCTGCGGACGGCGGACTCCGGGTACTTGACCCGGCGGCTCGTCGACGTCTCGCAGGACGTGATCATCCGGGAGGCCGACTGTGGCACGGACGACTCCATCCAGCTGGCGCTCTACCTCCCGGACGGGCTGAACAAGAGCCTGGCCGGCCGCATCCTGGCCCGCAACGTGCGTGGCCCGGATGGCGAGACGATCCTCGCCGAGGGTGAGCCCGTCACCCTGCCGCGGTTGCACCAGTTCGCTGCGGCGTTCGGTGACGAGGCCGCACGCGGACTCAAGGTGGCGGTTCGCTCGGTGCTGAAGTGCAAGAGCGAGGTCGGCGTCTGTCAGCGCTGCTACGCGACCTTCCTTGCGACGGGTCACATGTGCGAAATCGGCGATGCGGTCGGCATCATCGCCGCCCAGTCGATCGGCGAGCCGGGAACCCAGCTCACGATGCGTACTTTCCATCTGGGCGGCGTAGCTTCCGGAACAAGTTTGACCGGAGTCGCCAACGTTAAAAAAGCGCGCC
>JBPCIY010000042.1:0-9970 GCA_051005855.1 Solirubrobacteraceae bacterium | reverse complement strand
CGTTCGTGTGGAACTTCACCCGCGCCAAGCTCGCCGCGCTGCTCGAACGACTCGAACACGCCCCGGACCAGTCGCCAGTCCCACTCGCCGCCTGACCGCGACGGTACTTACGGCGGGGAGCACTTAGCGCTTGATCACATACATCCGTTCCCCGGTCAGATACTGACCCGAGTCCGAGGCGCTGGCCGGGGGCGGGCGGTAGACATCGATGTGCCGACCGTTGATCGCTCCGCCGGTGTCGGCGGCGATGAACCAGCCGCCGTGTCCGTCGTTTCGATACGCCGGCACGTACACGCGGCTGCCGAGCGGGATGACATTCGGATCGACCGCGATCGACTGGTAGTAGTGCAGTGGTAGTGACGGTCCCGCCGCGAAGCTGACGTGGGGCAGGGGCACGTACTTACGGCCGAGACCAGCCGACCATCGGCCGGACGCGAGTGGATAGGTCACCCCCCGCTTGCGGTTGCGCCAGTAGCCGCCCGCCCGCCAGAAGGGAGCGCCGGCGCGCCAGCCGGTGCTGGGGTCGGTCGAACGGCCGCTCGCCGTGACCCAGCCGCCGTCTCCGAGCGACTGGATGTGGAAGAGCTGGCCATCGAGCCCGATGCCGTCGCCCTGCATCGAAAGCCCTGAGGCCGAGTACAGCCAATCGATCCGGTGCAGGCCGGTGAGCCCGGGCGCCTTGACCAGGCGCCCGACGAACCACGCCTCGGGAGCGGGCCAGTACTCGGTGATCGTCACGCCGCCTATCCAGCGCCCGTGGCCGTGCTTGCTGGGCGGGGCGGGAACCTTCTTGGATCCGCCGGTGGGGGCCAAACCCCCGCTCCAGATGGGCGCACCGCCGGTCGAGGCGCCGTCGCCCATCGGGCCGGGCAGGCCAGAACCGCCGGGCCGAGGCGACGCTGCGGCGGGCGCCGGAGTCAGACCCGTGAGCGCGATGGCCAGGGCGATTTCGAGCGAGAGCTTTCGGACCGGGCGGGCGAACATGCTCACAGTGCGTCCCGAATGGGCGAGCCGTTGCCGGGGACCCGCCCAGGGTACCGGCGCGGCCGGAACTGTGTGCAAGCGTGGGAGGGGAGTTGCGCGGGTTCACATAACCGTTTGCCCTGCGGCCGCCTCGGCCACTGGGGTTGGGTACGGTCCCCTGCTTGTACGCCGGGGATCGACCAAACTCCCCGGGGAGACGCGCGATCACGTCGCCGCGCCGGGCTTCCGGCCCGCGACGGCATAGAGGATGTTGCCTCCGGCCGTGTGGAGGGAGCCGTCGGTCAGCGCAGACGCCCTTTGCCGGTTCTCCCCGAGGCGCCGCCGCCAGGCGGCTTCAAACTCGTCCTGGCTGCCTCCGCCGGCGAGAAAGTAGCGGCGCGCGGCTTCGCGGTCCCAGCCCCACGTGCTCTCTGCCGCTTCTGTCAGCGCGCGATTACGAAGGGCCTGCTGGTCGGGGGAGGCATAGGGCGCAACGAGCATCGCCGCCTTGTCGCAGATGAACGCCTGGATGTCGGTGAGGCCGTGCTCGGCGAGATGGCCCGGGAGCAGATCGCCGATCGAGTTGTTGCCCTCGCCGAGCTCGATCTTGCCCCGCTCGCAGGTCAGTTCGAATCGCAGCCGCTCCAGGAGATCGTCGATCGGGGTTTCCGAAGTCTCGTCGACCAAGAGCGATGCTCGGTTGTTGGGTTCGACGGCCAGGATCAGCCCTCCGGGCTTGGCGACTCGAACCATCTCCGTGATCACGCCAGACGGTGAGGCGACGTGAATCAACAGCGTCTGGCAGGTGACGAGGTCAAAGCTCCCGTCGGCGAAGGCCAGCGCCTCGGCCACCCCTTGCTCGTACCGGACCCGTGCACCGAGGCCCAACTCCTGAGCAGTCACACTCGCGCGATTGGTCCAGGCGCGCTCGCGGTCGATGCCGACGACCGTGGCCTCGGTGCTGAGCACAGCGCTCAGGAGGCGTCCCCAGTGGCCCGGCCCGCAGCCGACATCGAGCACGGAGCCGACCGCGGCCAGGCCGAGCCTTGAAGCGATCAGCTCGAGATGGTCGCGGTTCCACCAGTAGTCGCGCTCAGGGCCGAAGAACTCGGCCGAATGAAGCTTTTCCCGTTGCTCAGAGGCCATCCGCCGATCATATTGCCCGGCCGCGGCTAGAAACGGAGGTCCCGCCCAGACGACCTGGTCCTCTTCCACTGGATCCGGGGGTGCAAATAGCCGGTTACCTTACCCTGTGTGCTAACGTGTGGCCATGCGTCTGCACATAAGTCTCGAAGACCAGCTGGTGCAGGATCTCGATCGACGCGTGGGCCGACGTCAGCGAAGTGCGTTCATCGCCAACGCCGTTCGGGCTGCGCTCGACGATGAGCGCCGCTGGAATGACATCGAAAGCGCGGCGGGTGGATTGCGAGACGTCGAGCATGAATGGGACGGCGGCCCCGAGGGGTGGGTGCGAGCCCAGCGCGCCGCTGACGCGCGGCGCCTCGGCTGAGCGTGCCGGTCCTCCTGGATACCACGGTTCTCATCGACGTACTCCGCGGCCGGCCCAGCACGGTGCAACGGTTGCGATCGCTGCGTCAGCACCCAGGCGTCCCGTGTACCACCGCGATCAACGTGGAGGAAATCCATCGAGGGCTCCGGGCCGATGAACGGGCGGCGGCCGGTCGACTGTTTGACGGGCTGAGAGTCATCGAGATCGGTCGTCCCGAAGGCGAGCTCGCCGGTCAGTGGCGGCGCGATCACGCGACCCGCGGCATCACGCTCACCCAAGCCGACTGCTTGATCGCCGCCACGGCAGCACTGCTCGCCGTGCCACTCGCAACCGGCAACCCGAAGCACTTTCCCACGACCGAGCTTGAAGTCCAACCCTGGCCCGTTGGCGTGTAACAACGGTCCAATGGCCGTAGCGGGCACGAGTTTTCGACGGCAAGGCTACATAAGCCCGATTATCGAGCATTAACCCCAATGCGCCCAGGCCGCGCTCGCCAAACCGGATCAGGCCAGCTGGTGATCGAGTGAGACCTCGAGCTCGGGCTCGTGGCCCTCACAGGTGGTCTCGATCGTCAGGCGCAGGTCGCGACCGTCGAGGTGCAGCCAGCCGAGCTGGTTCTTCCAGGTGGGCTCCTGCAGGACGCGCCAGCGCACGCTCGGATCCTGGACGCCGGCCGCGTACGCGAGGTGCCGGGCGAGCCAGCCGACTAGCCTCGAGCGGCGCGCGATCCGCAGCAGCGTGCGGTCGCGCTTGGGCAGCTGGTTACGAAACGGCGAGCACACCGCCTGGTAGACGTTGCTCTGCATGCCCGCCGAGGCGCGAAAGCCGACCGTCTCGAGGTAGGCCTGATGGACGTCGCCACCGAGCAAGACGATCGACGCCGGAGCCGGGCCGCGACGGCCCGCCCCCACTTGTTCGATCAGATCGATCAGACGGTGAAAGGAGGACTGAAAGGCGGCCCAGTGCTCGAGATCGAGCGCGCGACGCAGTTTCTCGCTCCAGCGCGCAGCGAGTTTGCCCCACCCCCCTGCGCACAGGGCTTCGTTCCACGCCTCGACGTAGTGCAGGGTCGGAGCGAGCAGGATCGGCAGCGTGCTGGCGATCAGCACGTGGTCGTAGTCGCCGGTGAGCTGCACCTGTAGCCAGGCCCACTCGTTCTCGTCGAGCATCTCGCGCTGCCCGTCTGAGAGCACACGCCCTTCCCGCCCGTCGATGACGACTAACCGGGTGCCGGCCAACTGCCGCGAGAAGCTCCAGCGGCCGCCTCCCGCCTCACGTTCTGCCGCCTCGGCGAACTCGCGCAGGAGCGGGGCGGCGTCGTCGGCGGCCAAGACCCTCTGAAACAGCGAATCGGCCGCGAGTTCGGCCGGCGAGAGATTGCCGATGTGCTGGTAGATCCAATACGTCCAAAGGCCGGCGATGATCCGCTCGTGCCACCACGACGTGGCGCGCATGTCCTCGATCCACGCCTCGGAGGTGTTCCAGTCGTCGTGGACGTCGTGATCGTCGAAGATCATCGCTGTGGGCACGGTCGAGAGCAGCCAGCGCAGCGCCGGCTGAGACCATGCTTCGCGGTAGAGCATCGTGTACTCGTCGACGTCGAACACCTCGGTGCCGGGCGGCTGACTCGTGTCGCGCCGGGCCTCGATGAACTCCGCCGTGCGGGGCGAGACGCGATCGGCGTAGACCTGATCACCGATCAGCAGCAGGAGGCGGGGCCAGGCCGGAGGGTCGCTGTCGCGCAGCCGCTGGGTCAGGGCGTAGAGGGCGTCGACGCCGGCCCCGCGCTCGTCGTCATCGACGTTCAGTGTGTACGGAACCTCCTGCGGCGCGGTGACCCGGCACGATCCCCAGGCAACGTCGATCGAGCCGACCTCGGGCACGGTCTGAATGCGGCTGGGCGGGAAGGCCCAGCCGGCTGGCGGCCAGCACCCTTCACCGTCAAGCCGGACGTCGTACTCGGTGCTGCTGGCGGGCTCGAGTCCGCTGATGACCATGAGCGCGTAGTGCTTGCCGTCTACACAGAACGTCGCGGTCCGATGGCCGAGGATCTCGACCTCACAGCGAGCGTCGGTCTCAAGCCAGATCGTCGCCTCGGTGCTCGAGACGTAGCGGAGCATCGGTCCAAGCGTCAGCGAAGCCATGGCGTGCGGCCTACCCGATCGATGTCATGAGGTGGGCCTCGTCATGCGGAAGATCTCGTCGACGACGGCGTAGTCGGCCGGGCCGCCGAGCCGAGCCACGGGCCGCAACGCGGCCGTATCGACCCCGTCCCCGTCGATCGCCGCTTCGTCGAGATGGACCCCGATGACCTGACCGATGACCAGGTGATGATCGGTGGGCCGCCCATCGACGTCGCACAGTTCGAGCTCATGCACGACCCGGCACTCCATGGCACACCGCGCCGCGGCCACGCGTGGCGGGACGACCAGCCGCGAGGACGCCATTTCCAGCCCGGCCCGAGCGAACTCGTTGCCGCCCCGCGCCAATGGCGCCGAGGTCGCGTTCATCGCCTCGCGCAGCTCGTAGGTGACCAGATCAGATTCCACACGAATTCTCGGACCTCCCCCGCGAACGCCGCCGAGTGTTTAGCGCCGTGACTGGAGAAGGCGAGCATCGGAGGAGCTTCGGCCACGGCGTTGAAGAAGCTGTATGGCGCGAGATTGATCGAGCCGTCGGCGGCGATCGTCGAGACCCAGCCGATCGGCCGTGGCGCGACCAACGCCTTGAACGGGTCATGCGGCAGCCGAGAGCGATCGAGTCTTCCAGGCTCGTAGAACAACATTTCACCCCTACCCTAATACCGGCGCACAGCGTCTGGGCCGGGCCGCAACTTAGAGCCCAGAGCCGGTTTGAAACCAGCGTACCTGCGAGGAGGAGGCACCCATGAAGCGCATCACCAGATCTCTTTTGGCCGTCGTCGTGCTCGGGCTGGGCATCACCGGTGTGGCCGTAGCCGCTTCGTCGCCCACCGTCACGACGGGTCCCGCGTCCAGCGTCAGCAACAGCTCGGAGACCCTGACCGCCACCGTCAATCCCAACGGCAATCAGACGGGCGTCGGGTTTCAGTATGGGATCACCAACGCCTACGGACAGTCCAGCACGACTCATCCCGTCGGCGGCGGGACCAAGCCGGTCACGGTCAAATCGACGATCACCGGCCTGACCCCCGGGACGGTCTATCACTACCACGTCGTCGCGCTGAACAAGGCCGGTTCGGCTTTGGGTGCCGATCGGACCTTCACGACCAGCGGCCCTCCCCCGGCCGCCGTCGTCACTGGTTTTCCCGTCAACGTCCGCAAGACGGTGGCTACGGTGACCGGCAGCGTCAACCCGGAAGGTGCGCAAACCAGCTGGGCGGTCGAGTACGGCCTGACCACCAGCTACGGAGCGCAGACGATTCCGGCCCAGCCGCTCGCCAAGGTCGTGGCCTCGCTCCCCGTCTCGACCACGCTCTCCGGTCTCTCGCCGGCGACCTTGTTCCACTACCGGATCGTCGCCTTCCACAACGGCAACGTGACCTCGACCGGCGCTGACGCGACGTTCTTCACCGAGCCCGACCGGCCGCCCAAGCCACGTCTGACCGCCAAGACGTCGCCGGGACGCGACCGCCACCGGCCCTACGCCTACAGCACTGCCGGCACGGTCGGCGGGGCCAGCTTCATCCCGGCGGCGTCACGGTGCTCGGGCACCGTGAAGGTGGGCTACTTCCTGGGCCGGCGTCGTATCGGGACCGTGGTGGCTCCGGTCGGACCGGACTGCAAGTTCACCGCCGACAACTCGTTTAGGCGCGTGAAGGCAGCCACTCCGGCCAAGATCCAGATCAAGATCCACTTCAGCGGCAACGGCTACATCGCCCCCGCCGACCGCACCAACTCGGTCACGGCCGGCTGACGGCCCCCACGCTCCCGGCCCGGACGCGGCCGGGAGCGTCAACGGGGGTAGGCTTGCGCGCCATGGCGAACCGCCGGTCGCGTGCTTCCGGGGCCGAGCTGACGCTGCTGGCCGGCCTGGCCGCTTGGGCGGCCTTTCCACTCGTGCTGCTGCTCGTCCGGGCGGCACAAACGCACACGGTCTTCACCGGTGCCGACGGTCTGATCGGAGCCGACGGGGTGCTGGGCGCCGACCAGCTGCAGTACCTGGCCTGGGCGCGCGACGCGGGTCTGCACGGGCTCGCCTCTGACCTGTTCACGCTCACCCCGAGCGGCCACGTCTATCTCGAGCCCCTGTTCTCGATCACCGGGGCGCTGTGGAACGCCGGGCTGTCGCTCCCGGTCGCCTATCTCCTCTGGAAGCCGGTGGCGGTGATCGTCCTGTTCGCGGGCGCGCTGGCCTGGGCGCGGCGCCTGTTCGCGGACCAGCGGGCCGCCCGCGCGGCGACGGTCGCGCTGTCGCTGTTTCTCTGCACACCGCTGGCGGCGCTGTTCAGCTGGGCCAAGCTCGGCGGTGGGCCCCTGCGCTTTGCGCTCTATCTGCTCGAGGATGAGCTTCTGGTCGCCACCAAGCTCTGGGGCTACGTGCCCAGCGCGTTGGGGCTGGCCCTGGTCCCGGTGGCGCTCCTGGCGGTCGAGCGGTCAGTCGACCCGCGGGGCTTCGGATCCCCGAAGACCCGCGTGCAGTCCATGAGCGGGGGTCTCGGGGCGGCGGCGGTGGCCCTCCTGGCCTCCGCCGGGTCGTCCTGGCTACATCCCTGGCAGGGGATCACGTTGATCGTGATCTACGTGGGCCTGGCCGTCTGGCGACGGCTGCAGGGGGTGCTGACGCTCGCCCTGGCCGCCCTCGGGGCGGCACTTCCCCTGGGCTACTACTACCTGCTCAGCCACGGTGACCCGGCCTGGAGACTCGCCTCGCACTACGAGGTGATCGCCCGCCTGCCAGCCCTGGCCCTGCTCCTCGGCTTCGGACCCCTGCTCCTGCTCGCCGGCCTCGGTCTGCGCCGGCCCGACGGAGAGGTGATCGAGCAAGCCCTCCTGCTCTGGATCGCCGCCGGCTTTGTCACCTACTTCGCCAATGACGCCTTCGCCCCCCACGGGCTTCAGGGGCTGAGCGTCCCGTTTGCGGTGCTGGTCGTGCGCGGGGGCCAACGGTTGCGTCTCCCGTTGCTGGTGGGCGCGCTCGGCGTGGGCCTGCTGACGATCCCGGGGCTGATCTACGCCGCACGCAAGTTCGTCAACACCGCGGAGGGCAGGACGGTGCAGTACTACCTCCCCCAGGCTGACGCCACCGCCCTGGCCTGGGTGGCGCAGCAGGCCCCCTCGGGGGGCGTACTCGCGCCCACCCCGTTCGCGACCCTGGTGCCATCGCAGACCGGGCGCAACGTCTGGGTCGGACACGGCTACTGGAGCCGCGATTACCCGGTCCGGGCCCGCCAGGCCGACCGCCTGTTCGGGGGGCACATGAAACCCATCCCAGCCCGCGCCTTCGTCGCAAACACAGGCGCGACCGTGCTGGTGAGCGACTGCGCCCACCGGGCCGACCTCGAGCACACGCTCGGGCCCCTGCTCGGCCGCGTGCACCGCTTCGGCTGTGCCCGGGTCTACGTCCTGGCGCGAGCGGCCAGGCGGTAGACGAAGCGCAGCCCCGACCACGTGGCGTCGATCGCGCAGACCTTGTTGTCCACCAGCCCGGCCGCGAGCCCCAGCTCACGCAGGACCCCCTCTCCGAGGTCGGTGGTCACCCCCGACGTGCGCTTGGGCCAGGCCAGCCACAGACCCCCGGCCTGGTCCAGGGCGGGATCAGAGCCGCCCGAGCTCCCGGTTTGATGGCGAGCTTGCGCGGGAGCGGGGTGCCCGAGTACCCGGCTGCGGTGGAGCTCACAGCCGGGCCTGCGCTGCGACGTCGGCGATCAGCCGGGAGAGTTGGCTGCCCTGCCAGGCGATCGGCGAGCGTCCCGGCTCATCCTCGATCAGGCGCGCGCCGGGGATAGCGGCGGCGTAGGCCTCCCCCACCGCGCGCGGATGCTCGGGGTCGGCCTCGTCGTCACTGACCACCACCAGTGTGGGGACGGCGATCGCGCCCAGCTCATCCACGCTCGCAAAGGGCCGGGAGCGCGGCACGGCCCGCAGCGCATCGGCCACCGCCTCGGGATGTTCGTGCAGGGCCAGCCGCTGAGTGATCACCTTGATCACCGTGTCGCGCCAGCGCTCGGGTACGCGTGGCTCGCCATAGGCGGCCAAGAATCCGTCGATCCCGCCGGACCGCAACCCGTCGGAAAGGGCATCCCAATGCGCCAGACGCTGCGCATCGTCGTCGCTCTCCCCCTCGTAGGCGGGGGTTATGACCACCAGCCCCCCGACGCGCTCGGGACGTTGCAGAGCCAGTCGCAGCAGCGTGTGGGCCCCCATCGAGGCGCCGGCCAAGATCGCCCGGGGCACGCCGGCGTGATCGAGCACCGCTTCGAGGTCAGTGGCGAGCTCGTCGTAGCCGTAGGCGGACGGGTCGCTGGCCGGTGAGGACCGTCCGTGGCCCCGGGCGTCGTAGGCGATCACGCGATGATCTGAGCGCTCCAGGGCCGTGGAGCCCATCACCACGTAGTGCCGGGTGGCGGTAAGACCGTGGAGGAGGACGACGGCCGGGCCCTCCCCCGCCTCCTGTCCGGCCACGCGGAGCCCGTCGCGGTCAACCGTGAACTCGGGCATGGTGTCTGTCTATCGCATCCGACCGGCCGCCCCCGGCGCGTGGCTACCATCAGCTCGATGGCCGACGTAGCCGAAGCCGAGTTTCAGACGGCAGTCCTCGACCGCTCGGCGACCGTGCCGGTGGTGGTCGACTTCTGGGCCGAGTGGTGCGCTCCCTGCCGCCAGCTCGGACCCCTGCTCGAGCAGGCGGTCGCGGCGCGTTCGGGCCAGGTCGAGCTCGCCAAGGTTGACGTCGACGCCAACCAGACTCTCGCCCGCACCTACGGGATTCAGGGAATTCCGGCCGTCAAGGCGTTTCGTGACCAACAGGTCGTGTCCGAGTTCGTGGGCGTCCAGCCGCCGATCGCCGTCGAGCGCTTCCTCGACGACCTCGTGCCCTCGGAAGCGGACGGGCTGGTCGCCTCCGGTGACGAGGCCTCGCTGCGGCGGGCGGTCGAGCTCGAGCCCTCCCGCGGCGACGCGGCGGTGCCGCTGGCCCGCATCCTCCATGCCCGCGGCGAGAGCGACGCGGCGCTGGCCGTGCTCGGCGAGGTTCCCGGCAGCTTTGCCGCCGATGGCTTCGCGGCCCGGATCCGCCTCGAGGCGTTGGTCGACCACACCGGGCTCCGGGCGGCCTTCACCGCCCTGGACGACGGACACACCAAGGCTGGCTTGGACGCGCTGATCGACTCGCTCCCTAACGCCGACGGCGCCCGCGATGACATCCGCCGCGTGGTCGTGGGCGTGCTCGACGAACTCGGCGTCGATGACCCGCTGGCGCGCGCGTCCCGGGGGAGGGTCGCCGCCGCCCCGTACTGCGCTCGGGACCTCTCGGGTGTGGGGCGGCGGTTAGCGACCCGCCGTAAGCCGCCGTCAGGGA
>JBPCIY010000041.1:0-14220 GCA_051005855.1 Solirubrobacteraceae bacterium | reverse complement strand
CCCGTAGATCGTGCCCACGTACAGCTGCACCAGCGGCTCGATCAGCGCGCCGGCGTTGACGAGCGTGGCGTGGTGGCCGGTCATGGCGACATGAAAGGAACACTCGGCCCCCCACGCCAGCGACGCGGCGAGCGCATCGGCGGGGGCACCTGCGGGCGCCAACCCAGCGGCCCGGTCGGCCTTGATCAGGGCGGCCAGCTCGGCGGTCATCGCGTCGATGACCGCGAACCACACTCGGCGCAGCGCCGGCACGGCGGGCCATTCCTCGATCGTGGCCACCAGCAGCGGGCGATACCGGGCGCCGATACGCATCCAGTTGCCCAGGCCCTCGCGAAACGCCTCCTCGACGGGTCGCTCACCGCGGTTGCGAATCGGCTCCAGGCCCTCGGACACCTCGGCCGCGATCGCGCGCAGCAGCTTGACCAGGACGTCCTCCTTGGAGCTGAAGTGCTCATAGAAGCTGGTGCGCCCGACGTCGGCAGCGGCGAGGATCTGCGCGACGCTCATCTCCGACAGTGAGGTGTGCTCGAGCAGCTCGGTGGTGGCGCGTAGGACCGCCTCGTAGGTCTTAGGGCGCCGGCCCCGCTTGCGCGCTCGGGCCGTGCTGTGCTCGGTGCCGGGCTGGCCGGCGTCGGCGGCGGGGGCGGGGGCGGGGGCGGGGGCGGACATGATTCCCGTTTAGCGTACAGCGTGTTCGGAATTGTCTTCCTCACACGCCCAACGAGCGCCCGATGATCTCCTTCATGATCTCGGTCGTCCCGCCGTAGATCCGGGTCACGCGGGCGTCCAGGAAAGCGCGCGCGATCGGGTACTCGAGCATGTAGCCATAGCCGCCGTGCAGCTGCACGCAGCGGTCGATGACCCGGCCCTGCAGCTCGGTCGCCCACCACTTGGCCATCGCCGCGTCCTCGGCGGTCAGCTCTGAGGCGTTGAGCGCGAGAACCGCCTGGTCGCAGAACACGCCGGCCAGCTCGATCTCGGTCGCCATCTCGGCCAGCGCGAAACGGGAGTTCTGAAAGGCGCCGATCGGCTGCCCGAACGCGCGGCGGTCGCGCACGTAGTCGATCGTCCAGCCGAGCGCTGCCCGTGCCGCGGCCACGCCGGCGATCGCGATCGAGAGCCGCTCCTGGGCGAGGTTGGCGGTCAGCTGCCCGAATCCCTGGCCCTCCTCCCCGATCAGGTTCGCGACCGGCACACGGACGTCGCTGAAGAACAGCTCGGCGGTGTCCTGGGCGTGCATCCCGATCTTCTCCAGGTTGCGCCCGCGCTCAAACCCGTCCATCCCCCGCTCGATGATCAACAGCGACATGCCGCGGTGGCGCTCTGCCGGGTCGGTCTTGACCGCCGTGATGACGAGGTCGGCGTTGATGCCGTTGGTGATGAAGGTCTTGGAGCCGTTGACGACGTAGTCGTCCCCGTCGCGGATCGCGCTCGTCCGCATTCCGGCCAGGTCAGAGCCGATCTCGGGCTCGGTCATCGCGACCGCGGTGATCAGCGACCCGTCCGCCACCCCCGGCAGCCACCGCTCCTGCTGCTCGGGGTTGCACAGGTCGGTGAAGTAGGGCAGACAGATGTCGTTGTGCAGCGTGATGCCCAGGCCGCTGCCGGCCACGCCCGCCATCAGCATCTCCTCGCCGATGATCTGGTTGAAGCGAAAGTCCTCGACCCCGAGGCCACCGAAGCGCTCGGGCACCTGCATGGCGAGCATCCCCTTGGCCGCCGCCTTGGCGAACAGCTCGCGGGGAACGATCTGCTCGCGCTCCCAGTCGAGGTGGTGCGGAACGATCTCCTCGGCCACGAACCGGGCCACGGACTCACGGAAGTCGATGTGCTCGGAATCGAACAGGGTGCGCTTCATCGCGGCGCCAGTCTCATCGCGCTTTCGCCCATGCCGGGCAATCTAGTGGTCAGCGCCGGACGGGGCTGCGCGTAGGATGAGCGGTGCCGTGCCGCGCCTGGATCCATCGTCGCTGGGACAGCACCTGGATGCGCTCTACCGCGCCGCGTGGGCCCTGTGCGGATCGCGCGAGGACGCCGAGGATCTCGTCCAGGACACCGTGACGCGGGTTCTCGCCCGGCCGCGGACGGTGAACGCCGGCGGTGATCGTGGCTATCTGATGAGCGCCCTGCGCAACACCTTCTACTCGGGGCTGCGCCATCGGTCCCGCCGGCCCCAGACCAGTCCTATGCTCGAAGGTGTGTCGGCGGTGGAGACGCGGACCTCGGTGCAGCCCGCCCAAGCCGCCGAGGTGCGCGAGATCTTCGCGACCGTCGCCCAACTGCCCGAGGACTTCCGGCTCGCCCTCGCCGCCGTGGACATCCTGGGCCTCAGCTACGCCGAGGCCGCCGATGCACTTGGGACCAGCGAGGCGACGATCACCACCCGCATCTACCGGGCGCGCCAGCGGGTCGCCCGGTCTCTCAGTGACGAACCACCCGTGGTTCGGGAAGGATCAGGACCAGATCGGAGTCTCGCCTGATGGACGAGAACATGAGTGACGAACCGCAGTTTGCCGAGGCCGAGCTCGCCCGAGTGGCCGACGGCTCGCTCGAGGCCACGCGCGAGGCGGAGGTTCGACGCCGCCTCGAAGGCTCGCCCGAGCTCTCCGCCGCGCTGCGCGAGCAGGAGCGCGCGATGACGCTGCTGCGCGCGATCGACGTCCAGGCGCCCGAGTCGCTGCACACCATTCTCAAAGAGCACGCCCGGCGCGCCGACCGTGAGCCGCGCCGCCGGCTGCGGCTCGGGCTCGGGTACGCGCTCCCGACCGCGGTCGCCATCGCCGCCGCCCTGGTGATCGTGCTCGTGACCGGCGCAGCGCCAAGCGGTCCCAGCCTCCGGCAGACCGTCCGTCTCACCCTCGCGGCCGCCACCTACCCCGGCCCGAGCGAGCGCAGCGCCTCCACGCTCGACGCCAGCGCGGCGGGGGTCCCCTTCCCGTACTGGGAGCAAACCGTCGGCTGGCGAGCCGTCGGGGCCCGCGCCGACCGAGTCAGCGGACGCGAGATCCAGACGGTGTTCTACCGCGGCCGGCATGGACACCGGGTCGGCTACGCGATCGTCGACGGACCCGCGGTGCCCGTGGGTCAGGGGCGTACGGTGACGCTCGGCGGCGTTCCCTACCGCTTCCGGCACCAGGGTTCGGCCACGCTGGTGACCTGGCTGCGTTCGGGCCACACGTGCGTGATCGCCGGTCGTGGAGTGAGCGAAGTGACGCTCCTGCGCCTGGCCACCGCCGACGGACGCTCGTAGCTCGCTTGGCCAGCGACCGAACCAAGAACCTCGCGCTGGTCAGCGCGATCCTGGCCTCGACCATCGCCGCCGTCGACTCGACGGCGGTCAACGTCGCCCTGCCCGCCATCGGCCGTGATCTGGGCGGGGGCTTCGCCGCTCAGCAGTGGATCTCCAACGCCTATCTGCTCACGCTGAGCGCCCTGATCCTGCTCGCTGGGTCGCTCACCGACCGGCTCGGCGAACGCCGCGTGTTCACGGCCGGCGTGGCCGGCTTCGGGATCGGATCCGCCCTGTGCGCCGCGGCCCCCACGGTCGAAGTGCTGATCGCCGCCCGAGCCCTGCAGGGTGTCTCGGGCGCGCTGCTCACCCCGTCCGCCCTGGCCATCATCGTCGCCGTCTTCGGACCCGATGAGCGAGGAGGCGCGATCGGTCGCTGGACGGCCTGGGGAGGGATCGGGATCCTCGCCGGTCCCCTGATCGGCGGACAGATCGTGGACTCGACTTCGTGGCGGTGGATCTTCCTGATCAACGTGCCGCTGGTCCTGGCCGCGCTGGCCCTGGGCCGAATCGCGGTCCCGGGCCGAGCCGGGGCCGGCGACGAGGACGTCGGGATCGATTGGACCGGCGCCGGGTTGGCGGCCACCGGGTTGGCTGGAATCTCCTTCGGTCTGATCGAGCAGCCGGTCCTCGGCTGGTCTGACCCGGCGATCGTGGGCGCCCTGGGCCTTGGCTTGGGGCTGTTGGCGGCCTTCATCGTCTACGAATCCCACACCCCGCATCCGATGCTTCCGCTCGAGCTGTTCGCGCGGCGCAACTTCGCGGTCGCCAACGCCCAGACTCTGGCCATGTACGGGGGCATCGGCATTCTCGGCTTCTTCGTGACCATCTACCTGCAGCAGGTGGCCGGCTACAGCGCGCTTAAGTCCGGCGTCACCGGCCTCGTCCCCACCGCGACCATGTTCCTGCTCTCGGCCCGGATGGGACGACTCGCCGATCGCCACGGCCCGCGCTTCTTCATGACCGTCGGCCCGATGCTGGTGGCCTGCGGCTTTGTGCTCATGCTGCGCTACGGCACATCGGTCTCTCTGTTCGGGGACGTCCTGCCCGCCCTGCTCGTGTTCTCCTTCGGCCTCGCGCTGACGGTCGCCCCGCTGACCGCCACCGTCCTGGCCGATGCGCGCGACAGCGAGGCGGGAATCGCCTCGGCGGTCAACAACGCGATCGCGCGCACCGCGGGGCTGATCGCGGTCGCCGCGGTGGGAGCCGTGGTGACCGCGCACTACACCGCGCTGCTGCACCAGCGCCTCGGACATCGGCTGCCCGCCTCCAGCCAGGCCGCCGTGCGCGAGGCCAAGCGGCGCACCTTCGGAGTGATCAGGGCCAGCGCGATCCCGGCCGACGAGCGCGCCTTCGCCGCCCACGCGGCGGCCACCGCCTCGCGAGATGCCTTCCATCTCGCGGTTGAAGTCGGCGGGGGACTGCTGCTGATCGCCGGCCTCGGCGGCCTCGCGCTGCGCACCGAGCGCCGTACCGCGGTGGCGGCCGGAGACTGCGCCGGCGGTCAGCTCGCCGGGGTGCCCCAGGCGGTCGGGGATTGTGAGTCCAGCCGGCCGGCCGAGCTACTGGCCGAGGCCTAGCGGCCCCGGGCCGGAGCCGGCCCCTCACTACGCTCAAGGAGTGAGGTTCCCCGTGATGGTCTTGATAGCCGTGGGTTTGCTGGCCGCGTCCGCCTCGGCCCGGATTCCCGGCCCGAGCTCCGCCGCGTCGGCGGTGACGCCTTCCTCTCCGGTCACCCGTGGCTCGGGCTACGTCGCCCTCGGCGACTCGGTGAGCTTCGGCTACCAGGAGCCCCAGGTCGTGCCCACGCCCGAGTATCTGCGGGCAGCGAGCTTTCGCGGCTACCCCGAACAGCTCGGCACCGAACTACACCTCAGGGTCGCCAACTTCGCCTGTCCCGGCGAGACCGCGGCGAGCCTGATCAAGGCCAGCGCCCCGAGCTTCGGCTGCGAGACCGCCTACCGCAAGGTCTTCCCGCTCCACGTCCACTACTCGGGATCGCAGCTGGCCGGCGCGGTCGCTTACCTACGCGGCCACCGAGCCGTTCGACTCGTCTCTCTGATGATCGGCGCCAACGACCTCTTCCGCTGCCAGGCCACGACCAAGGACGGCTGCGGATCGGAGCTCAATGCCACGCTGGGCTCGATCTCGGGCCACGTGCAGCGGATCCTGTCCACCGTCCGTCACCGGGCCGGCTACCGAGGACAGCTGGTGATCCTCAACTACTTCTCGCTCGATTACGCGTCGCCCGCGATCAGCCAGGTCACGCGGGAGCTAAACCGCGCCCAGGACACCGCCGCCGAGCCGTTCAACGTACGCGTCGCCGACGGGTACGGGGAGCTGCGGACCGCGGCGCGACGGTTCTCCGACCACCCGTGCCTGGCCGGCCTGCTGACCCAAGTCGGCACCTACGGCAAGTGCGGAATCCACCCCAGTTACGCCGGCCAGGCGCTGCTGGCCAAGGCCGTCGCCACCGCGCTCCGCCTCTAGGGTCCGCGACGAAGTTGGTGGCGGAATTGGACGGTCGACCCGTGGATAGCTGTCCTGAAGGCCTAGGGGCAGCGCAAAGCCGCCTCCCGCCTCGAGCGTGACGAACCCGTGCAGGGCTGAGCGCACGGCCCGGAGTTCCAAATCCTCCGCGCGTGCAGCGAAGTCCGATCTTGGCCTTAGACCCCGACCTGCGACCCCATGATCATGGTCCGGTCGCTCGGCAGTCCGAAGTGGATGATCGGGCTGGTGGCGTTGCGGGCCATGAAGATGAACAGCGCCTTGCGCCAGCGGTGCATGCCGGGCGCGTCGGTGGGCACGATCAGCATGCGCGACACGATGTAGGAGGCGTGCTCGAGATCGAGGTTGCGCTCCAGGAGCCCTCGCTTGCGGGCCAGGGCGAGGAGCGCCGGAATGTCGACCTTGTCCTGATAGCCGACACGGATCGCCACGTAGGCGATCTTGAACAGACCTTCGCCCAGCCACTCGACCTTGAAGCGGTCGGCCTTGTCGACCTGGGAAATACTGACCGAGTCGACCGAGACGATCACGACCTTCTCGGGGAGCGCGTGGTTGTGCGTGACCTCGGCGCGCAGGGCGAGGGGGGTCATCTGCTTGCCGGGATTGAGGAAGATTGCAGTGCCGGCGGTTCGGCGCGGGGGTGGATCGAGCGTGCGCAGGCCAGCCAGGAAGTCAGCCAGCGAGCCCTCTTCCTCGGTCCGATTGCGGGTCAGGATCAGGCGGCCGCGGCGCCAGGTGATCATCACGAAGGCCACGAGCAGTCCGACGCTGAGCGAGAACCACGCACCGTGGGTGATCTTGGACAGGTTGGAGCTGAAAAAGGAGACCTCGACGATCAGGAACGTCGCCCCGAGCAGGATCAGCTTCCAGGTCGCAGTGCGCCACTGCGAGCGAGCGACGGCCAGGAACAGGATCGTGTCGAGCATGAACGTGCCCGTCACGGCGACGCCGTAGATGTCGGCCAACCGAGTTGAGCTCTGGAAGACAAGGACCAGGGCTACGACGCCGAGGCCGAGGCCCCAGTTGATAAGGGGGACGTAGATCTGGCCCTCCAGCCGGGAGGTGTGGACGACTCTCAACCGAGGCAGGAGGCCGAGCTGGATGGCCTGCTTGGCCACCGAGAACGATCCCGAGATCGCGGCCTGAGAGGCGATGATTGTCGCTGCCGTGGCCAGAAATACCATCGGGATACGCAGACTGCTCGGGCTCAAGAGGTAAAATGGGTCGAGGACCGTGCGCGGGTGCGCCTGGATCAGGGCCGCCTGGCCGAGGTAGCACAGGACCACCGCCGGGAACACGGCCGCAAACCAGGTGAAGCGGATCGGACCGGCCCCGAAGTGCCCGCGATCGGCGTAGAGCGCCTCGGCCCCGGTCACCGCGAGGACGACACCGCCGAGGGCCAGGAAAGCGGCGACGCCGTGATCGATCATGAAGCGGATACCCCAGGTCGGCGACAGTCCCTGGAGCACGGCGGGGTGAGCGATCACCTGCCCGGCCCCGAGCAGGCCGATGACGAGGAACCAGATCATCATCACCGGCCCGAAGAGCCAGCCGACCGCACCGGTGCCAGAGCGCTGGACCAGGAACAACCCGGCAAGGATGGCCAGCGAAATCGGCACCACCAGATGGGCCAGCCCCGGGGTCGCGACCTTGAGACCCTCGACGGCGGAGATGACCGAGATCGCCGGGGTGATCATCCCGTCCCCGAAGAACAGTCCCGCCCCGAAGATGCCGAGCGTGACCAGGAGCACACCGCGGGGAATCTTGCGACGCCGGACGATCGCGGTCAGGGCCATGATCCCCCCGTCGCCCCGGTTGTGGGCGCGCATGATGAAGCCCGCGTACTTCACCGATACGACGATGATCAGCGCCCAGAAGATCAGCGAGACGATCCCGTAGACACCGGCCGCGGTAGGGCGAGCGGCGTCGGCGTGCTGGGTGAAGATGACGTGCATGGTGTAGAGCGGACTGGTCCCGATGTCCCCGTAGACGATCCCGAGCGCCCCCAGGGCAAGCACGGCGCGGCTCGCGTGCGCCACCACGTCGCGGTCCTCCGACGCGGCGGCGCGCAGAGCCGGCGAGAGACCTTCGGCCTCGGGCGCCACCGGGGCCGGACGCATCGGCCAGTAGCCGAGCTTATGGGCGGCCTCGTTGAAGCTCTTGCGGACCCCCGAGCGGGCGCCGTTCCCGTCCCCGTCGGGCCGGGCCTCGGGTTCGGGCTCGGCCTCGGGTGGGCCGCCGCGGGCGCTCGATCTTGAGGGAGGCGGGGTCATGGCTCGGGAGGCGCTGGCAGGCCACAGCTCGAGTCGGGACCCGGCGCGACTGCTCTATGCGGACGGTACAACGGTCGGTCGCGGTCCGAGCGACCAGGAGCCGCTTATGAGAGGGTCCGCTCCAACTTGACTTCACACATGTCCACCGAGACGCGGGTGCCCGGCGTCGCAGCGGCATCCATCGTGCTCAACACCTGAGCCCCGGCCTCCATGTCCTCGGCCGTCTCGAAGTACTGCATGGCCACTGCCGTCCCCTGCCTCTCGTCAAACAGGAACTTGAGCTCGGTCGCCGGGACGCCCGCCGGGGCCCCGCCGTTGTCCTCAATCCGAGCGCGAAGCCCCTCGATCCGCTCCGTGGTGACGTCTGTGAACCGCACGACCCGCACATACATTCCGACCACCTCCTCGATCACGGTGCGGCGACCATATTCGCTGCGCACCCCGCTGTGGCATTTCCTGTGGCACGACGGTCGC
Source organism: Solirubrobacteraceae bacterium (assembly GCA_051005855.1). GTDB lineage: Bacteria > Actinomycetota > Thermoleophilia > Solirubrobacterales > Solirubrobacteraceae > Palsa-465. The sequence goes on along the minus strand of JBPCIY010000041.1, from coordinate 5,676 downwards.
GCGGTCAGCCCTCGGCGAGAGCGAGCTCAGCGAGCCGCTTGATGCCCGCGCGCGAACGGGAGACGGCGAGGAAGCGTTTGGCGTGGCAGAAGAGCGCCTCCTCAACGCCCGTCACCGCGACGAGGTCGGGGCCCTCGAGGCCGCCCCACGTGGCCGGCAGGTCGCGCCGGTTATCGAACGAACCCAGTTCGCGGGGCACCGCTTCGAGGCCGAAGCCCTGGCGCTTGGGGTAGATCACGAACAGGGCGTCAGCCGCCTCGGGCACGAGCACGTGCTTCCACGGGGCGTTGACCGGCAGTTCCACGACGCGCGGGTCGGGCGCCGCGGCGATCGCCTCACGCACGATGCGCTCAGAGCGGCGGCCGGAAGCGGCCGAGGCCAGCTCGCGGGCGAGGATGCCGGTGGCCAGAGCCACAGCCTCGTCAAAGCGCTCCCCCTCCTGTTCTGGTGTGACGGTTTCGTCCCAGCGCGCGTTGAAGCCGCCGACGATGCCGTTGACGGTCAGCGGGCGCACGCCGTCGATCAGCGGCCGGGTCAGCTGCTGCCCGGTGTCGTTGGCGTCCACGGACTGCACGAGCGCTGCATCGACCGCGTCGGCGACCTCCTGGTCACCGTCGCAGACCCGCGCGCCGAACTCGCGCCAGACCAAACCGAACGAGGCGTAGCGCACACCGTTCTCGCGCGCGGCGTCAAAGTCTCGCTGATGGTGGTCAAAGTCCCCGCTGGCCGCGTCGTCGTGAAAGCCGACGTCGACGCGGAGGTCGGCCTCAGCGAGCGCCGCGCGGTCGCGGGTGCGCACCACCTCGACGGAGTGACCAAGCAGACCGAGGGCGGCGATGGCGAAGACCTCGTCGGCGTGAAAGGAGCCGTCGTGAGTCGCGATTACCATCCCGGGAGACTGTAGAGGCGGAGGTCACGGTCAGGCGGCTGGCCAGGCTCGGCGGGTGCGCTCTTTCCCCGAGGTCCTCGCGGCCCGCGGCGTGCTCTTGGCTGATGCGCCATCGGCACCAACTTTCAGGACATGGGCATCGAACCTGGGGTGGCTCCGGAGGAGTGGGTGTTCGATGCGCCCGACCAGGTCACGGAGCTGCACCGACGCTTCGTCCAGGCGGGCTCTGATCTGGTGCTGACCTGCACGTTCGGTGGCTCGCCGGTGCGACTCGAGGACGGACCGCTGGCCGGCCGGACCCGCGAGCTGAACGCCGCGCGGCCGAAATCGCTCGCGACGCGGTCGGCGAGGAGATGCTCGTGGCCGGATCGATGGGACCGACCGGCCATCTGGTGGAACCGTTTGGGCTGCTGACCCGGGATAGGTGCCTGGCGGCGTTTTCCGAGCAGGCCAGTGCCCTCGTGGACGGGGGTGTCGATCTCTTGGTGCTCGAGACCTTCTTTGCCTTGGACGAGGCGCTGTGGGCGGCCGAGGCGATCGGCGCCGTGACTGACCTCCCGCTGGTGATGTCGTTCAGCTTTGACCAGGGGACGAGGACGATGATGGGCCTCAGTCCGGCTGACGTGACCACGGCGACCAGCGTCTTGGGCCTCGCCGCGCTGGGGGCCAACTGTGGACGCTCGCTGGACGACACCGCGCAGCTGGTGTCGGAGTTCCTCGCGGCCGGTCTGTCGAGCCCCCGGTGGGTCACCGGCGCGGTCAACCGCTTCGACCCGGCGAGCAATCAAGGAACGGTGCTCGGCGGCTGGACCCGCGACGGTCAAGGGCTCGCTGGCGCGGTCTGCGGGGTGACGGCTTCGGCGGCGGTGTTTCACTCCGGACGCCCGGCATGTATCAACAGCGGATACGCGAGCGTTTCGGATCCGATCTCTGGGCTGATGAACGAACTGGGCAGCCAGAGCGGGGTGGCCGCCCGGTCATCGTCGCCGGCCAGCTCTGGGCACGGTCGCCGTCGCCTTTGACCGGCGGGATATCCCGGCCGGCGTGGGAGGCGAGACTGCAACGCTTCGCGTCGCTGGTCGAACTGGCGATCGCCAACGCCGACGCCTGGGACCAGCTGGCCCACCAAGCGTCAAGCGATCCCCTGACCGGGATCGCCAATCGTCGCGTGTTTGACGAGCGCCTGAGCGTCGAAGCTGCTCGCGCCCGCAGCTATGACCGTCAGCTCAGCTTGGTCGTGATCGACCTTGACCACTTCAAGACCACCAACGATCGCCACGGCCACGCGGCCGGAGACCGCGTACTCGTCCTGTTCGCCCAGCTGTTGTCCGCGCACGCCCGCGAAGGCGAGCTCGACGCCCGCATCGGCGGAGAGGAGTTCGCCTGGCTGATGCCCGAAACCGATCCCCGTGACGCCTACACCGCCACTGAACGCATCCGCGGTGGCCTCCAGGACGTACCGTTTGACGCCGTCAGCACCGTGACCTCTCCGCCGGCGTGGCCACACCGAAAGCGCGCGCGACGCCGCGACGCTCCGGGTCCAGGCCGACCGCGCGCTCTACCGAGCCAAGGACAACGGACGCAACCGAACCGTTCTCCAGGCCGAACCAGCCGGCGCCACGCTGGCCAGCGACCCCGCGTGACTCTCCGGGTTGTGGCGGTCTGAGTCGCGGCAGCCCACCCGCAGGAATCCAACCAGCGATCGAAAACGGCTGCATCCTCTGCTAAACGTGTGCAATGTCGCCATGCGGAGGCCGACAGCTGCGAAAACCACCACTGTCTTTCCGGTGCCACACGCCCTGGGTTACCACGTGGCGGTCCCGGACCTCATGTCGCTGACCAGCCGGGCTGGCAACCGAACGACGAAACCCAACTCCGGCGCAGGAGTTGAGACCGGGCAGCGAATCCGGCGCGTCGTCGCCGAAGGGAGAATCTCCTCGGCCTATCAGCCGATCTACTGTCTGGCGAGTCGCGAGATCATCGGCTATGAAGCGCTCGCGCGCTTTCCCGACTTCCCCAAACTGCCGGTCGCGCTGTGGTTTGAACAAGCTGACCAGCTCGGTCTGACCGTCGAGTTGGAGCTGGCGGCAATCCGCGCCGCCCTGAACGCGATCGAGTTGCTGGCGACCGACGCGTGGCTGGCCATCAACGCCTCTCCACTCACTCTGGGCTCCCCCCGGCTATCAGCGCTGCTCGCCCGCCACGACCCGACCCGAATCGTGCTCGAGATCACCGAGCACTCCCCGATCGTCGACTACGAAGACCTGGCGCGCACGATCGCGCCGCTCAGACACTCGGGCGCGAGACTCGCGATCGACGATGTCGGCGCGGGCTTTGCCAGCCTTCGCCACATCCTCGCGCTCGCCCCCGAGATCATCAAGCTCGACAGCACCCTGACCCACGGGCTGACCACCGAGCCGACCAAGCGAGCGCTGATCAGAGCGCTGGTCAGCTTCGCCGCCGAAATCGGAGCGCTGATCATCGCCGAAGGCGTCGAAACCCAGAGCACGGCCGAGCAGCTCGACCGACTGGGCGTCCAGCACGCGCAGGGCTATCACCTCGCCCGCCCCGCACCCCAGACACACCCCGCGCGGATCGATCTTTACGCGACCCCGCCTGGCCTAGGGTCGCCTCGCGATCACGCGCGGTCCGGGGCGCCAAGCGTCCCGGTCGCTGCGGTCGGGCCATAGGTTCCCTGGCCCGCGGCGATGCCGCGCCAGTCCACTTCGCTGACCGTACCGCCGGTGATCTCGAAGTCTCGGATCAGCTGCCATGAGACCCACTCCCTTTCAAACGCTTGGCTGCCAACAAACCAGAAGGCTCCTCATCTTTTTGCTTGCGGAACCAGATCAAGACGGATCACTGCACCCCTCAATCCGCTCCCGGCGCGCTATCCGAAGGCCCGGGGGCCGGTGAGCCAGCAACCCGGTGGCGGGCCGTCCCGCTAAGCGAGCTTCCTGGCGCGTTCCGAAGTGCGGGCTCGCCATTGATCGGGCCGGCACCGTCTTCGAGGAGGGCACAGGCCCATGGAGCTAATCGTTTGAGGCTGGCGCCAGTAGGCTGCGGGCGTGGTCAGCGCAGTGGAGGCTCGCCGATCGACTGGTGCTCGAAATGGCGTGCGCCGGCGTGCTGTTGCGGTGCTCCTGGGATTGGCCGCGTTCGGACTGTTCGGCGTGACGGCCGGCCGACTGACCGGGTATGAGCCCGAGACGGCGGCGGTCAGTGAAGGGCTGGTGCGGGCCGGCCAGCCGCGGGTGCTGAAGCACACGCCGTGGGCGGGTGAGGGGATCACCGGGCGCGGAGGCCACAACTACGGCCGGACGGGCCTGACTCAGCCGCTCTTGGAAGCCCCGGCGTATTGGCTGGGCTTGAAGCTGGACGAGCTCTCGTCGGCGGGGAGGAGCTATCGGTGGCGCCTGACGGCCTTGCAGCTGTTTGACCCGGCGATGGCGGCGCTGACCGTGGCGGCGATCTTCACGCTGCTGGCGCTGCGGGGGATTAGCAAGCGCCGGGCCGCGCTGCTCGCCGCGTTTTGCGCGGTTGGGACGTTGATCTGGCCCTACTCCAAAATCGGGATGGACACCACGCTGATGGCGATGCTCGCCCTGACGGTGCTGGCCGCGGCGTGGGTGGTCCAGCGCCCGACGGCCGCCCGACTGGCGATGCTCGGCGTCGGCGTCGCCTTGACGATGAACACCAAGGCGTACGGGGCGCTGCTGGCGCTCGGCGCTCTCCCGCTCTTCGCCTCCGCGTTGGTGGAGCTGGTGCGCGATCGCCGCCTCCGGGCGCTTGGCGCCCTCGCGGCTCCGGTGATCTGTGGATTGGCGGCGATCGCTTGGTACAACTGGTATCGGACCGGGTCGGTCTCGAACTTCGACGACACCTTCGTCTCCCAGCGGCTGTTGGCGATGCCGTTCAGCGCGGTCGGCCTGCTGGTGAGCCCCGGCAAAGGGCTCGTTTTCTACAGCCCCCTTGTGGTCCTTGGCATCCTGGGTCTGCGGGATCTGTGGCGCGCTGATCGCGCGCTTGCGCGGACCGTCGTGGTCATCGTTTCGATCAGCGTCTTGTTCATCGCAACTTCGATCGCGTGGGCAGATGAGACGTGGGGACCGCGCTACCTGGTGCCGTCGGCGTGGCTGCTGGTGCTTCCCATCGCCTGGTGGGTGACAAGCCGACGCCGCCGGCGCTGGCTGATCGCGATCGGCCTGGTGAGCTTGTGCGTGCAGTTCGCCGGCGTCTTTGCCTCATACGCGGTGACGCTACCGGCGGCCCGAGCGCTGGCGGGAGAACCGGTCTATCTATATGGGAATTGGAAGGCAAGGGTCGCCTACGGCGACGACGGGCCGCGGTGGATTCCGCAAGCCTCCCCACTGGTCTTCCAGCTCGAGCTGACTGCCGCGTACCTCAAAGAACAGCTGAGCGGCTCCGGGTTCACGGTGACCTACAAGCCATGGCGGGGCAACCAAGCGAGTATCGATCTTGAGCACCCGGAGCGGAGCTTTGCGCCGCTGCCCGATTTCTGGTGGGCGGCCCCAGGCCAGACGCCAAAGCAGGACCTGGTTGCGGCTCTCCTGGTCATTCTGTGCCTCGGATGCGGAGCGACAGTCGGGCGCGATTTGCTGCCCCCACGCGCAACACACCCCAGGTAGCCGCCCCAGGCCTAAGTGCTCCCCGCCGTAAGTACCGTCGCGGTCAGGCGGCGAGTGGGACTGGCGACTGGTCCGGGGCGTGTTCGAGTCGTTCGAGCAGCGCGGCGAGCTTGGCGCGGGTGAAGTTCCACACGAACG
>JBPCIY010000040.1:0-13561 GCA_051005855.1 Solirubrobacteraceae bacterium | reverse complement strand
GCGAGGGCAGCATGTACGCGGGTAGCGCCTCGCGCAACGAAGAGCGAAGGGTGACGAGGTCAGCCTCCCGACCCTGGCTGGGCGTGAACGCACAGCATATCGTCGTGCCCGAGAAATCCTGCGCGGTGACGGCCACCACGGCACACTCGGCCACCTCGGCCAGGACAGAAACGGCCGCCTCCACCTCCCCCAGCTCGATCCGGTACCCCCGGCTCTTGATCTGCGTGTCGGCTCGTCCCACGTAGTGAAGCACCCCGGCACCGTCCATCCGCCCCAGATCCCCGGTCCGGTAGACCCGCTCGCTCTCCCTGCCGCGCCGCGGATCGGGGCCGAACGCGGCTCGGGTAGCGGGCTCGTCTTGCCAATAGCCGGGGCTGACTCCGACCCCGCCGATGCAGATCTCACCGATCTCTCCCGGCCTCGCCGGGCCGCCGGTCTCCCCGACCACGAACACCTCCTCACCCCCGCAGGCACGGCCGATCGGGATCGCGCTCACCCCCTCCCCGGGCGCATCGGCCACGGTGTGGTGAGTGCTGGCGATCGTCGCCTCAGTCGGGCCGTACAGGTTGGTGAAACGGGCCTGGGGCACCCGCGTCATCCACTGGGCGAGCACGGGGACGGGAAGCACCTCCCCACACCACAGCACCCGCTCCAATGACGGGAATCCCTGCTCTGGCAGGCCGCCGAACTTGGCCATGTAGACCATGGTCGAGGGGACCGAGAACCACTGACTCAACTCGCGCGCGGCGATGAACTCGGCCAGCTGACGCGGAAGCACCACGTCGACGGGCACCGGATGCAGCTCAGCGCCGGCGCGAAAGGCGGCGAACACGTCGAACGTCGAGAGGTCGAAGTGCAGGGGCGGATGCCCGGAGAGCCGGTCCCCGCGGCGGATGCCAAAGTGGGCGACCGCCCATTCCACGAACGCGATCACGCTGGCGTGGGTGACCATGACTCCCTTGGGGGCCCCCGTGGATCCTGACGTGAAGAGGAGATGGGCCAGATCACCGAGCGCCCCGACGCGCGGCAGGGGGTCGGGGCTCTCCTCCTCGAGATCAGTCAGATCCAGCCAGCCCGTGCTGGATCGCTCGCTGGGGACACGATCCAACACCCCGACTGCGACCTTCGGCGGGAGGGTACCCGAGGCCCGCAGCGCCTCGTAGAGCGCGTAACCCGGGCCGGCGGCGAGCACGACCCTCGGATCGGCGGCCCGCAGGATCCTCGCCACCCGCCGGGGCGGACTGGAGACGTCCAACGGCACATAGGCGCACCCGGCCTTGAGGGCGGCGAGCATGGCCACGATGGCCGGCGGCGACTTCTCGACCAGCAGGCAGACCCGGTCCCCGCGGACGCAACCGGCCTGGACGAGGCGGCGCGCCAGGCGGTTGCTGGCCCGCTCCAGCTCGGGATAGCTGACGCGCTGATCGCCGAAGACCAGCCCCACGTGCTCGCCGTGGGCGGCCTGCTCGGTCACGTAATCCTGTAGCAGCTGGGTCATCCGGTGACGGCTCGGCGAAAGACCTGAGCCGCGTGGCGCAGGTCAGACTCGCCCCGCGGGATGTCAAGGATGAAGGTGGAGAAGCCAAGCTCCAGATATCGCGTCAGCTCGCGTCCGACGCTCCCGTAGTCGCCGACCAGATAAGGGCAGAACGAGGCGTAGTTCTCAAACGGCCCGAGCCAATACACGCCCGGTTCCGGCGACCGCTCGCGGGCCAGAGCCGACAGCTGGTGATGCCAGCTCGAGTCCGAGACGCGCGTGGCCAGCTGCTGGGTGAGCTGTCCGGTGCGGTCGATCGGAAAGCGCTCGCGGGCGATCCGCCACGCCTCCTCGGCATCCTCACGCACGATCACCCCCACCCGCATCCCGATCTCGACGCCCGCGGCGCCGTGCGCCGGCTCCTGATCGGAGGGCTGCGGGTACTTGATGGCGATCGCTTCCAGCTCGCCGGCCACGGCCATCCCCGCTTCCGATGAGCCCGAGATCATCATCGCCGGTGCGAGCACAGCCGGCACCGGAGGGGTGAGCCGTAGGTTTCGCACCTCGTAGTGCTGACCCGCGAAGGTGACGGCGCTGCCCCCGGTCAGGCCGCCGATGATCAGCCCGTACTCGAGCGCCCGGCGGTAGCGCTCGTCGTGCTCGGTTCTGTCCCCCAAGGCCTCGAGGTCATTGCGAAACCCCCCCGCCACGAGGTTGAGATAGATCCGCCGGCCATGCAGGTGCGCCAGGCTCGTCACCATCTTGGCCACGCTGTACGGATGCATGTACGCCGGCTGGACGGCCACCAACGGGCAGAGGCGATCGGTGGCCTGGATGATGAGCTGCGCGATCAGCCACGGGTCGACGATCCCGTTGTCGGTGTAGACGAGAATTCCCTCACAGCCCGCCGCCTCGCTCCAGCCGGCCGCCTGCGTGACACGCTCGCGATACACGATCGGATCGAGATCCCGTGACTGGGGACACGTCGAGAACAGCTTGATCCCGGGCCGCGGCGGGGCCGGTGTGACGCCTGCCGCGCTCATGGTTTGCGGATCAATGTGTCGTGGAGGAACAGCGCTTCAATCCCGGTGGAAAGGAAGGTACTGATCGCCTCGTGGGCCGTGTTGACGATCGGCTGTCCGCGCACGTTGAAGCTGGTGTTGAGAACGAGCTCGCGGCCGGTCTGGCTCCCGACCGCCCGCAGCAGCGTGTGGAAGTCCAGATTGTCGCGGGCTGACACGGTTTGCACGCGGGCCGATCCGTCCACGTGGGTGACAGCGGCCAGCCCCGCGCGGTGCTCAGCCCGGACCGTCACGTTGACGTTCATGTAGGGCAGCTCAGTCTCGGGCGCCACCTCGAACCAGTCCGTCACCTGCTCGACGGTTACCGCCGGGGCAAAGGGGCGAAAGGCCTCCCGCAGCTTCACCAGCGAGTTCACGCGCTCGCGCATCTCCGCCCCGCCCGGGTCGGCCAGAATCGAGCGGTGGCCGAGCGCCCGCGGCCCAAACTCCATCCGCCCCCGGTGCCAGGCGATCACCGCACCGGCGGCGATCAGCTCGGCGGCGTGCTGACAGGACGCCTCCAGCGAGCCCATCGGGACGATCACGATCCGCTCGGCGAATTCCTCCAGCGCTCGCGCGAGCTGCTCGGGCCGCTCGGCCGGCCCGTAGAACGGCGTCGGGGAGCGGCGATTGATGACCTCTCCCGCCGCTGCCGCCCGGGCCAGGGCGGCGCCCAGCGCCGCCCCGTCGTCGGCTGCGGCCGGCTGGACATAGAGCTCGTCAAAGCCGCCCGACGCGGTGACGCGAGCGTTCACGGTCGTGTTGAGCGCCACCCCACCGGCCATCGCCAACCGGTTCGCACCGAGCTGGTGGCCGAAATGACGGCAGAGATGGACGAGCGCGCGATCAAGACAGGCCTGGAGTGCGGCGGCGACGTCCCGATGATCGGCCTCGACCTCGCCGTCGGGGGCTCGCGCGGGACCCAGATGGGTCGAGAGCTGCCGGCGCGCCGAGCCGTAACACTCGCGGTCCGCGCGGGTCCGCTCGAGCTTGAGCAGCGGGATCTCCCAGCCGCCGTCGTCGCGGAGCAGGACGGTGTCATCGAAGAAAGCGCGAAATCGCTCGGGATCCCCGTAGGGCGCCAGGCCCATGACCTTGTATTCGTCGGCGTTGAAGTCGAATCCCAGGTGCAGCGTTACCAGCGAGTACAGAATCCCGATCGAGTCCAGCGCCGAGACGCGGTGCACCGGATCCAACCTGCCATCTCGAGCCCGGTAGACGGTGGCACCGTGGGCCTCGCCCATGCCGTCCACGACGACGACAAGACAAGCCTCCCAGCCTGAGGTGTAGTAGGCCGAGGCCGCGTGGGCCAGGTGATGCTCCACGTGCCGGACGCGGTCGGCCCGCAGATCCGGCAGTTCGCGCCGCACTCGGGCCGAGAACGCCTCGGGCGAGAGCACGTCGCGGTAGAGCTCGGCCGAGATCGCGTCAAGGCCATAGAGCGCCCGGTAGGGCCCGTAGTCAAAGGCGTGCACCACCTCGTCGAGCTCACCTGCCTCCATGCCCGCCTGAGTGAGACAGCTCTCGATCGCCCCGACCGGGAAGTCCCCGGTGTGCTTGCGACGGCTGATCCGCTCCTCCGCGACCCCGGCCACGAACTCCCCGTCGACGAGCAGCGCCGCGGCCGAATCGAGGCCCTGGACCATCCGCGCCTCGCGCGCGTCGGGCAGTGCCCAATGCTCTCGCTTAAAAGCAACGGTGCCATCGATGCCGCTGATACCCAAGATCCTCAAGGCGTTCGTCGCCGCCAATTTAGCCAAATCGACGCGCCGCAGCTGAGCTTGAGCTTCGTGGGAGACTTCCCGTGTGCCCAGTGAAGGCTCCCCGGGGGGCGAGGCGGCACTGACCGCCTCGGACGTTCGGCACCGGGCCACCTCGGGTGCGGCGCTGCTCGTCGGGCGCGGCGTCGCGATTCGAGCGCTCGGCTTCGTCGGGACCATCGTCCTGGCCCGGCTCCTGGTCCCGGCCGACTTCGGGGCGGTAGCGATCGGCTCGGCGATCGTGGTGTTCATCAACCTCATCTCCGACGGCGGCCTGGGCGCGGCCCTGATCCGCGGGGATCATGCTCCCTCGCCCCGGGTCTTCGAGGAGCTGCTCGGCCTCCAGCTGACCATCGCGGTGGCCATAGCCATCATCGTGTCCGCCGCCGCCCCGCTCTTCGGCCGTCCGGGTTGGGTGGCCGCGATCATGACCGCCTCGGTCTGCGCTGCGGTGTTCGGGACCGCCAGCACGATCCATCTCGAACGCAACCTGATGTTTCGCCGACTGGCCACGATCGATGTCCTCAGCTCGGTCAGCTACATGGCCTGGGCGATCCCCGCCGCGGCGCTGGGAACGGGGGTCTGGGCGCTGGCGAGCGCCAGCGTGGTGCAGGTGCTGGTCTCTACCGGATTGCGCCTACGCAGCTCCAGCCTGCGGGTCCTCCGGCCGCGTCTCGGGCTTGGCGCGATTGCCCCTCTCCTCCCCTTCGGGACCCGGTTTCAGGCCATCAACGCGGTCAACCTGGTCCGCGACCAAGGGCTCAACGTCGGGATCGCGGCCGTGGCGGGCATCGGAACCTTGGGCGTGTGGTCACTCGCCTACCGCTTCATCCAGGTGCCCTTCCTGCTCTTCGAGTCGCTCTGGCGCGTCACCTTCCCGGGGATGGCCCGCCTGATCGAGGCCGGCGGGGACGCGCGCCAGGCGGCCGAACAGGTCCTGACCACCTCGTCGGTGGCCACCGCAGCCATCATGTGCGCTCTGGTCGGCTCCACGCCCGCCCTGATTCCCGCCGTCTTCGATCCCAAGTGGCATGGAATCGTCGATATCCTCCCCTGGGCGTGTGGCGGCCTCCTGGCCGGTGGACCGATATCCGTCGCCGTGGCGGGGTTCCTGTTCGCGCAGGGGGACGCCTCCACGGTTCTGCGGGGAGCCGTGCTCCACACCGCCGCCGCGCTCCTGGTCGGGCTGACTCTCCTGCCCGTGCTGGGGGTGACGGCACTGGGTCTAAGCACGTTTGCCTCCGCGATCGTCGAGGGCGGTGTCCTCGGTACCCGCGCCATCCGGACCTACCAGATCCGCATCTTCAGGCCGGTGCTCGTTCCCACCCTCGCCAGCCTGCCCGCCGGGGCGATCGGCTGGCTTGTCGCCGAGCACGTCGGCCCCTTGGCGCTCGGAGCCGTCGCTGGAGCCACTGCCGGGCTGGCCTGCCTCGTCGCCCTCCAAGCCACGCTTGACCGCGCCGCGCTACTGAGCACGCTGAGCATGGTCACCCGCACGCTTGAGGCCGCGCGGGGCTGATGCCGAGCTCCTAGGCCCGGTCCAGCGCAACCAGTACTCGGAGCCGTTCCGCGACCGCCCGCCACATCTCGGCGACGTTGAAGCGCTCGCGGACATCCTGCAGCGCGTTGGCAGAGATGCGCCGGGCGAGCGCATCGTCTGACAGCACCGCCAGGATCCCGTCGCGCAGAGCATCGGGATCTCGCGGGGGAACGACCCAGGCGTTCTCTCCGTGGCGGACGTAGTCGCGCATCGCGGCGCTGCCGGTGAGCACCGTCGGGGTGCCGACGGCCATCGCATCGAGCAGAACGGTCTGACCCGTTGGGTACGCGACGTCGGGATCGGATGCAAGCGCCACGACGGAGGCCTCCCCGAGCAACCGTCTCAGTTGGAAGTGGTCCACCTCGCCGATCAGCTCGACGTTGGCCGCCACGGCGAGGCCTTGCACAGCGTCCATCGGACAGACGATCTTCACCGGGATGTCGAGCTGGCCTGCCGCGGCCAGCAGCGTGGGATAGTCGCGTCCGCGATCTCTGCCCACGCTGAGCACGAACGATTCACGGGGAGCCTCCGACGGGACGTAGAAGTCGGTTTCGATCCCGAACGGCACGAAGAACAGGCGGTCCTCATCGACCCCGAGCTGATCGCGAAAGATGGCGAGCTGGTTTCGCGACCAGAACACGAACAGGTCGACCGACTGGGCGAGCTGACGCAGCAGCGCGCGTCGGATCGGTGACGCTGTCCGGAGCTCGTCGGCCAGCCAGCAGGAGACGACCACCAGCGGCACCCGTGACCACGGCGGGACGCCGGCCCGCTTGAGCAGCGCGTGCGTCAGCCCCTCACGCTCCAGCACCGCGAGCGCGACGTCCTCGGGCCTGCGGATCAGCTGCAGCGGCTGAACGAGCGGGAGCGTGTGCCACTCGAGGCTTGAGATGAGCCGGCTGCGCAATCGACCGCTCAGCCATCGCGGCGGCTGTCGCGGGACGAGTGACAGGCCCGAGTCGATCAGGTGTTCCAGACCATACGGCGCTAGGCCGGGCCTGGTGCCGGCCTGACCCGCCCGTCTCCAGCCGGCGAAATCGGTCCCGCAGTAAACCCGCACGCGCATCGGGGCAGGGGCGCTGGCTCGGTTCAGTTCGGACTCCCGCGGCACGTACGAGGTGCGAGAGTCTAGACCGCGGTTACGATCCCGCGCATCGGCCCGGAGCACTTCATCTCACCCGCCCGGAGGCTCTTGCGGCGCAGCCGGCGGCTGTTCGAGGTCAGTCTGGCTCTGGCTCGCGTCCTTCGCCTCGCGCGAAGGCGAGCAAGCGCGCGGGCCGGATCGATGACGGGGCTCTCCCCCCGGCTACGGGAGTTCGTCGACGAGCTACCCGAGGAACGGCACACTGTGCTCGCCTTTGTCTCGGCCGTGGCGTCACAGCTGCCGGCGGGCACGCGCATCCTCGACGCCGGGGCCGGAAATGCGCCCTATCGCGAACTCTTCGCACATTGTGACTACGTCACCGCAGATTGGGAGAACTCCCCGCACGAGCACGCCCCGGTAGTCGATATCCACGGTTCGCTGGAGGACCTGCCGCTCGCGGACTCGTCATTCGACGTCGTCTTGAGCACCCAGGTGCTCGAGCATGTCTCCGAGCCTCTCTCGGTCCTGCGCGAGCTGCACCGGATCACGCGTCCCGGCGGTCGTGTGTTCTTGACCGTGCCGTTGGTCTGGGAGCTGCACGAGGAGCCGTTTGACTACTTCCGCTACACGCCGCACGGGGTCCGTCACCTGTTGACCGCCGCGGGCTTCGTCGTCGAGTCGATCACCCCGCGCAACGGCTACTTCACGACGCTGGCCAGCTTGGCGCGCACGGCGACCTGGACTATCTGGAGCACCGACGGAGGGCGGGAAGCCGAGCGGACCCTCGTCGATCGCCTGCTACGGGGCCTTGCGGCGATGCTTCCCGCGTTCGACGAACTCGACGAGGTCCGTCGCCTCCCGCTCGGCTACGCCTGCGTGGCGAGCCGTCCGCGGCAGTAGCCGGATGAACAACCCGCGTCTGCTCATCCTGTCTCCGACACCGGGCCGGGGGGGCGCAGAGGAATACCTGCTGGACATCGCCCGCACCGCGGCGCAGCAGGGCTGGGAGGTCTCCGTCGCCCTCGAGCTCTCGGCGGCCACCAGCAGCATCGCCGAAGAGCTACAGGCCGATTCGGCGGTGTCATACATCGATGCGCCACTCAGGGGCGACCATCGATGGGGGGTCCCCGGCCAGGCAGTGGCGAGCGCCCGCATCCTGCGCCGGGTCCGCCCGGACGTGGGGATGGTGGTACTGCCGTTGCTGAACCTCGGTATGGGCTGCATGATCGCCGCCGCGCTGGCCTCCGTCCCGACGGCGGTCGTCTTCCAGCTCGCACCCAGGCCGGTCTCCACGGGTCGCTGGCAGGCCTGGTGCCGGTGGGCGCTGCGTCGCCGCCAGCGCTGGATAACGGTCTCTGAGCAGAACGCCGAGGCGGTGCGGCGGACCTTCGCAGTACCGCTCGCCAGTGTCACGACGATCTACAACGGCGGGCCGGACCCGGTCGAGATCGCTGCCCAGGACCGGTCCGACGCCCGCCTGGCACTACGGACCGAACTAGGACTCGGGCTCAAGACCCGGGTAGTCCTCACCGTCGGCCGGCTGGACGCGCAGAAGGGCTACGACGACTTGCTCGAGGTTCTGCCCGGTGTCCTCACCGGCCGGCGAGACGTCGTCTTCGCCTGGGCCGGCGATGGTGACCTTCGATCCTCGCTCGAGTCCCGGATTCGAATGCACGGACTGGACTCCGTCGTGCGAATCCTCGGCCACCGCGGCGATATCGATCGGCTGTTGGACGGTGCCGACCTGTTTCTGCTGCCCAGCCGGTTCGAGGGCCTTCCCTTCGCGCTGCTCGAGGCTCTCGCCCGCGGGGTGCCCGCGCTCAGCTCCGACGCCGGCGGCTCCGCCGAGGTGGTTCGGGACGGTGTCGACGGACTGATCCATCGCCGGCAGGATCCCGTTGACCTCGCGCGACAGCTGAGCTGGGCCCTGGCACACCCGCAGGAGATGCGGGCCATGTCCGTCTCGGGGCGGTCGCGCGCGGAGCGGTTCTCTCGGACTCGGATGCTGCAAGAGACCCTGACGCTGCTGGCTGATCTGCGCGACGGCTAACCCGGATCACCGCGCCGACCTCCGCGCCGCGACGTCCAGACAGAGGTGGGCAAACGCGCCGGCGATCACCGAGAGGTCAAGCTCTCGCTCGACGGTGCGCCGGCCGTTCTCGGCAAGGCGCTGAGCGAGGACGGGATCGTCGAGGACCTCTTGGACTCTCTCGACCATCGCCTTCAGATCGCCGCCGACGAGCGCGTTCTCGCCTGGCGAGACCGGCAGGCCCTGGCCGCCAACAGGGGACACGACGAGCGGCCGGCCCATCGCCCAGGCCTGGAGCGAGGTCGTCTTCACGCCACGTCCGGTGAGCGCGGGAACCAGCACGCAGCGCGCGCGCTCGTAGAAGGGCCGCACGTCCTCCACGGCCCCGGTGACCAGACAGCCGCGGCGGCGCAGCCGCTCAGCGACGTCGAGATCGATGTCTCCGACGAACGCCCACCGCCACCGACGTCGCGCCTCGGTTGCGTTCGCCGTCTCCCAGGCTCCTAGCGCTGCGTCAACGTTGTAGACGACGCGCAGCCTGCCGACCACGAGCACGTCGATGTCGCGGCGCGGGGATTCTCGCGAACGGAAGTACCGCGTGTCGATTCCGTGCGGGATGACCGAGATCTTCCCCGGGGTGATCGTCTGACCGAAGTACTGGGCTTCGGCCTCGGAGATCGCCACTGCCGCTTCGATGCGCGGGCTGAGCCGGCGGTAGAGCCGTTCAAAGCGCCGGCTCTCCCGTTGCGCGAGCCATCGGTCCTTCGCCGTCGCGTCTCCAAGCGCGGCGGCGACTACCCACTCCCAGGGCTCCTCGAGGGCCACGATCGCCGCCGCTCCGGGTGGGCAGTGGTCAATCAACTGCGCGAGATATGGCAGGTACAGCACGACCACGTCGGGCTGCTCCTGCCGTAATAGGGCGCTGAGCGCCGGCAGCCGGCGGGGGTAACAATGGTAGGGAAGCGGATCGAGGGGATACTGAACGAGCGCCCTGAGCAGCTGCCCCTTGCGCCCGGGTTCCCGCCAGCCGCTTCGGGGTGCCGGGATGACCTCGACGCGGTCGACGGGAAGTGATCCGACCTCACCATGCGTCGATAGCTCGATAAGCGCGAGCGTGACCTCCATGTGCTCGCGAGCGGCCCCGAGGAAGTGATAGAGACGGGCGGCGAAGCCGCTCGGCGACTGCTGCGACGGGGTCTCGGCGGAGACCACCGTCAGGCGGACGCGTGACCTTGACTTTCCCGCCATCGGTTGACCAAGCTATACCCCGGGCGCAGGCGGCGACCGGCTTGCAGAGCCATAGCGGTTGCGTACACCCGCAACCGGGAGTAACCAGCCGGGCCTGCGGAGCGCCCCTCAGGTTCGGCCGTCACATCTGGATGCCGGCCAAGACGACAACCATTATCTGTGCGTTTGTGATCGCCCTGGCGCTGCCGGCCAGCGCACTCGCGGGCAGCTCGCGCGACGGATTGCCGTCTGGCAATCCCGGCGCGTATTTGTGTCGCGCAGTGCGATGCGTCATGTTCGCCGGGGAAAGTCCCGGAACACGACCGTTTGGTGTGGTGGGCCGCGTTTTGATGCCCGAGGGCCCGCTGCCCGGGGGTCGGATGGGTCACCGATAGGCGTAAAGATCGTACACCGGAGCCCTGTCGGCGCCCGGGATGGTGCGGACGAGGTGCAGGCGTGGACCGAGGGCGCGGAACAGGTTGCGGTTGGCGGTCTTGAAGACGAGGTCGTCGGCGGGATGGGTGATGATCAGCTTGGGGCCGGACGTCGAGCTAACCCGTCGTCGCACCACTGCGAGCTGAGCGGCCGTCGGCTGCTCGAGCTTGTACTCGAGCTGCGTAAGGCGGCGCCCCGGGTGCAGCGCGTACAGCGGCTCGAAGATGCCCCAATCTGCGGTGAAGACCCGCGCGTGGCTGTGCTGAAGATCTTGGCTGAGGGCGTAGATGGACGGCGTCCAAATAACGAAGGTCGGCTCTTTGTGCAGCACGCGGAAGTACTTCGCCAGGACGACGCCGTCGTAGGTGACGACGAGCACGCCGGCGCTCGCCAGCACGATGGCGAGCGTTCGTCGCCCGTGAACCAGGGTCACCGCCAGGCCATAGACGCCGTAGGCAGCGACCACGCTGACAAACGGATAGATCGACACGTAATGCCAGCCGGCCATCGCCGCCTTGGTGGCCAGGATCTCCAGCGCCAGGATCAGCGTGGTCAGCGCCATCATGGCGACCGCGAGGCTACGTGTCCGCCTCGCCACGCTTGCGATGACGCCGGCAAGGAACAAGACCAGGATGAGGGCCACCGCGGCCCCTGGGGCCTTCCACGGAGCCAATGCGTAGTTGTAGAACCACGTGCCGGCGAGCGTCCCGCGCATCCCGGTAGCGAACGTGTGCCACGGCTGCAGGAGGCCGCTGCGGATGTGGTTGGCGATGCTGTACCACGCCCATCCGATGTAGATGAGGGCGAGGCCGGCGCCCCAGACCGTCATCAGGCGGCGGTGAACGCGCAGTGACCGCCGCTCCTTGAATGCCAGGACGATCGAGACGGCGAGGCTGGCGTTGACCACCCAGATGAAGTTCAGCTTGTTGAACACTCCCAGGGCGAGCACGACCAGCAGCAGCACGACCCAACGCAGGCGGCGATTGGTCGCAAACCTGGCGACGCAGAACAGCGCGCCGCACTTCAAGAAGAACTCGAGGGTCGAGGGCCCGACGTCATCGCGCGTGAGCCAGAAGACGCTGTTGTCGAAGCAGAGGACGGCGAACGAGAGGATCGCCACCGGTCGGTTGACCAGCGTCCGCACGGCCGGATACACGAGCGCCAGGCCCACGCAGACGATGATCACCGCGGGCAGCCGGATCGCGGTCGGCGAGGTGCCCGCCACGGCGAAGATCGGGTCGTAGATCCAGGACTTCAGTGCCCCGGTGTAGTGGAAGATCATCATCGGGATTCCGCCGATCTGATGCACGATGCCGATGCCCGGCAGCCGAAGCGTCGCCGCGTTGACGAACAGGGTCTCGTCCTGCTGGAGGCCCGGCAGCCGGATGTCGTGCAATGACAGCGCGACTCGTCCCGCGAGCAGCACGAGGATCCCAAGCCACACCGGGGCCTCGGTGCCCAATCGACCGCCTTGATGGTGGGTCCGGGTGGCCCGCGCTCCATAAAACGGCTGATCGGGATCGTCCAAGGCCGGAAATCGTAGTCACCCTCGAGTTGTCGGTGCTCGGTGTCGGTGTCGGTGTTGCCCGTGCGAGCGGGCGCTCGACGCCGATACGGTGAGGATCCGATGGCGGCTACTTGCCCCGGATAAACGCTCTGGACTGACTCGGCCGCGCTGGGACGGCACGGCCGAGTCAGGTTTGTGAATGGTCGCCCGGTGGAGTCAGGCTTCCGGGCCTGGTTCAGCGGCCGTGAGCCAGGTCCGGCGCAGGCCGTAGCGGCGTTTGAAGTGACTGATCCGACCTTCGATCCCGGTTCGGTAGCTCGACCCGCCAGTTCGCGGGGGTCGGCTAACCGGTCGGCGAGGAGATCGAGGATGCCAGCATCTCAACCTCGAAGTCGACGGTTTCGGAGCTGTTTATCGAGAAGACCGCACCGCGCTGTGGGAGCCGATGAGCCGCCAGCTGGAGGACGTGCGCTCGGCGGTGATGATTGCTGGCGAGGGCGCCCCATCTCCGTTCCAGCAACGCAGCGAACCCGGGCAGCAGCACATAGAAGGACACTTCGACGCACACGCTCCAGCCCGGGGATGTGCCGCTCCGCACCCAGGCCGGCTTGTAGGTCTGGAGAAAGAGAAAGTTGGCCACGCCGGCCGGCGTGGCGAAGGCGAGGACCGGGGCTAAGACAAGCAGGGCCACCCAGTAAGCCGGAACGATTCGCAGAAACCGCCAGTAGAACAGCCGGACCGGCGTTTCGGGATGGCGTCAAGCGCGCTGGCGAAGTACGGGCGGTACAGCAGGAAGCCCGTGATCGTGAAGAACACCGCCACTCCGACATCAAGATGGCTGAGCGCTTGACCCGCCGCGCGCAGCTTACTGACGTCCCTAGCTTGCTAGCATTCTCCGCCCTTGACCCTTGAAATCGTCGGTGCGCGGAGGGTTGCGGGGCAAACCGTAGGTTCAATTTCACGACCATGAGCCTCAGCTCCACCGATGGTCGCCGTCTCAACACTCTCCGGGTGCTGCGGCGCCGGGCCTGGATCGTCGTCCTCCTCGGGGTCTTGGCTGGCGCCGCCGCCTACGTCGCGGCACGAGCGCAGGCAAAAGCGTACACGGCCACAGCGGCCCTCCTCTTCCAGCCTCAACAACTCGGACAGCAGGTGTTCGGCTATGCCGTCTCCGGTCAGATCAGCGATCCCGGCGTCGTCCAGGCCACTGACGTCGAGCTCGCCGCGGCGCCGGCGGTGGCCATCGCGACGGCAGCCCGCCTGGGGATGTCCGCCTCGAACGTGAGCCACTCAGTGGCCGTGACCCCGGCCGGCTCAAGCCAGGTGGTGTCGATCGCGGCGACGACGTCGGCGCCAGGGAAGGTGGCGAGGTTGGCCCAAGCATATGCCCCGAGCATGGTCAATTCCCAGCGCTTGGCCCAACAACAGATCGTTTTCCCGG
>JBPCIY010000039.1:0-13874 GCA_051005855.1 Solirubrobacteraceae bacterium | reverse complement strand
ATTGCGGTTTAGACTGAGCACGGTGAGGCGCAGAGTTCACTCGAGCCGCCCCACCGGGAGCGCGGTGTGGCCGACCGCGCTCACAGCACTGGTTTTTCTACTGGTGATGGCTCCCGGTGCGACCGCTCGTACTGGTATACACAGCGTGCGCTACCGCGGCTACACGCTGCGGGTGCCCGCCTCCTGGCCGGTCTTCCGCCTAGACCGGGCGTCCTCGACGTGCGTGCGCTTTGACCGCCACGCCGTCTATCTCGGCACCCCGAGCGCCAGCCAAAGCTGCCCGGCCCACACCGCCGGACGCACCGAAGCGCTGCTCGTCTCCCCGCTGAGAGCGGGCGGCTCCGCCGGCGCCCGCGGCGAGCTTCTGCCCGCGGGCGGCCACCAGGCCACGTTCACCGTCCCGGGCGCGAGCGTCGTCGTGACCGCGACCTGGGCGCGGGCGTCCGAGATCGTGGCCCGGGCCGTCGGGCGTCAGCTCGAGGCGGCGCGCGTGAGCAGCGCTTCGGTTCCCATGTTGCGTTTCCGTCCGGCCGCGATGGCCCAGGCCCACGACCACGCCGTGACCTATGCCGGGCTCGGCTTTGATGCCTGCACCGCCCCCTCCAGCAGCGCGATGAGCGCCTGGTCGGCTTCGCCCTACCGGGCGATCGGGGTCTACATCGGCGGGGTCAACGCCGCCTGCTCGCAGCCCAATCTCAGCTCGAGCTGGGTAGCCGGCCAGACGGCTGCGGGTTGGCATCTGATCCTGACCTACGTCGGGCTGCAGGGGCCCGGCGCGTGTGGAGGCACGTGCGCCACGATCTCCTCGAGCAGCGCCTCAGCCCAAGGCGCCGCCGCCGCCAACGATGCCGTCGCGCACGCTCAGGCGCTCGGGATTGGAGCCGGCAACCCGATCTACGACGACATGGAGCAGTACAGCCGCTCGAGCTCGGCGTCGGGTGCCGTGCTGGCTTACCTCAGCGGCTGGACGACGCAGCTCCACGCCGACGGCTATCTGTCCGGGGTCTACAGCAGTGCCTCGTCGGGAATCACCGATCTCGTCCAGTCCTACGGCACCGGTTACGCCGAGCCCGACGACGTCTGGATCGCGCACTGGAACAACCAGAAGACCACGAGCGACTCCTATGTCCCCAGCGGCGACTGGCCCGGGGCCAAGCGGATCCACCAGTACGACGGGGCCCACAACGAGACCCACGGTGGCGTGACGATCAACATTGACGGTGACTATCTCAACGGCGACACCGCCACGGCGGGCAACCCGAGCCCGTTTCCGGACGGCACCTTCATCCAGGTCAGCGGCGACCCCAACGTCTACCGGGTGGCGGGCGGGGCGCCGATGCTGGTCTCGAGCTGGACCGGCTTCGGCGGTGCCCAGCCCGTGCGGATGATCACGTCGCGGCAGTTCAGTTCGCTGGCTCCCTACCCCGGCAACGGCACCTTCCTGACCGACACCGCCGGCACCAATTACCGAATCGCGGGCGGCACCGCTTTCCCGATCAGCACCTGGTCCATCTACGGCACCCAGCAGCCCACGGTCACGATTGACGCGTTTGACCTCCAGAACCTCGGCAACCCGCTCGTGCGCCTCACGGCCGCGCCGGTCAACGGCACGATCGTCGAGGGTCTTCCCTCGCGGACGTTCTGGACGTTCACCAGTGCTCAGCGCAGCCAGGTCGCAGCCACCCCGGTGGCCATCGGCGTCGATGACCGCGCCCTGAACGCGTTCTCGGTCGCTCCCGTCACCGGCGGGGTCGGGGCCCACAAGACGGCATCGAGCTGCGTGGCTCCCCAGCTCAAGCAGCTGAGCCTGGTCCGGGCGCGCGCCGCGCTGCGCCGTTCCCACTGCGGCCTGGGCTCGGTAAGCCGTCCCCGGCACTGGGGTCGTCACCACCTGTTGCGGGTCTTGAGTCAGTCGACGCCCCCGCGTAGCAGGCACCGCAGCGGCTTCCGGATCAACATCCTCCTGCACTGAACAGAGGTGAGAAGCGGAGGAGTCTCATCGGCGATTACCTCCTAGACTGGCGCCCAGATGCCTGGATCATCAATTGCGATTGCCGACGATGTCGAACCCGCGCAGAGCGAGGTCCGCGACCGGATCATCACAGGGGTCGTCACCGGCCTTCCGGTGCTGAGTCTGTTCCTGGTCGGCTGGCAGCTTTGGGAGAGCCTGCTGGGCTGGAACGACATCTTCGTCTTTCTGGTCATGTACGTGCTCACCGGCGTCGGCATCACGGTTGGCTTTCATCGCTTGCTGACCCATCGTTCGTTCCGGACCACCCCGGCCGTGCGCGGCGTGCTCGCCATCCTTGGCTCGGCCGCGATCGAGGGGCCGGTGATCTCCTGGGTGGCCGACCATCGCAAGCATCACGCCTACTCCGATCAAGAGGGCGACCCTCACAGCCCCCATGTCGGCCACGGCCAGGGGTGGGGCGGAGCGCTGCGCGGACTGCTGCACGCCCACATGGGATGGCTCTTCATCCACACCCACCGCGGCCGGCGTACGCGCTATGCCCCCGATCTGCTCAAGGACCCGGTCGTGAGCTGGGTCCACCGCACCTTTCTGGTCTGGGCGATCGGTGGCCTGGCCATGGCGTTCGCGCTCGGCTGGCTGTTCGGCGGGCGCCTGCGGGACGGCCTCACCGGGCTGCTCTGGGGTGGCGCGGTCCGGATGCTCGTCCTGCACCACGTCACCTACAGCATCAACTCGCTCTGTCACTTCTTCGGCCGCCGGCGCTACCGCACCGGTGACGAGTCGCGCAACCTGGCCTGGCTGGCCCCGCTGTCCTTGGGCGAGGCCTGGCACAACAACCATCACGCCTTTCCGACCTCGGCCGGGCACGGGTTGCGCCGCTGGGAGCTCGACCCCTCGGCGCTGGTCATCCGGTTTCTGGAGCGAATGGGGCTCGCCTGGGACGTCGTCCGCGTAAGTCCTGAGCAGCAGGCGGCCAAACCGGCCGCGCCGGGGGCATGAGCGCCGACCTAGCCACGGCGCCGCTGCGCGAGGCGCTGGCCGAGACTCTGCCCGAGCGCCCCTTTTCAGTGCAGCTCTGGGACGGCAGTGCGTTGCCGCCCACCAACGGCGTCGACGGACCCACCTTCCGGATCCGCTCGCCCCGGGCCTTCGGACACGTCCTGCGTGCCCCCGGACAGCTCGGGCTGGGGCGGGCCTACGTGAGCGGCGAGATCGAGGTAGACGACATGGACGCGGTGCTCGATCTGCTCGACGGCTACCAGGTCCCGCCGCTCGATACCCGCGGCAAACTGCGGCTGGCCGTCGCCGCCGCCCGGGCCGGCGCGCTGCGCTCGATTCCACGCCCGCCGCAGGCCGAGTTGCGCCCCCGCGGGCGCCGGCACAGCCGTGAGCGCGACCAACGGGCGGTCACCCATCACTATGACGTCTCCAACGAGTTCTTCCGCCTCTTTCTCGGCGACTCGATGACGTACTCGTGCGCGATCTTCTCGCGCGGCGCCGAGACGCTCGAGGAGGCCCAGCGGGCCAAGCTCGAGCTCGTCTGCACCAAGCTCGGGCTCGGACCCGGAGAGCGTGTGCTCGACGTCGGCTGCGGATGGGGCAGCTTTGCGCTGCACGCGGCGCGCGAGCACGGCGCCCGGGTCACCGGCATCACCCTGTCGGCCGAGCAGGCTGACCTGGCGCGCGGGCGGGTGTCCGCCGCCGGGCTGGAAGATCAAGTCGAGATCTGCCTCGCCGACTATCGTGATCTGGCCGGCGAGCAGTACGACGCGATCTCTTCGATCGGCATGGTCGAACACGTCGGGAGCGCCAACCTCGACGCCTATGCCGCCACGCTGGCCTCGGTCCTGCGCCCGGGTGGCCGGCTCCTCAATCACGGGATCGCCCGATTGCGGATCGGCGACCCCGAAGCCGGGCCGTTCTCGGAGCGATTTGTGTTCCCCGACGCGGCGCCTCTACACGTTTCGCGCGTACTGGCGGCGATCGAGCGCGCCGGCCTCGAGCCTAGGCATGTCGAGGGCTTTCGCTCGGATTATGCGCGGACGCTGAGCGAGTGGACCCGGAACCTGGAGGCCAATTCAGACCGCGCCGAGACTCTGATCGGCGTCGAGCGGATGCGGATCTGGCGGCTCTATCTGCGCGCGGCGCGGCGCGGCTTCGAGACCGGGTTCACCTCGATCTTCCAGGTCGTGGCCCACAAGCCGTAGCTCGAAGCAGACGTGATGGACTGAGGCCCGGTATCCGGGACTCAGTTACCGCGCGTCACCGGTCATAGGTGGCGATCACGCGCAGGGAGGCGCCGGTGAGGATGATGCCCAGACCGACGATGACGGCGACGCAGGCGGCGATCGAGCCCAGATCCCAACCGTCGATGATCAGCGAGCGCAGCCCGACGATTACGTAGCTGACCGGGTTGATCCGGGCCAGGGTCTCCATCAGCGGTGAGAGCCGATCGAACGGGACGAAGTTCGGGGTCAAAAAGAGCAGGGGGAAGAACAGCAGGAAGCTCGACTGGGTGGCCTGCACGTTGCGCGTGCGCAGCGCGACCAGGATCCCGAAGCCGGCGTAGGCGACTCCGAACAGGGCGGCCAGCAGCACGATCACGATCGCCCCGACCACCCCGGTGCGGATGCTGGCGCCGAGCGCGAGGCCGACCAGGAGGACCAGCGCCGAGGCCAGGATCCCCCGCACCAGGTCGGCGGCCAGGCGCCCGAAGATGATCGAGGAGCGACGAATCGGCGCCACCAGGAGCTTGTCGAAGTAGCCCAGGTCGATCTCGGTCACCAGCGCCAGCCCGCTCGAGGCCGTGGCCACGGCGAACATCAGCGAGACCGGCAGCTGGAAGGCGACGTAGCCCTCGCCGCGCAGGAACGGGGTCGAGCTCGGAAACGTCTTGGAGACCTGGCCGATGTTGACGACCAGGAAGAAGAGGGGGATGAACAGGGTGGGGATCGTTGCCTCGGGCAGGCGGGTGATCTCCCGGACGGCGCGGCGGCCGAGCAGCACGATCTCGGTCATGACTCGCTCCCCTCGGGTTGGGCGTGGGCGTCCTCGCCCTCCAGACGCCGACCGGTGGCCTGCAGGAAGACGTCGTCCAGGGAGGGGCGGGCGACCGAGATCGCGCCCACCGTGACTCCCCGGCCGTCGATCCGGCGCACGATCTCAGCGACCTGAGCGGCGCCGTTCTCGACGTAGAGGGCGATCGCGTCGGACTCGACCACAACCCGCTCGAGCCCGGGCAGTCCCTGCATGGCCGCCTCGATCGCTCCCGCCTCGGTTCCGGCCAGGGCGACCGAGACGACGTCGTGCCCCATCGCCGCCTTGAGCTGCTCAGGCGTGCCCTCGGCGACGATCTGGCCGCCGTCGATGATGGCCAGGCGGTCGCAGAGCTGGTCGGCCTCCTCCATGTACTGGGTGGTCAAGAAGATCGTCGCGCCGGCCTCGTTGATGCGGCGCACCTCGTCCCAGATTGTCATCCGCGAGGCAGGATCGAGCCCCGTCGTCGGCTCGTCGAGAAAGAGCACGTCCGGTGCGTGGACGAGGGCGCTGGCCAGATCCAGCCGGCGCTTCATCCCGCCCGAGTAGGTCTTGGTGCGGCGGTCGGCCGCCTCGGTGAGACCGACCAGGGCGAGAAGCTCTTGGCTCCGGGTCCGCGCCCGCGGGCCCGTGATTCCGTACAGGCCGCATTGCAGCTCGAGCAGTTCGCGGCCGTTCTGGACCGGATCCAGGCCGATCTCCTGCAGGGCGACGCCGATTCGGCGTCGAATTTCAGCGGCGTCGTTGACGACGTCGAATCCGGCCACGCTGGCGCTACCCGCGGTGGGCGGAAGCAACGTACACAGCATCCTCACGGTCGTGGTCTTGCCCGCCCCGTTGGGACCCAGAAAGCCGAACACCTCGCCCTGGGCCACCTCGAGATCAATGTCGCGCACCGCCTCGATGTCGCCCTTGAAGGTGCGTCGCAGCTGTCGCGCGACGATCGCGGGACCGCCGGGTGGCGCGTCCTCGTCGACTCGCGGGGAAACCCGTGCGTCCAACGTCATACCTCCTCCCGAATACGGCTCGTTCAAGGCACCATCACTCCGCATTCCGTCTAGATCGCCGGGAGCAGCGAAACTCATCGCTGGGTCTCGAGCGTCGTTTCACCCCGCGCGGGCGGCCGGACACGCACAAGCCACAGTAGTCGCGCCTCCGGCGCGTGTCTTCTCCAGATGTGCCGTAGTTACCACGATCGACCGCCGCTCGGGCTCGGTGACGGCGCGCTGAGCGCCGGCCCTCGAACGCTCAGCGGCTGGGGTTTACGGGCCCCGACCCGGACGCGGCGTACTTCTGCAGGCCGGCGGTGATGCTCCGCGTGAGCATCAGCTTGACCGCCGCGCCGACGCCCGGCAGCTTGCCGTCAAAGTCGATCGTGTAGTCCAGCCGCGATCCGCTGCCCTGTCGAGAGAAGCGCATCACGCCCTCGTGATTCTTGAGGATGCCTCCACGCGTGATCCGGTAGCGGACCAGCTCGTTGGGAATCACTTCGGTGTTGGTCTCCACGAACCCCTGGCAGCGGCCCGACCCGCAGTTCGCGCGAAGCGCCCGTCCCGTTATGGGTGCCGTCCGATCCCTCGGAGAGGCACGTGATCTTGGCTCCGAACAGAGGCTGGAGGTTCTCCGCCTCGGTCAGGTACGCGAACACGTCCTCGACGGGCTGGGGGAACTCCTGGGTCACGTGGACGCGCTGCACCGGCGCCAGCATCGCAGGTTTTGGACCGGGTCAGCGGATCCCACTGTCAAAGCGGATCGTCACCGGGCTGAGCCGCCCGCGGCGCACGGTCACGATCTGCGCCGACGCGCGCGGGTAGGGCGTGCGGTTGCGCGGCGCGAGCCGGTAGCGACCAGCGGCGACCAGAACCGTGAAGCGTCCGTCGGCGGCCGACCGCACCCGCGTGACCAGAGTCTCGCTCGGGAAGCGCCGGACCGTGATCCACGCCCGGTAGGGACGCTCGCAGGTCATCCCGGGCTGCTGCACCGGGCAGGTTGGGCCGTAGAGCAGGAGCCCGCGCACGCCGGTCTGGGCTGGCCTCGCGCTGGCGGAGTCGAGCGCCAGTGCGACGATCACCGCGACCACCACTGTCAGTCTGATCATCCGCACAGAGTCATGTTGACGCGTACCGCGATCATAGGCAAGACCAGCTGCGCGGTGTCGGGAGGCCCGGGCTTCGTGGTCTGCGACGATCCTGCAGCGGGACGCTCTCGAGCGCAATTGGATTTCGGCCCGAGCTTTCCCGAGGAGGGTGGATGGACGCAACCGCACTGGACACGACCGGATCAATCACGATCGCCGATCTGTTGCCGCGCTCGGTCGAGCTCTTCGGCGCTCGGGTGGCGCAGAAGCACAAGGTACAGGGTAAGTGGCGCGAGGTCACATTCGCCGAGGTCGGGGAGATCGTTTCGGAGATCGGCCGGGGCCTGATCGACCTCGGAATAGAGCCCGGCGAGCGGGTGAGCATGTTGTGTCAGACCCGCGTCGACTGGGCCTGGTGTAGTTTCGCGATAAGTGCCGCCGGAGCCGTGGTGGTGCCGATCTACCCGACCAATTCACCCGAGGAATGCGCGTGGGTGGCCGGCAACTCCGAGTCGGCCGCGATCTTCTGCGAGGACGCTTCCCAGGTGGCCAAGGTGCAGGCCGTCCGCGACGAGCTGCCCCATCTCCGTCACGTCGTGGTCATCGACGGGGCGCCAGCCGGTGCCGGGGCGATTGGCCTCACCGAACTCCGGACCCGCGGGCGGGCGCGGGACCCGCGCGAGCTCGAGGCGCGGGCCCAGGCGGTTACCGCCGCCGACGCGTACACGTTCATCTACACCTCGGGCACGACCGGTCCACCCAAGGGCTGCGTCTTGACCCACGGGAACTACCGCGCGGTGCTGGACATGGTGGCGCAGCGCGGAATCGTCGAGGCCGGCCCGGATGACCTCATCTACCTCTTTCTCCCGCTGGCCCACGCCTTCGGCCTGCTGCTGATGCTGGTCAGCGCCGACCGCGGAGTCGCGATCGCCTACTGGGGCCGCGACACGGCGCAGATCATCCCCGAGCTGTCCGAGGTCCATCCCACCTACCTGCCGTCGGTGCCGCGCATCTTCGAGAAGCTCTACACGCTGGTCACGGCGCGCGTCGCCCCCGAGCTCCTGGCCGAGGCGACCCAGGTCGGGCTGAAGGTCCGCGAGCTCGAGGCCGCCGGCCAGGAGATCCCAGCCGAGCTGCAGGCCGCCTACGAGCAGGCCGACGAGCGCCTCTTTACCTCGGTGCGCGCCGCGTTCGGCGGCCGGCTGCGCGAGGCGGTCACCGGAGCTGCGCCGATCGCCAAGGAGATCCTCGAGTTCTTCTATGCGGCGGGCGTACCGGTGATGGAGGGCTACGGGATGACCGAGACCTCCACGACGGCGACCGGGATGCGGCCCGGGGAGCATCGCTTCGGCTCGGTGGGACGCGCGCACCCGGGGGTCGAGATCCGGATCGCGCCGGACGGAGAGATCCTGCTCAAGGGGGCCAACATCTTCTCGGGCTATTACAGGAACGACGACGGTTCCTTTGGGGCCCTGATCGACGGCTGGCTGCACACCGGCGACATCGGTCGACTCGACCAGGACGGCTTCTTGTTCATCACCGGCCGCAAGAAGGACATCCTCATCACGGCGGGCGGCAAGAACATCACGCCGGCCAACCTCGAGAACGACCTCAAGCAGACGCGCTACATCTCCCAGGCCGTGATGCACGGGGATCGTCGCCCCTTTCCGTCGATGCTGATCGCACTCGACGAGGAGGAGATCGTGCCCTGGGCTCAGGCCCGCGGCGTCGAGGACACATCGTTGGCCGGCCTGGCCGAGCACCCCGACGTCGTCGCGCTGATCCAGGCTGAGCTCGACCGCGCCAACGCCAAGTACGCGCCCGTCGAGCAGGTCAAGAAGTTCTTCATTCCCGACCACGACCTGTCCCAGGAAACCGGGGAGCTGACGCCGACGTTGAAAGTCAAGCGCAACGTGATCAACGACAAGTACGCCGCGCGCTTCGACGCGTTGTACGGGTGAGCTCAGCCGTTGCCCGCGTTGGCGCCCAGAGCGTTCAGCCAGGCACGGATGG
Source organism: Solirubrobacteraceae bacterium (assembly GCA_051005855.1). Lineage (GTDB taxonomy): Bacteria > Actinomycetota > Thermoleophilia > Solirubrobacterales > Solirubrobacteraceae > Palsa-465. Next base: position 4,776 of record JBPCIY010000039.1, on the reverse strand, counting down.
AACGTCCGGCCGGGGTGGCCTGACCTTCGCTGTAGCCCGTCGTCGCTCTGGCCAGGGTCACACCATTCAACGTCGACCAGCCGTACTCGATGGCCGTCCCCGACGCGGCAAAGCGGGCGATCGTCTGTCCCTGTTGCAGAATGCTGCCGGGAGGCGCGATGCCGGTGATCTGCTCGGCGACGAACTGCACCCGGCCGGCGTCGGGGCCGTTGAGCAGTTCGAAGTAGACCAGCGGCTGACCGGCATACCAGTTCGGGATGATGGCGAGCACCTTGACCGCGCTGGGCGCGAGGATCGGGGCGCCCACCGGCATCTGCGCGTCCACGCCCTGGTCGGTGCGCTCCCAACGCGTGACGTAGCGCAGGGGGTCGATATAGGTCGCGTTGGTCACTGGGGCCGCAATCAGCTCCAGGCGCAGCTGGTGCTTGACGTCAGCGAGCGACGGCGCGTGGGCGTGTACGTCCCCGACCGGGTCCCCAGCGGTCACAGCCGCCGCCTGCTGGCCGGCGGTCGGCTCGATCGCCTGGGGTCGGGCCTGGGGCGTCGCGCCGGGGACCGTGCTGCTGCCGGTGCCGTTCGCACCACGGCCGGCGGCGGTCGTGCCGACGCTGCTCGCTGCGCCGCACCCCGCGAGGCTGAGCGCGGCGATCACGGCCCCGGCGAGGATCATCTTTTGGATGGCTGCCACCGACCCGGAGCGTGGTCCAGCACGACATTGACGAGCCAGACGATGATCGTCGCGTCGATCAGGGTCCCAAAGCCGTAGATGTAAAAGCCGCTGACGATGTCACGCGTCAGCACGAGCATGAGTAGCGCGACCAGGAACCAGGCGACTCCGAGCGTGAGAATCGCCAGCGGAAACGTGATCACTCTGAGCACCGGCTTGAGCACCGTGTTGAGCACCCCGAAGACCGCGGCCGCCACCAGCAGGGAGCCGGCGTTCCTGACTTCGACCCCGGAGAGGACAGCGGCGACGATCGCCAGCACCAAGGCGTTGGTGAGCCACGAGATGCCGAGCCGCACCGATAGTGAAGGTGAGTGAGCCGGCCGGGCACCACGGACAACACGAGCATCTTTTGCCATCGCAGGTTCAGACGGTAGGCGATCCTGGCCGCCTAGACTCCACCGCCGTGTCGTCCGGCCTCCAACACAGCCTGCAGGTCCAGCTGCGGTGGCGCGACATGGACATGCTCGGGCACCTCAACCAGTCCGTGTATCACGAGCTGCTGGAAGAGGGTCGCGCGGCCCTGATCACCCAGATCGCCCATCGAGTTGGGGGCGATCGGGAGCACGGCGCTTACGTCGTCGCTCACGTCGATCTCGACTATCGCCACGAGGTGCGCAAGGACCACGGAGAGGTGAAAGTGACCGCGCGCGTTGCGCGGGTCGGGAAGTCGAGCCTCCATCTCGAGCACGAGATCAGGCTGCCCGACGGCATCCTCGCCGCGTCGGGAACGACCGTCCTGGTCGCGTGGGACCCGACGACCCGGGGCAAGCGGATGCTCACGGAAGCTGAGCTCGCGGCGCTCTCCTGACCCGGGCCCCGAGCGCGGCCCGGGTGACCCCACAGGTGGCTCGATGGACCTCGCCGGGGCTCCCCGCCACTAGATGGTTGATTCCACGACCCCGCGTGCCGGAATCCGGCCCCCACGCGGCCGCGGAATCAACCATCTAGGCGATGAACGGTTTGACGGCCTTGAGAACGTAGGACATGCTTGCTGGCTTGGCAAAGGCGCCGTGCGGCGTCGGGCTCTTTTTGAGCAGCAGGTTCAGCGTCGCGGCATGGCGCGCCTCGATGCTGTGGATCGCCAGCGCGGCCGCGAGAATCTCTTTGCTCTGAATGTGTCCGGCCTGGCCGAGGTAGGCGGCGGCACCCAGGTTCTCGACCACGGAGGCCAGCTTCGTGACCTGTCCGGCATTCTTGATCGGGAACTTGCCCTTCGGCTTGGCCGCTGGCGTACCCAAGCTCTTGGCCAGCTTGTGCAGTGCTGCGACGTGCTCGTGCTCCTCGTGGCCGAACGTCTTGATCACGGACAGGGACTGGCCGTGAAACAGACGGCTCTTGATCACCTTGGCATAGAACTCCGACTCGAGGTACTCGAGCGTGAGCGCATAGTTGACGATCTTCAGATCGCCCGAGCTGCTGCTGCTCGACGAGCCGCCACAGGCAGCGATGAACGCCGCCAAGGAGGTCGCCGCGGCTGCGGCCCCGATCGGCTTGCCGGCCATCTTGAGGAACTTCTTTCGTTCGCAGTCATCGCGCACCAGGCGCGCGACGGCGCCTTCGCTCGGTCGCTCGGACTCGGTCATAGCGGGCTCGGTCATAGCGGACTCGGTCATCGGTCTCCTCAAGGTCTTCCTTCTGGGTAGCTAATCCACCGGCATTGAGTAGTACGGAGCCGGCTGAAGGCCAGATCACATGTGGGACTACGATCATCTCTCGCTGACAACGGAGGAAAGATGGGTTTTGCCGAGCGCTTCAAGAGCTTGACGAAGAAGGCCGAAGACGAGGCCGCAACGCACAAAGAGCAGGTTCACAAGGCGGTGCTGAAAGCCGAGGAGGCAGCTGATCGACAAACCGGCGGCCAGTACCACGACCAAATCACCAAGGCGGGCGCGAAGGCGGACGTATTCGTCGATGGCCTCAAGGCGCCTGATGCTCCGGCGCCCGCTCAGGAGCCCCGAACGACGGAGGAGTAGGCCCTGATCCACAATCAAGTCAGGTCCGGGGCCGCCCGGGTTCAGGTGAGCGCTCGGACGACCGCGGTCGCGACGGCAGCGCACAGGACGACGACCACGAGTGGCGCCCGCACCGCCAGGGCGACTGACGCGACCGCCAGTCCGCCGGCGCGAGCGTCGAAGCTGACGCTGCGCCCGTTTGCGCCGAAGGTCTCGACGACCACGAGCGCGGCCAGCAGCGCCGGCGCGAGCAGCGGGATGGTTCGCGCGAGCAGTGTTGGCAGGTCGCGGCCGCCGAAGATCACGGGCCCGAAAGCCTTGATCACAGCAGTGGTGAGCGCGAGTCCCGCGACCGTGCTCCAGGTGGTGGAGTTCACCTCCGCAGTCCCACCAGCGCGGCGAGCGACGCCGCGATGATCGGAACGCCCCCGGGCGCGACCGGTGTCAGCACCACGGCAATCGCCGCCCCGAGCGCGGCGGCCAGTTTCGCCCGAGGCTTGGGGAGCTCGGCCATTAGCAAGCCAAAGAAGAACGCAGGGAAAATCGCGTCGAGGCCGAGTGCCTTGGGATCGCCGATCCCGGAGCCGAGGAGCACGCCCACGACCGTCCCGGCGACCCAGGCCGGGTACTGCACGAGGGTCGCGCCGAGCAGGAACTCGGTGTCGAACCGTCCCTGGCCACGATGCGCCATCGCCCAGGAGGCGTCCACGATCGCCTGGCCACGGGCTGCGCGGCCCAGGGCCCGCTGTGTCATCGACGGCGCGATCGCGATGCCCATCGGCACGAAGCGCAGGTTCAGCAGGATGCCCGCCAGGATCGCCGCGAGCGCCCCGCCGCCCGCGGCCAGTACGGCCAGGGCCGCGAACTGAGCCGATCCGGCGAAGACAATCACCGACATCACGATCGCCGCCACCGGGCCCATCACCGGCCGAGCCAAGACGCCGAACGAAAACGCCAGCAACGAGCCGGCGAGCGCATACGGCAATCCTGCGCGAGCGCCCGCAGCGATCGGGCCGCTCGCATCTCGCGCCGCGGCTGGCTGGCCCCCAGGCCGGTCGTTCTCACTCGCCGAGCGGCTCACCTCGGCAAGACTAGAGCCGTCGCTGACGTCGAGGCCGAAGGGCGGTTGAGGAGCGCCTGGCTGGCGTCCCAGGAGAAGAACCGCGGTCAACCTTGTCCGAAACGACTGTTCCTTTCGTGACAGCGCCCGTGTTGGTCGGGTCGGCTGCCGCCGGCTGCCGGGGTCTGCGAGATTGCTTTTGATGAACGTTGCCCTGGAAGGCCGCGCGCTTGCGGCCGCCCGCGCCGTTGCGAACGCTCACGGCCTCGCGCAGACTGAGGCCACCGTCCTCTACTCCGGGAGCAACGTACTTGTGCGCCTACGGCCTGCGCCGGTTGTTGCCCGGGTGATGACCGGAACCGTGGCTCTGCATGATGATCCTAAGAAGTGGCTTGAGCGCGAGGTCTCGGTTCTCAGGTTCTTGGCGCCCTCTGGGGTAGCCGTCGCGCCGAGTTCTCTGATCGCCCCGGGCCCCCATCGGCACGACGGCCTGTGGATGACCTGCTCAGAATGGATCCCCGATATTGAGCAACCAAGCCACCTCGCTGACGCCGGTCGCCTGGGCCGAGCGCTCAAGAACCTGCACGATGAGCTGCGGACGTTCAACGGTGACCTGGCCGGCCCGCAAGTTCTCCGCGAAAACATCGAACGCCTGCATGGCCGGCTTGAGCCCGGCGATGCCGTCGAGGCCGGGAAGGTCTCGTCGCTTCGCGCGCGGCTGGACGCACTCGACGAGATCGTGTTCAAGTCGACCCTTCCTACCCAGGCGCTGCACGGAGATGTATCGCTGAGCAACCTGCTCCACACTCCGCACCGGCTGGTCTGGAACGACTTCGAGGACACCTTCCGTGGACCGGTCCACTGGGATGTGGCCGGCTACGTCATAAGTCTGCGAACCCGCCGCATGAGCTCGAGCTTCGTCCGGCGGATGCTCGACGCCTATGGCTGGGGCGACGCGCAAGAGCTGGCGCCTTTCATCGCTGCTCACGCGGTCTATGACGAGATCTGGCAGATGTACGACCGCCAGCGTCGTCGCT
>JBPCIY010000038.1:0-62160 GCA_051005855.1 Solirubrobacteraceae bacterium | reverse complement strand
AGCTCGTGGTCGAAGTGACCTTTGACCACGCCAGCGGCGGACGCATCCGCCACGGGACCAAGATCCTGCGCTGGCGCGAGGACAAGCCTCCGCGCGAGTGCCACATCGGGCAGATGCAGAGCTGAGGGCGCTAGTGGCCCATCCTGCAAGTCCGTTGCGGTCTGACGGCTGCAAATCGTCGCCTGGCGGCGTCCTCGGACACTCGATGTGGCAGAGCCACACCTTCGGTCCTGCGTCCTTGTCACGCTCGATTTTCGCTCGCCAGCCCTGTCAACGGACTCACAGGATGAACCACTAGTTCACCGAGCGGCGGGCTCGGCTCGGCGCGGCCCGGTTCGGCTCGCCCGGCTGCTTTTTGAAGTGCGGGGGCCACGGGGCGTCGCGTAGGCCGGCGTCCTCGTCGCGCTGGGCCAGCTCGAGCAGCCCGGCCAGCGAGCCGGCCTGGGCATCGATGCCGGCGGCGGGGTCGCCCCGCTGGGCGACCAGCGCGGGCACGGTGTCGATCCTCAGCTCGCCGGGCTCGACCTCGGGTACCTCGTCCCAGGTCAGGGGCGCTGAAACCCGCGCGTCGGGGGTGGGGCGGACGCTGTAGGCGGACGCGATCGTTCGGTCGCGGAGGTTCTGGTTGAAGTCGATGAACACCCCGTGGCGCTCCTCCTTCCACCACTTGCTGGTCGCGAGCTTCGGTACGCGCCGCTCGATCTCCCTGGCCAGGGCCACGGCGGCACGGCGGACGGTGACGAAGTCGTGCTCGGCCACCAGGCGCGCGTAGATGTGGATCCCGCGCGAGCCGCTGGTCTTGGGAAAGCCGGTCAGCCCGTGGTCGCGCAGCACTTCGCCGGCCACGATCGCGACCCGGCGGACGTCATTCCAGCTCACCTCGGGGGTCGGGTCGAGGTCGACCCGTAGCTCGTCGGGGTGGTCGAGATCCGGGATACGAACCTGCCAGGGATTCCAGTCGATCACGCCCAGGTTGACGCCCCAGACCAGGTGAGCGGCGTCGTTGGGCAGCAGCTCGCGGGCCGAGCGGCCACTGGGAAACTGGACCGTCGTGGTCTGCAGCCACTCGGGTGCGGAATCCGGGATGCGCTTCTGAAAGAAGGGCTTGGCGGCGGCTCCATCCACGAAGCGCTTGAGCACGGTCGGGCGATCGCGCAGCTGGTTGACGACCGGGCCGGCCAGCTCGACGTAGTAGTTGACGAGATCGTGCTTGGTGATCCCGAGCTCGGGAAACACCACCTTCTCGGGGTTGGAGATCCTGACCTCCCGACCCGCGGCCTCGATCAGCTCGTACTCGGTCATCCAGCGACAGGATGACGGATACTGAGCGGCGTGAGCCCGATCGCCGGTGTCCCGACCACCGTGCTCGTCGCCCCGGACTCGTTCAAGGGTACCCTCACCGCCGCCGAGGTCGCCCGCGCCATCGGCCTTGGCTTGGAGGCGGGCGGGCGCCCGGTCGACCTGTGCCCGGTGGCCGATGGCGGCGAGGGCACGCTGGCCGCGGTGCGGGACGCGTTGGGCGCTTGCGAGCGCCGGGTCTGGGTCACTGATCCCCTCGGACGGAGGATCGAAGCCTGCTTCGCGGTCGGCCCGCGGGGGGCGATCGTCGAGACCGCCGCGGCCAGCGGCCTGCACCTGGTCAGCGAGGACGAGCGCGACCCGCTCGCGGCCTCTTCGGTTGGCACCGGCGAGCTGATCGTGGCGGCGGTGGGCGCCGGCGCCCGGACCGTGTACCTCGGCGTGGGCGGTAGCGCGACCACCGACGGCGGCGCGGGCGCGATCCGGGCGATCCGGCGTGGCGGCGGGCTCGGCGGCACCGAGCTCGTCGTCCTCTGCGATGTCCGAACGCCGTTTGAGGACGCCGCGCGTGTCTTCGCCCCCCAGAAGGGCGCCGACCCCGCGGCGGTGCGAAAGCTGACGGCCCGGCTGCACGTGCTGGGGCGCCGCTGGCCGCGCGATCCCCGCGGGCTGCCGATGACCGGAGCCGCCGGCGGGCTCTCAGGTGGACTGTGGGCGGCGCTCGGGGCCGAGCTGGTGCCCGGCGCGGCGTTCGTCCTGGACGCGGTCGGCTTCGACGCCCGGATGCGGGCCGCTCGGGCGGTGGTCACCGGCGAGGGCAAGCTCGACGCTCAGAGCCTGACCGGCAAGATCGTCTCCGAGGTCGCCACCCGGGCTCGCCAGGCCGGCGTGCCCTGCCACGCGATCGTCGGCACCAACGAGCTTGACCCCTTCGGGGCGCGGATCCTCGACCTGCAGACCATTCGCGAAGCCGGCACTGTCCCCGCCCTGCGCGCCGCCGGCCGCCGGCTGGCCGCCGAGCTCTGATCCCCGGGCCGCGGCTGGCCGGCCTGTCGGTGAGCCCGTCTCGGCCATCGGCTGGATGAGCGCTGAGATTCTGCTCGGGCTGATCGCTCGCTCGAGCTCTTGCACCGAGCTTCGGTCCGAGGGCATCGCGAACGTCTCCCACTCAATGGGCAAACGCCGAGCGCTGTTCGGGCGGCCGCAGGGCGGGCAGCGGAGCGCTCAGCGACTCGAGCTCGGCCGTGAGCTGACGGAGATGACCGAGGAGCATCTCGGCCATCTCGAGGCTCATGCCGGCCCGTACGACGATTCGCAGCACGCTGAGATCCTGGCGATTCGCGGGGAAGGTGTAGGCGGGCACCAGCCAGCCGTGCTCCCGCAATCGCTCGGAGACGTCGAACACCGTGTAGTTGCGGACCTCCGGAGCGAGGGTGAAGGCGAACACGGGCAACTCGCCGCCGTCGGAGATCAGGCGGTAAGGGCCGAGGTCAGCGATCCCGCTGCACAGGTGTTCGGCGATGTGCTGAAGGTTGGCCATCGTGCTCGTGTAGCCCTCCCGACCCAGGCTCATGAACATGAAGTACTGGGCAATGACTTCGCTCCCCGGCCGCGAGAAGTTCAGCGAGAAGGTCGGCATGTGGCCGCCGAGGTAGTTGACGTCGAAGACCAGGTCGCGCGGGAGCGCCGCCGCGTCGCGCCAGATCGCCCAGCCCACGCCGGGGTAGACCAGGCCGTACTTGTGGCCCGAGGCGTTGATCGACTGCACGCGCGCAATCCGAAAGTCCCACTCGAGCTCGGGGGCCAGGAACGGGGCCACGAACCCGCCCGAGGCGGCATCGACGTGCAGCGGCACGTGCAGGCCGCGATCGGTCTCGAGCTGATCGAGCGCAGCGGCGATCTCCGCCACCGGCTCGTAGCTGCCGTCGAAGGTCGAGCCGAGGATCGCCACTACGCCGATCGTGTTCTGGTCACAGTGCGCTACGGCCCGCTCGGCGGTCAGGTGATAGGTGTCGCCCTCCATCGGAACCAACCGGGGTTCGACCTCCCAGTAGCGGCAGAACTTCTCCCAGCACACCTGGACGTTGGCCCCCATGACCAGGTTGGGCCGGTCGGCCGGCTGGCCGGCCTTGTGCATCCGCTCGCGCCAGCGCCACTTCAGAGCCATCCCGGCCAGCATCGCCGCCTCGCTGGAGCCCGTGGTCGAGCAGCCGGTCGCCGTCTCGTGCTCGGGAGAGCCCCACAGGTCGGCGAGGATGTTCACGCACCGCGCCTCGATTTCCGCGGTCAGCGGGTACTCGTCCTTGTCGATCATGTTCTTGTCGGCCGTCTCGGCCATGAGCCGGGCGCCGATCGACGGCATCCACGTGGTCACGAAGGTGGCCAGGTTCAGCCGCGCCTGGCCGTCGAGCAGGAGCTGGCTGGTGATTCCCTCGTAGGCGGCCTCGGCGCCGATTCCCTGATCGGCGAGGTGGTCGATCGACAGCTCGTGCTCGGCCTGATCATGGTGCGGCAGCGAGAGCGGCCGGTTGTGGCGGCGGTTGGGGTGGCGGGCGCTCAGGGGCATGACGAGGTCAGGCGGTGGCGATCGCCTCGCCGCGGCGGATCTCCGACCCGCGTCCGGCGAGCTGGTCGCGGGCACTGAGTTTCATCGGGTTCTCTCCTCTTGTCTTGAGTGCCGCGAAGTAAAGCGCAGCGCTCCCGAAGACCCGGTGCTCGCCCTGGCGCCTATGCAATGCTTATGCTCACCGCCCCGGGCGTGAGGTCTGCCTAGGCACATCATCATCCTCGAGAGGAGCCAAGGGAATGCTGCGACGACGTCTGACCGTGATCCTGACCACCATCGTGGCCTTGCTCGCCAGCGGCTGCGGGAGCAGCTCGAGCAGCAGCAGCGCGGCCTCTGGCTCGGGCTCGGGCCACGCGGCGGCCAAGCCCACTCTGATCGTGTCGGCCGCGGCCTCCTTGCAGGCGGCCTTCAAGAAGTACGGGGGGCAGTTCTCGGCCGCCGAGAGCCGGTTCTCCTTCGCCGGCTCGGACATGCTGGCGGCTCAGATCGAGCAGGGCGCCCGGCCCGACGTGTTCGCCTCGGCCAACACCAAGCTGCCTGATGCGCTGTACGCCAAGGGACTGGTCGGCAAGCCGGTCACCTTCGCCGCCAACCGGCTTGTGCTCGCGGTACCGGCTAACTCGAAGATCACCAGCCTGGCCGGAGTGCAGAAGCCGGGCGTGACGTTGGTGATCGGCTCGGCCAGCGTGCCGATCGGTATCTACACGCGCAAGGTGCTGGCCAAGCTCGGCGCGGCCTCGAGCGCCAAAGTCCTGGCCGACGTGCGCTCCAACGAACCGGACGTGAGTGGAATCGTCGGCAAGCTCGTCCAGGGCGCGGCGGACGCGGGCTTCACTTACCTGACCGACGTCAAGGCCACGGCCGGGAAGCTCAAGGCGATCGCCTTACCCGCCTTGCTGCAGCCGGTCGTCGCCTACGGGGTAGCGGTAGTCAAGGGGTCCTCGCATCCGGCTCAGGCCCACAAGTTCATCGCCGGGCTGCTGAGCGGCGCGGGCCAGGCTGATCTCGCCCAGGCCGGCTTCCTGTCGCCCCCGAGCAAGTGATCCGGCGGAGGTGGTTTCACCTCCTCCTGGGGGCCGCCCTGGCCGTCACGCTGGCCTTCCTGGCCCTGCCGGTGGTGGCCGTGTTCACCAACGTGCCGCCAGCCCAGCTGCTCTCAAGCCTCGGTGACCCCGCCTCCACCGCGGCGCTGAAGCTGAGCCTGGAGACGACCCTGATCGCGCTGGTGGTGATCGTCGTGGTCGGCACTCCGGCGGCCTACCTGCTCGGCACCCGTTCCTTCCGCGGGCGGGCCCTGATCGTCACCCTGATCGAACTGCCGCTGGTCATGCCCCCGGCCGTGGCCGGCCTCGCCCTGCTCGCGGCGCTGGGGCCAGAGGGGATACTGGGGGGCGTGCTCGGTGGCGCCGGCGTCCATCTCGTGTACGCGACCGCCGGGGTCGTGGTCGCGCTCGTGTTCGTGTCCGCCCCGTTCTACATCCGCCAGGCCCAGGCCTCGTTTCAGGCGATCGAGCCGGGTCTGATCGACGCCTCGAGAACGCTCGGCTCGGGCCCGGCGGCCACCTTCGTCCGGGTCGCGGCGCCGGTCGCGCTCCCCGGTCTGGTCGCCGGCCTGGCCCTGGCCTGGGGGCGGGCCCTGGGCGAGTTCGGCGCCACCCTGATGTTCGCGGGCTCGCTGAGCGGAGTCACCCAGACCGCGCCGCTGGCCATCTATGACCAGTTCTCGAGCAACTTCACCGGCGCGTTGGCGCTCGGCGCCGTGCTCGTGGCCATCTCCGCCGGACTGCTGCTCGGCGTCAAGTTGATTCCCGGCGCGGATTCGCTTGGCCGTGCTCCGCGCTGAGCTCGTCCACCGCGTCGGGTCACTCGCGCTCGAAGTCGCCTTCACTGTCCCGGCCGGTCGCTGCCTGGCCCTGGCCGGCCCGTCGGGAGCGGGGAAGACCACCGTCCTGCGTCTGGTCGCGGGCACCGTTCGCCCTGACCGGGGACGAATCGAGCGCGACGGGCGCGTGTGGGTCGACACCGAGCGCTCGGTCTGGACGGGCCCCGAAGAACGCGGCTGCGGCTACGTATTCCAGGACTACGCGTTGTTTCCCCATCTCAGCGCCTGGCGCAACGTCGCCTACGGGCTGCGCCGGCGCCCGCGAGCCGACCGGCGCGAGATCGCCATGGCGCTGCTGGATCGCTTTGGTCTGGGCGAGCGGGCCCACGCCCGTCCGGCGACCCTGTCGGGCGGTGAGCGCCAGCGGGTCGCGCTAGCCCGCGCCCTCGCTCCGGAACCGACCACGCTGCTGCTCGACGAGCCGCTCGCGGCACTCGATCCGCGCGCGCGGGCCGGGGCCAGCCGGGAGCTGGGCGAGATCCTGCGCGCGCTGGAGATCCCGTCCGTCCTGGTCACGCATGACTTCCACGAGGCCGCCCTGCTCGGCGACGAGGTGGGAGTGATCGACGCCGGCAAGATCATCCAGCAGGGCACCGCCAGCGAGCTGGCCGCCGCCCCGGCCTCGGCCTTCGTGGCCGACTTCACCGGCGCCGTCGTGCTCACCGGCCGCGTGGCGCCGACCGCCGGCGAGCTGACCCTGGTCGACCTCGACGGCGGCGGCCGGGCGCTGAGCACAGACCACGGCCAGGGCCGGGTCGCGCTCAGCGTTTTTCCGTGGGAGATCACCCTGCGACCCGGGGGCGCCGGGCACGAGGACTCGGCCCAGAATGCGGTGGCAGCCCGGGTCGTGTCGGTGACCGCGGTCGGCAATCGCGTCCGCGTGGGGCTCTCGGCCGGTCAACCGCTGGTCGCCGAGGTGACGGGCCGAGCCGCCACCGACCTCGAGCTGGCCGTCGGCACGGAGGTGGTCGCGAGCTGGAAGGCGACCGCGACCCGGCTGGTCAGCCTCTAGCCGGGCCGCCGCCCACGGCGGCACCGCCACGCGATGGCGGCCTCAGGACCACAGGCAATCCAGCCGGGGCGGCTTGCGGAAGACCAGCCCGCGGATCTCAGGCCGGGTCCCGGGCGCGAGGCGCAGGCGGGGCAGCCGGGCCAGCAGGGTGGCGAGCCCGACCCGGGTCTCGAGCCGGGCCAGGTGGACCCCGATGCAGACGTGGGGGCCCTGGGCGAAGGCGAGGTGACGGCGGGGCGGTCGATCGAGTTCAAACTCGTCCGGGGCGGTGAACAGCGCCGGGTCCCGATTGGCGGCGGCCAGGGACAGGCGCACGAGCTGGCCCCGGCCGACGCGCGCGCCGCCCAGCGTGACGTCGGTCGTGGCGTAGCGGTCGAGTACCGCGGCGGCGGGCTCGAGCCGCAGCGACTCCTCGATCGCCGCCTCCAGCGCCTCGGGCTCGCGGCGCGCGCGAGCCAGCTCGGCGGGCCGCTGCAGCAGCATCAGCAGCGCATTGGCGATCATCGCCTCGGTCGTCTCGATCCCGCCGAACAGCAGCACGCCCGCCCCCGATGCGATCTGGGTCGGTGTGAGCTCCGAGTTGAGGGCGGCGTCGGCGAGCAACGAGTCCGGGCCACCCTCGCCGATCGAGACCTCCAACCGCTGGGCGAGCTGTGCGTAGGCGTCGGCGCCCGCTTGGGTCGGGTTCCCACCCACGCTCATCTCGTTCACCGACGTAACGATCGCGTCATACCAGCTCAGCAGGGCCGGGATCTCGTCCCGCTCCAGCCCGAGCGCTCGGGCCACCACGGCCGCCGAGAGCCGCCCCGCGAATCTGCGGCGCAGCTCGCCGCCGCCCTCGGGCTCGAGCTCGTCGACCAGCCGCCGCGCCGCTTCGGCCGCCACGGCGGCGAAGCGCTCGCGCACGGCGCCGGCCCGAAAGGGAGCCAGGAACGGCGCCCGGTGCTGGGTGTGGGCGGGCCCGTCGAGGCTGAGCATGCTCGGGCCGATCACCCGCGCGGTCGTAAAGCCCGGGTCATCGACCGTGAAGGCGGCGGGGTCGCGCAGCGCGGTCAACACGAGGTCGTGACGGGTGACCAGCCAGCCGTCCAGGCTCGGTAGCCACGCGACCGGCTCGCGCTCGCGCAACCGGGCGAGCAGCGGGTGGGGCGCGCGGTCGAGCTGGTCGAGCGTGACCGCGGCGCCGAGGCCAGAGTTGTCCATGGGGCCTCATTCTGACGGGGGCGGCTGACAACCGAGCTCGATCAGATGTCGCAAAAAGGCCGGGCGGTCACGTCCGGGGTCAAACGGATCCAGCCCGTCTCTGAGCAGCGCGGCCACGCGCTCGAGGTCGAGGAGCAGGGCGAGCTTGCCCGGCGGGTCGTCCCACTCCCCCGAGTCGTAGCGGTCGATCCAGGCCGCCAGCGCGGCCAGCGTCTCGAGCTGCACGTCGTCCTCCCACCAGCCCGCGCGGATCGACAGTCGGTAGCGCTCGCGCACGGTGCAGACATCGCCCCACAGGTGCTCGAACCACAGCCACCGCTCCCGCGGGTACAGGCTGCGCCAGCTCAGCGGCCAGCGCGGCGCGGCGTCGTCCTCCCAGGCGTCGGGCTCCTCGCGGGGCTCGTCGGGGTCGTGCCAGGTCATGGTGCGGCCAGCCGCCGCAGGCGACGGTCGCGAAACCACATGCGCAGCGCGATCTCGGCCGGGGGCAGCCGCCCGTAAAGGAGCAGCGCGTGGCGGTCGGGCATCTGGCGCAGGGCTTCGGCGGCGAGGAGCGGTCGCCGCCGCCGCGAGCTCGTCCGCGTCCCGCCCCCCGATCCGGCGCCGGTGGTCCGTGAAGTCTCGCGCACCTCCTCATCGCCGACCAGGTCAGCGAAGTAGCGCAGGGTGTCGAGGTCGGCCACGCCCGGCAGCAGCATCCGCGCGCGGTGGCTGTTGACCACTGTCTCGGCCTGCCGGCCGTAGCGGCTGCGGGCCTGAGCGAGATCGTGGAAGATCGAGACCAGCTGGATGTTGTGGCTGGGGGCGGTGGAGGCGATCTCGGCCAGGTTGGGGAGCGGGGCCACGTTCCCGGCCTCGTCCAGGCAGAGCAGAAGCGGGAGCGCGAGTCGCCCGCCGGCCAGGGTGGCCCGCTCGTAGGCGCGGTCGACGATCTCCGACAGGAGGGCGAGGAAGATCGGGCGCAGCAGTTTGGACGCCTTGGCGTCTCCGATCAGGTAAAGCGTCCCCGGTCCGTCGAGCAGGGCGTCGGCGTCTATCTCGGCGCCCCGCGCCGAGTCGAGCACGCGCCGGAACCGGTAGGCGCGCAACAGACCCTGCGCGGTGGCCTCGATCGAGGTGCGGGTCCGGTCGGCCTGGACCTCGAAGGCCCGAAGCGCGTCGTAGGCGGCGTGGGCGGCCTCGATCTGCGCCTCATCGGTGGCCGAGCCGGTCAGCGCGGCGAGCGCGGCGTCGAGCTCCCGGCCACCCTGGCCGTAGGTCCAGCGCACTACCGCGTCCATGTCCAGCCCCGACGCCGCCGCGATGTAGAGCAGCGGCGCCAGGCGCTGCTCCGCCGCCACCGCCCAGAAGTCGCCCCCTTCGACGCCGCGCTGGTCGAGCTCTCCCGCCGCTGCCAACCGCCACGCTGTCTCCAGCGCGCCATCCCAGGTCCCCGAGGCCCGCAGTGGTGACCAGGTGTGCGACGGCATCCCCGAGAGCGAGAAGGGATCGAAGATCTGCACGGTGCCGAGCGCCCGCCGCCGATCCGCGGTGCAGGAGAGCAGATCGGTCTTGATCGACGAGGCGACCGCGGGGCCCTCCCACTCGAGCAGTGCGGGCACGGCCAGGCCGGCTGACTTGCCCGATTGCGGCGGACCGAAGGCGACCAGCGCGTGGCGAGCCTCGGCATAAAGCAGGCGGCCACGGTGGCGGCCTAGGGCGAGCCGGCCCGTTTCGGCGCCGCCGTGGCGCAGCGAGGCCAGATCGGTCCCGCCGGCCCAGCGCGCCCCGGCGCGGGAGCCTCGCAACCGCCCCGTCCATCCGACCCGCCTGGCCCCGAGCACGCCCGCGACTGCGCCGGCGATGAGCACGGCGAGGGCGGCGTAGAAGCCGGCGGTCCCGGGCAGCGTCGCCCGGGCCGGACGCGGCCACGCGCGCGCGGGATCTGCCAGCCGGCCGGGCAACCTGACCAACACCCCGAGCAGTTGGTCGGCGGGTACCCGCGGCCAACCGCCGCCGAACAGGGCGCCGGCCAGGCCACCCCAGACCCAGATCGCCACCGCCACACCGGTCCCGGCGGCGAGCGCGGCTAGGAGGACCGCGTCTGACTGGCCGCCGTGGGCGACGCTCCGGTTCATCGGTGTCGGAGTCCGGTCGTGAGGGAGGCCTGCATGCCGGTATCGGTGTCGGTCAGGGGCGCCTCGACGCTCGAGCGGTAGTGCTGGACCACGAACGAGCGCGAGCCGACGCGCCACAGCGCCTGGCCGGCGGAGAGCATCGAGATCAGCTCGCCCTCGCTGCGCGAGAGCCCGAGGAGGGAGCGGGTAAGGGGGACCTGGCTCTCGTCCTGGTGGTAGACGACGCGCGTCGACGCATCGGCCACCAGGCCCTCGGCGATCCGCGCGGCCCGCGAGCCGGCATCGCCGGCGGCGTGCAGGTCAGCGAGCTTGTGCAGGACCACGAGATTCATGACGCCGAACTGGCGCGCGAGCTTGAAGTTGGACTGAAACCACTCGCCCAGTCCGGTGTGCTGCACGATCTTCCAGGACTCGTCGGCCACGTTGATGAGCCGATCCCGTCCCGGGGACTCAGCGGTCCGGGCCAGCAGGGCGCTGATCCAGGCCGTCGCGCAGGCCATCAGGATCCCGACCGCCGGTGAGTCGCGGACGGCGTGCAGGTCGAGGACCAGGAGCTTGGCGTCGAGATCGAGACCGGGGGTGGTGGGGCCGTCGAACATGCCCCGCAGCGGACCCTCGCAGAGGTCCTGAAGGGCGAGCGCCGCCCGGCGGGCGTCAGCCGCCAACTGCTCGGGACTGGTCTGCAAGCGCTGGGCCATCTCGGCCGAGGGTGCGAACAGAACGCTGGCGATCTCGGGCAGGGTCGGCTCGACGGCGCCGCGCGCCCGGACCGTCCGCAGCGCCTCGCGCAGCGCCCCGGCCTCGAGCTGGGAGAGCGGACCGCCGAGCGCGGTCACGGTCACCGCCCGGAGCAATCCGAGCTGCGCGTGCTCCTCCGGACGCGAGGCGAGCGGATTGAGCCGGACGCCGCCGCCGGGGACGAGCGAGATCGGCTGCACGCCGACCGCCGCACACAGCGGTCCGTACTCGCGCTTGACATCGAGCACGAAGGCTCGGCGTCCGAACAAGAGCATCCTCCACAACAGCGTCTTGACCAGGGCGCTCTTGCCCTGACCGAGCTTGCCGAGCACGATCACGTTGGGATCGTCGAGCACGCCTTCGCCGTAGAGCAGCCAGGGGTCAAAGCAGAAGGCGCCGCCGCTCGAGTCGCGGCCCACGAACACGCCGCGCCCGCTCAGCCCGCCCGGAGTCACAAACGGGTAGATAGCCTGGGCGTGCCGGGTGGTACAGCGGTGCCCGGGACGCTCTGAGGCGCGCAGACTCATCGCAGGCCTCGGCCGAGGGGGAGCGTGAACGTGAAGGCATCGGCCTGCTGGCCGTAGAGGCGGTGCAGCTCGAGGTGGGCGCGGGCGGCGAGATCGAGCACCTCGCTGCACGCGCGCCGCAGATCGTCGGGATCTCGGCCCGAGACGGTCACAAAGCCGCTGAGCCGGACCTCGCCGTGCCCGGCGGCGAGCTCGGCCTCGCGCCGCGCGGTGGCGTCGCGAGCCTGGCGCTGACGTGCCGTCTCGGCCTGACCGAAGCGGGCCCGCAACTCGTGGTCGGCCCGATCGCGGGTCACAGCCGCCTCGATCTCCCGGGTCGAGCGCTGGGCGGGTAGCGGCTCGAAGGTCACGGACACCGAGCGCACGGCGCTCGATGTCCCCAGCAGCGCGTCCATGAACAGCGGTGACACCTCGATCCGCGGCCAGGCACCGATCCAGTAGGTCGCGTGTACGGCACCGTCGCTGCGATAGTGGTCCCACCCCTCCCGGGCGCCGAGCGGCCACGCGCCCGGTTCAGCGAGCCCGTCACGCTGCGGATCCGCGGCCTCGAGGCGGGCCAGCTCGGTTCCGGCGTAGGGGTCAAAGGCGGTGCGCAGCGTGCGGGCGAGCTGTCCTGGGCCCAGCGCGCCCAGCACCGTCACCTCGGCGGCCTGCAGTCCCTTGGCCACCCGCTCAGCCGCCTCGACCAGCGTCTGGGCGAGCGGGGTACCACGCCGATCGCGGGCGCGGCGGCCGTCAACCTGCACAGCGATCAGGATCTCGTGGGCCTGGGTCGCCTGCGTGGTGGTCCCGATCAACTCCAGATAGGAGTCGATCATCGGGGTCCCGCGGAGCGGGACGGCCGGGTCGCGCTCGGCGTGGACCCAGCGCGCGAGCTCGTCACCCGGCGCCGGGGCGGTCCGCTCGATCCATTGGATCCGTCGGACCGCCGATCCGCCCAGACCCGACAGGACGTGCCCCCAGCGGGCCAGCCGCCGCTCCTGCGCGTCGGCGTCCAGGAGTGAGAAGGCCAGCACTCGGCAGGCCAGAACGGCGGTCAATCGACGCCCGGCCGGCTCCGACAGCGCGCCGATCGTGCGCTGGCGGTACTCGGCCGCGATGATTCGCACCCCGGTCAGCTCTGGCGGTGCCACCGGCTCGGGCGTGACCAGCGCCGGCGCGCCGCCTCGGCGCAACCCTCGGGCGCGCGTTCCCGCCGTCGCAACCGGCGAGCGAAAGCGCGTTCGGCCTCGGAGCGTCCGGGCCGCGAAGCCGCAGGCCACCGGGGCCCATTCGGCAAACGAGCGTCCGCCCAGGGGCGCAAAGCACGCGCCGACCGCCACCGAGAGGGCGGCCAGGGCGGCGAGGACGCCCCCCGGCGATGGCGCTCGGTCAAGGACGACGACCGCGAACAGGCTGCCCGCGGCCAACCACGCCGCCTGCCCGGCGTGCAGCGCTCCCAGCAGGCCACGGCGCTCCAGCGGCCCGAAGCAATAGGTGACGCGCCGCTCGCTCAAAGCGGGCCGCCTTCTGACTCCTGGGCGGGCGGGCGGTGGTCGTGGTTGGCCGGCGGGGGCTCAGCTCCGCCGGCCGAGGGCGACGAACCATCGGCCGGTGAGCCACCGGCGGTCGGGGGGGCCGCGGGCAGCGAATTGGGCCCGAACTCGATCGGCCGCCAGTTGCGCTGCGACCAGAACGGTTCCATGGGCGGCCGGCCGTCGGCACTGGGGTCGGGTGCGAGTGACCCTGTGGTCGCGCCGGTGCTCGACACCGCGGATCCGGCGGCGCTCGAAACCGGAGGGCCGCCGTTGGTGGCCCCGACGCTGACGCCGGCGGCCGGTGGCGGCGGGTCACCCTCGGGCGCGCCGTCCGCGCCGCGATCCGCGCCGGCCGCGTCGTCTGGACCGGCCTTGACCTGAGCGGCGCGATCAAGCCCCTGGACGGCCGCGCGCGCTGCGCTGGGGTCGGCGTCGCCGCCGCTGATCGAGCCGCTGGACAGTTGGTCGGATACCGCGCGTCCGGCCTCGGCCGTGCGATCAGTCGCCGATTCGGCGCCGCCGAGCGGGAGCGAGCGGCCCTGCGCCCGGAGCCCGTCCAGTCCGCCGGCCAGCTCGTGCATCGGCAGTAGGCGCATGAGCGCCCACGGCGAACACGCCGCCAGGAGCACGAGCGTCGCGCCGGCCAGGCGCCCGGTGACGCCCGGCAGCGGACCGTGACCGAGCGCGGCGGCCCCGAGCGAGAGCACGGCGACGATCGTGAACTTGGACAGGATCAACGCCACGAGGAGCTCGACCGCGCGGACTGCCCAGACGCGGCGAGCCGGCCACACGAGCGCCGCGAAGAACAGGGGCAGCATCAGCACCACCACGTATACCGCCGCCGCGCGGATCAGCAGCTCGATCCAGAGGATGATCGTCACGGCGACGGTCAGCAGCCCGATGAAGAAGACGATGAAGGTCGACCTGCTCACTCCTCCGAGCACCCCGGTAAACAAGCCGAACTTGGTCAGGGCAGGCCCCGGAGCGTTTCCGGTCGCTCCCGAGATCAACCCGGAGAGCTCGTCCGAGGCCGACAGCAGCAGCATGGTCAGCGGCGCGGCGATGCTGACGGCGAGCAGGCCGAGCGGCAGGTAGCCGAACGCCGAGCGGACCAGAAGCGTCAGATCTGAGCGCATCAGCGCCTGGATCGAGGCTGCGAACAGGAAGGGCAGGGTCAGCAAGGCGGCGATCGCTGCCATCCGCCAGTAGGAGGCCGAGAACCAGGTGCTCTGAAGCTGGGGCCGGGTCGTCACTGAGATCACATTCGCGGTGGCATCCAGCACGGCGCGCGCTCCCCCGGTCACCCAGGCCACGATGGCCGCCAAAACAGCGGTTGCCGTGACCGCTTTGACGGCGGTTCCCGCGCCAGCCAGCGTCTCGACCGCCCCTCCCAGATGTCCGCCCAGGAGCTTCTTGCCGGCTTGGAGCACGTTGCCGGGCTTGCGCGCGATGGTGCACACCGTGCCGGCCAACTTGCTGACCAGGCCGGCCAAGCTGCAGATCGGCTTGGTCACGTCGATCGCCTGGGCTGGGGGCGCGACCGCCGTGGCCAGGGTGAAGGCCATCAGTCCGGCGGCGAGCGAGATCGTGAGCCGCCTCATCGCGCCTGGGTGCCGAGGTGCTGGAAGAAGTTCACGAGTCCGGGGGCGGCCCCGATGACCAGGGCCGAGGCTCCGGAGACCAACGCCGCCATTCGCCCGCGGGCCGCGTAATGGGGGTTGTGACCGTGGGAGGCGACCGCCCATAGCGCCGCGCCGACGAACGCCCCGAGCAGCGTGAGCGCGAGCGCCCAGGCTTCGGCCCCGTTGACCAGCTGCTGGAGGACATTGCTGCCCGGCAGGCCGGTCAGGACGGGGTGGGCACTGACCGCGGCGACCGTGGCGACCGCGGACGGGGGAGTGAAGAGCATGAACCATCTCCTGATCCTAATTGAGCCAACTGAGCCAAATAGATACTACTGATATCGCTGACGTTGTGATAGCTTGGTTTGTAAATAGTTAGTCTCAATTGGACTCAAGGAGCGATCGCTGATGGATATCCCGGCCGGCACTCGCGAGGTCAGCTCGCAGGAGATGGCGGCCCGCTACCGAGAGCTGAACCCGTCCCTGCGCCGGATCGTCGGCTTCAACGTCCACGCGCCGGAGGCACTGATCGAGGATGCCTGCCAGGTCGCCTGGAGTCGTCTGCTGCGCCGGGCTGGGACCATCGATCGGGACAAGACGCTCGCCTGGCTGGTCACGACGGCGACCCGTGAGGCGTTGCGGCTGCTGCGCCGTGCCGACCGCGAGCTACCGCTTGAGACGCTGACGCAAGCCGGGGCGCAGCCGCGTCTTGTCCCGGCCCCCGATCAAACGGTCGAGCTCCGGGCCCGGCTGGACGCGATCGGAGCGTTGCCCCTACGTCAGCAGCGTCTGGTCTGGCTGCAGGGGTTCGGGCTCAGCTATGCCGAGATGTCTGGCTACACGGGCTCGAGCCTGCGCGCGGTCGAGCGCCAGCTGCTGCGCGCCAAACAGACGCTGCGCTCGGCCTGACGCCCGGCCGACTCAGCGGCTGACACCACCAAATCTGACGACCTCGGTCAGTCCGCGGGGGCGGCGATGCGGTCGCGGATCAGATCCGCGGCCCGCTCGGCGATCATGATCGTCGGAGCGTTGGTGTTGCCGCCGGTGATGACCGGCATGACGGACGCGTCGACCACGCGCAGCCCCTCGAGGCCGCGCACGCGCAGCGCCGGATCGACCACGGCGTCGTCGTCCGTGCCCATCCGGCAGGTTCCGACCGGATGGTAGATCAGCTCGACGCGCTGGCGCAGGGCTTCCTCGAGATCCTCACGCGCGTTGGTTACCGCTGGCCCGGGCTTGAGCTCGCGAACGATTGTCGAGCGCATCGGCTCCTGGGCGGCGATCTCGCGCGCGAGCGCCATCCCGGCCACCATCGAGGCCACGTCCTCGGGCTCGGTCAGGGAGTTGGTGAGGATCTTGGGCTTGGCGGTTGGGTCCGCGGAGCGCAGGGTGACCTCGCCCCTCGACGCGGGCGTCACGAGCACGGGCCCGATCACCGCGGCGGGGGCGTCGTATTCCTCAGCACCGTGATCCTCGAAGTAGAGGGGGCCCATGTGGAACTGAATGTCGGCCGCGGGGAGTCCGGAGCGGGTGCGCACGAACGCGCACACCTCGGCGGCCGGTGAGGTCAGCATGCCGGAGTGCCGCAGCGCCCATTCGAGTAGATGGACGGGCTTCTCGGCGCCGAACAGGGTGTCATCGCCGCGGACCTCCCACAGCATCGTGATGAAGGGATGGTCCTGGAGATTGCGCCCCACGCCGGGCAGCTCGTGACGGGGCTCGATGCCATGCGCCCGGAGCTCGTCAGGACGGCCGATCCCGGAGAGCATCAGCAGCTGGGGCGAATTGATCGCACCGGCGCACAGGATGACCTCTCGGCGGGACCGCACCGTGCGGGGCCGCCGCCCCAGACCACCGGCGATCCGGACCCCGGTCACCCGCGAGCCCTCGAGCTCGAGCCCGAGCACCTGGGCGCGGGTCACCACCTCGAGGTTGGGGCGGTCCGAGGCCGGGCGCAAAAAGGCGTCGGCGGTGCTCCAGCGTCGGCCGCCCCGTTGGGTGACCTGGAACATCGACACGCCGTCCTGCTCGGGCCCGTTGTAGTCCGGGACGTAGGGGATCCCCGCCGCCTCCGAGGCCGACAGCAGGGTCGTCGCGTAGGGTCGCGGGGAGCGCAGATCGGAGACGTGCAGGGGACCGCCGGCGGCGTGGAACTCCGATGGGCCGCGGGCGTTGTCTTCTGAGCGCAGGAAATACGGCCGGACCTCCTCCCAGCCCCAACCCTCAGCGCCCGCGCGCTCCCACAGATCGAAGTCCAAGGGCCGACCACGGACGTAGAGCATCGCGTTCATCGAGCTCGAGCCGCCCAGCGACTTGCCCCGCGGGATATAGAGCCGGCGACCGTTGGCGCCCGGCTCGGGCTCGGTCTCGTAGTCCCAGTCGAGCTTGGTGTGAAACTGCTTGGGGAAGGCGAGCGGAACCTTGATGTTGGGGCTGCGATCGCGGCCCCCGGCCTCGATCAGGGTCACGTGGACGTCGGGGTCCTCGGTCAGCCGCGCGGCGAGCACGCAGCCGGCCGAGCCGGCTCCGACGACTATGTAGTCCGCATCCGGGGCCATGTCCCGCGGATCCTATCCGCAGTTTGGGGGATCTAGGACGCTCTGTGTCCTACTTGCCCCAAGCCGGCCGCGGCCACCCGCAAGGATCAGGGGCGGCGGACCCTCGTTAGCGCCGGGCGCGCCCGCGCTTGCGCCGCTTGCGCTCGGCGGCGGAGAGCTTGCGCGGCTTGGGCGCCGGCTTGGATCCGGCACGCGCACGGCCGCCCTCGACGCCGCCCGCGCCGGCCCCGGCTCGGACCGGTGCCCGCCGCCGCGCGTCGCGCCAGATGTAGAGCGAGATCCCGGCCAGCACGACCACCGCGCCGATCGCGATCGCGATCGCGCTGCCGCCACTCAGGCTGCTGTTGCCCGAGGAAGGCGTCGTGGGGTTGTTGGCGACCGTCGGGGTGGTGGTGCTCGTGGTCGCGACCGGCGGGGCAGGGAAAGCTGACAGGGGGTTGTTGCTCGGGCCCGCGGGCACCGGAGCCGTGCTCGGGGCCGCAGCCGTGCTCGGGGCCGGAGCCGTGCTGGGGGCCGCAGCCGTGCTCGGGGCCGTAGACGTGCTCGAAGCGCTGGCACTGACGCTGGAGCTCGCGGACCCGGCCTTCTTGGACCCCCCAGCGCCCAGGGCTACCCCGGGGACGGCCAGCAGCCAGGCGCTCAACGCCGCAGCTAGCACCCGCGTCCCCCCGGCGCGGAACCGCGGGCCCGGCACGCGAGCCGCCCTCACCGCTCCGAGGCGAGCGGCTGCTGCATCGCAGGCGTGTTCGGCGGGTTGCGGTAGGGCTCCTCGTTCTCCTGATGCTCCTCGTGGTACACGCTCTCCACGTTGACCGCCCAGATGTCATGGTTGGTCCCGAGCAGGATGTTGTCGACCGCGCGCATGGCGGTCAGCATCGAGTGATCGGAGTTGTTGTAGCGGTGCAGACCGTTGCGGCCGACTTGCGTGAGGTTGGAGATCTGCTGCAGCCAGCCGCGGATCGCCGTCACGCGCTCGCCGTAGAGCTCGTCATAGATCGGATAGGCCTTGTGCACGCGTTCGACGAAGCCGAACTTGACGCGGCTGGCCTGGCCGAGGTGCAGGGTCTCGATCTCCTGGCTGGCCATCGCGACCAGATCGTCGTCCTCCATGTTCCAGAGGTCATCGCCTTCGAAGCAGAAGTACTCCATCCCAATCGAGGACGAGTCGACGCCCTCGGGCACCATCCACGGGCTCCAGGACTTGAAGTTCTGGATCCGCAGCACGCGGACGCCGGGCTGGTGGATGTAGATCCAGTTGTCGGGAAAGGGGTCCTCGCCGTCGATCACGAGCAGGACGGTCAGGAACTCGCGGTAACGCAGGCCCCGGGCCGCGTCGCGGACGTCGAGCGGCGCCTCCGGCTGAGAGATCCCCACGGTGGTCCGCAGCGGCAGCGAGGAGATCACGTGGGACGGGTACAGGGTCTCACCACCGGCGATCACCTCGGTGACGCGTCCGCCGTCGAGAACCAGCTTCGTGACGGGCGCGTTGAGACGCACCTCGCCACCCTGCTCGTGGATGTCGGCGGTCATCTGCTCCCACATCTGGCCCGGCCCGTAACGGGGGTAGTTGAACTCGGAGATCAGGGACTTGATCTTGTTGCCCTCGTTGCCAAAGAACGCGGCCTTGGCGGCGCTGAAGAAGGACAGGCCCTTGATCCGCTGCGCCGCCCACTCGGCGCGGATCTCATCCGCGGATACGCCCCACAGCTTCTCGGTGTAGGTCTTGAAGAAGTGCTGGTACAGGCGCTTGCCAAAGCGATTGGAGACCCACTGCTCGAAGGTGTCCTCGCGGCCCTTGGGCTTCACGGCGGCCCACATATACGAGATCAGGCACCGCGTCAGCTCGACGGGACCGAGCTTCTTGATCACGTCGACGCCCTGGAGCGGATACTCGAGGAACTTGTCGTTCCAGTAGATCCGGCTCCGACGCGGCCGCTTGAGGAACTCCTCCTTCATGATCTCGTGCCAGAGGTCGTCGACCTCCTTGACCTTGGTGAAGAAGCGGTGGCCGCCAAGGTCGAAGCGGTAGCCGTCGCGGACCTGGGTGCGGGCGATGCCCCCCACCTGGTCAGAGGCCTCGAGCACGATCACCGGCTTGCCCTGCTTGGCGAGCTGGTAGCCGGCGGTGAGCCCCGCCGGGCCGGCGCCGAGCACGACGACGGGGTGCTCGGGCGTGATCTCCGAGGGGGCGGCTTGGGGCTGGGGGGTCACGGGTGGCGTCCTTAGGATTTTCGGTAGAGAAGCGCGCTGTCGGCTACACAGCAGGCACCTCGATAGTTGTGCGGAGCCCAGGCGACCGGTTTGAGGCTTGGATCGGAGGCGAAGAGCGCCCCCCACTGCGCCGCGCGTCTCCGGACGAGCTCAGTCCACGGGGCCTGCCAGTTCTGTGCTCCCTCGGTAAGGGGTCGCACAAAGAGAACCTGCTGATTGGGCTTGAGGGTAGCAACGAGTCGGTCCAGCGTCGTGTGCGGGTCGGCGTGTTGCAGGCGCGAGAGCGCGTTGACCCAGTTCATCGACTGGGGATCCGTGCTCGGCCCGGTCACGTCCGCAAAACGCAGCCCGGTCGGGAGGTAGTACCAGGACAGCGGCACCTGCTCGGGCTGCCCGAGGATCACGAGGTCGCCGGGGTGCAGCAACGGGCCGATCTCGCCGGCGATGTCACGCACGTCACTCTTGTACTGGGGCGTGAACTTGGCCGGGTTGGCCCAGAACACGACCACCAGGGCGAGCGCGATCAGACCCACGCCTTTGGCCCGCGACATCCCGAGGGCCGCGAGCAGCAGCAGCGAGCCGAGGATCGGGGCGAAGTAGCGGTAGGCCCAGGCCGGCGAGAAGTGCGAGACCGTCCACCCGAAGGCCAGCGTCCCGACTGGGATCAGGATCAGCGTCCACATGGTCAGCGATTCGCGGCTGCGCCGGCGATTGCGCGTGAACAGCGTCGCGAGCCCGAGGACCGTGCCCAGGACGAGCGCGATCGTGGCCCGGTCCCCCCCCAGCAGGTTGCGCGAGATCTGGACCGGGGCGCCGAAGTTGGGTGCGCTGTCCCACGGCGACCCGGTGTGCGTGGCCTGGTAGAGCAGGGTCGGCAGCCACGGCAGGTAGAGCACGGCCGCGGCGCCGAAGGCGAGCAGGCCGTCGCGCCAAAGCGCCCGCGGCTCGTCGCTGGCCCGCACGACAAGCAGAAACGTGAGGCCGGCGCCGACCCCGTAGAAGATCCCCCACGCGTGCGTGTACAGCATCAAGGCCTGGGCGAGCGCGAACAGGATCAGATACCGCCGCCGCCGGTAGACGAAGCCGTGGATGAAGCCGGCCGTGGCCAGAAGCCCGAGCAGCGCCATCAGCGAGTACATGCGGGTCTCCTGGCTGTACGCGGTGAGGAACGGGTTCAGCGCGAACAGGACCATGGCGATCAGGGCCGGCCAGCGGCCGAACAGACTCCACGCCACCCAGGCGCCGACCGGGATCGTGAGCAGTCCGAAGATCAGGGAGAGCGCGTGCGTAGCAGACTCGCTGTTGCCGAACACACTCATCCAGATGTGGAGCGTCAGGTAGTAGAGCGGCGGCGACCCGTCGTGGCGCAGGACGTGGGGAATCGAAGTCAGCGAGTGGGTGGAGATCCCCACCGACAGGCCCTCATCGATCCAGAACTGGCCGCTGAAGTAGCGCGTGCGCACGAAGGCCGAGACGGCGATCGCCAGCACCAGGGCACCCCCGGCCAGCACCCACAGCGGGATCCGGCCCACACGGTCAGGGATCCGCAGGTCCATACCGCTTCGATCGTCGCGAGAGGCGGGATCGGGCCCGGTCCGCGGGGGAGCGCTGACGGCCGCCATCTAGATGCTCGAGCCGACGGGCATCACGCGCGGCAGTGGGTAAAGAGCCGGAACGGACCGCTGTGGCCCGCGTAGGCGTACTTGACCGAGGACCAGGTATGGACGATCGGGAGCAGCGCATGGCCGCGTTGCGAGCGGGTCTGCAGGATCACGTTGGGCGCCGGACCGGGATTGGTCGGAGGCGGTGAGGACTGCACCGAGAGCGTGTTGATGCCGAGGGTCCACGCGACCAGCGGGACCTGGAAGCCCTCGGTCATCACCGTCCCGCAGCGCAGCAGCTTGGCGGCGCCGCCGTAGTTGGCGACCACGCGGTCGGCGCCGGCCCGGAGCCGAGCCTGGTAGTTGAGCGAGCCGTGGGTCTTGCCCAGGTCGATCAGATTGGGGCCGATGAAGTTCGGGAGCATCACGAAGGCCAACGCCATCACCACCACGACGGCCGCCGCGAGGCGACCCCCGACCGGCCCGACCGCGCCCGAGGTCCCGGCGCGACGGCGGCGGAGGCGGCCGGCGATCAGGCCGATGATCTCGGCCGTCGCCCAGCCCCACCCGACCGCTCCGCACACGTCAACCAGGGCCGAGCCGATCACCAGGTAGCGGTTGTTGCC
Source organism: Solirubrobacteraceae bacterium (assembly GCA_051005855.1). GTDB lineage: Bacteria > Actinomycetota > Thermoleophilia > Solirubrobacterales > Solirubrobacteraceae > Palsa-465. Next base: position 40,681 of record JBPCIY010000038.1, on the reverse strand, counting down.
CGAGAAGCCGGCCTGGGTCATGATCGCGATCACGACAAACCAGGCCAGCCCGAGCAGGCCGGCGACCGCCGCCGCGATCTGGGCCCGCGCCGGCCGCGTTGCCGTCGCGCTGATCCCCTCGCGCCGCCAGCGACGCCAGAGCGATAAGGCGACGACTCCGCCGAGGACGACCGCGGCCCCCTTGATGCGCAGCAGAACCGTCGGCCAGGCGTGATCCACGAGCTCGGTGCAGAACGGGCACTTGGCGAACGCCGGGCTGTTGGAACGCGGATGCTGGGCCCGCGTGGCGCCGCGCAGGAAGTGGCCCGAGCCCCAGTACTCGGGTCCGAACCACAGGACCGGGATGAGCACGAAGAGGCCGATGATCAGCCGTCGCGCCCCCGGATCCTTCCACCACAGATAGAGGCCGTACGGGCCCCAGAAGAACCAGATCTCGGGCCGGTCCAGGGCGGCCAGAAAAGCGATCGCAAACGCCTGCCGCGGCCGGCCGTCGAGGTGGCGCTCGATCGCGATCAGGATCGCGGCCGCCGCCAGGCCCTCGGAATAGCCGAGCGCGTTGTCGGAGACGAAGCCACCAGTGAAGGTGAGGCCGACCATCGCGATCGCGGCGGCGAGCAGACCCGGGCCCACGGCCGCGAGGCCACGCTCCGCGGGGGCCGCGGCGGTGAAGAAATGCGTACCGATCTGGCGGGTGAGCCGCATGGCTAGTCGGCCGACCATGACCACCGAGGCAAACGCCCCGGCGCGGGCCACCACCAGCCACAGGTCGGGCTCGGCCTGACCGAAGGGGGCAAACAGCGTCGTGAAGATCATCGGCAGCGGCTTCCAGGACGGCCCGCCCGTCGTCTGCAGGTCGATGTGCACGATCTCCCGGCCCCAGACGGTCCAGGCCCAGGGGTCATAGCTCGGCGTCGAGGGAATCAGGAGCGAGAGCGCCCCGACGATCAGTCCGGTCACGATCAGCCCCAGATAGAAGCGGGCCGGGGTCACGTCCCAGCGCCCGATCGCGACGCGGCGCGTTGGGGCGCGGGCGGGTGCGGCGCTCGGCGCCCGTAGGTCAGTGGTCGAGGCGGAGAGCAGGTTGGCGAGCGGTCGTCGGGACACGGTCTTCAGGGTGTCGAGCTCAAGGCTCGGCGAAGGTTTTGAGAAATCGTTCGCGCCCGGTGAGGCGGGCGCGACCGGCGCCGTCGGGCGTCGAGTGCCCGCGGGGCAGGTGCCGCGCGCGAATTGTAGAAGGCTTGCCCGGCTCGGACCCGAGCTGGCGATCAGGCCAACCCCAGCGTGTGCTTGAGGCTCAGAATCCGCCGGTAAGACGCGGCCGCTGACGCCCTGCTGATCCGCCCGGTCCGCAGCGCGGACTGCAGCGTCGCGAGCTCGCCCGGAGCCGAGTCGGTGTAGAGGAGGATGTCCGCCCCGGCCTGGGCCGCGAGCAGGCCCGCGGTGCGCTCGTCGTGGCCGGTCGGAGTGCCGAGGGCGTCGGTGATCGTCACCCCCCGGAAGCCAAGCCGCCCGCGCAGCAGCCGCTGGGCGATCGGCGCCGAGAGAGCCGCGGAGGAGCCGGTCGGGTCATAGGCGGGGAAGCCGGCGGTCGAGAGCATGACCGCGTCCAGGCCGCGCGCAATCATGCGCTGGTATGGAGTCAGGGCCGCGCGGCGCTGGGCGGCGCTGGGGGCCAGCTCCTGGCGTTTGAAGTCGGTGTCGGTGGCGGCGCTGCCCAGCCCGGGGAAGTGCTTGGCGGTGGCCGCCACGCCCCCGGACTGCAGGCCGAGCGCAAAGGCGGTGGCGTAGTCGGCCACCCGGTCGGCGTGAAACGAGAAGGCTCGTCCCTGGCGCCAGATGAACGCGCCGCCGAAGGTCGGCACGTCGGCCACGGGTGCCAGATCCATGTTGACTCCCCACCGGCGCAGGTAGTGAGCGGTGGCCGCGCCCTGCTGGCGAGCGACCCCCGGGTTGCCGGTGGCCGCCATCTGCGGTGGAGCGAGGGTCGGCGGGCCGGCGGGCAGTCGCTTGACCTGTCCGCCCTCCTGGTCGACGGAGATCAACAGCCGGGGGTTACCGCCCGACCGCGCGGCTCTCTGGAGGGCCCCGATGAGGGCCAGTGTCTGCCCCCGGGAGACGAGGTTGGAGGCGAACAGGATGATCGCTCCCACGTGTCCCGCGCGCACGGCGCCCAGCAGTGCGCGGGAGGGGTGGGGGCCGGAAACCCCGACCATGATCCGCTGGCCGAGCAGCTTGTCGGGCGCACTGGGAACCGCCGGCGCGCTGGTCCGGGTTACGGTGCCGACCCCCCAGATCCCGGCGGCGGCGAGCGCCAGGGTGAGCACGATCCGCGCTACCCCGTCACCCCCTTGGCGACGCACGCCTCGACCTTGTGCAGCAGTCGGTCCGGGGCCTGGTTGGGGTAGAGCAGGGCGGCGCCGACGATCTCGGCGCTCTCGATCTGCCCGCTGATCTGGAAGTTCTGAGCTGCGCCAGGGGTGGGGGCGAAGTGGACGGTCGGTCCGTAGGGCTTGGCTCCGATCTGCAGCCAGGTGTGGCTGAACTTGAGCACCGGGATGTGCTCCTGGCGCAGGCAGGCGACGTGGATCGTGCGGGCATCGTCGATCCCCTTGTGGTTCTTGGTCGCCGCCTTGAGCGTGCCCGCCTCGGGTTTGGCCGTGGCGCCGCAGGCCGCGAGCGACAGCGCGGTCAGCCCAGCGGTCAGGGCGAGCTTCGCTGAGGACATGCCGGGAGAGGGTAGAGGATGATGCCGGGGTGCTCGCGTTCGCCGCCCTGACCGGACCGCTCCCCAAGGCCGGGGTGGTGGTGGTCGCGTTGCTGGTCGCGGTCGTGCTCCTGGCCTCCGAGCGCCGCACCCGCGCGCTGGGCATGCTCGGCGCGCTGGTCCTCTCCCCGGTGCTGCTGCTGAGTGCGATCTGGAGCTCGCCCCAGCTTCGGATCGTCCACCGCCATCCCGTCTACGCCATCGTCGGCGCCGTGCTGGCGGTGGTCGTGGTCGCGGCGATGGCCTGGTTGGTCGCCCGCCGTCCGGCCGTGCTCGGGCCGCTCGCGGTCCTTACGCTGCCGTTCCGGATTCCCATTCAAGCCGCCGGCAACGCCTCGAACACCTCGAACCTGCTCGTGCCCCTGTACCTGGTGGTCGCGGTCGGCTCGCTGGCCTGGATCCTGTCCGCGCTGCGCCAGGACCCAACGCCCGGCCCGGTGCGCGACGGGTCCGGAGGCTGGGCGCTGTGGGTCGAGCGGCTGCTCGCCTTCTCGGTCGTCCTGTACGCGGTCCAGGCCATCTACTCACCCGACTTCGAGAAGGCGTTGCAGCAGACCGTGTTCTTCTACGTTCCCTTCGCCCTGCTCTACCGGCTCCTGCGCGACCTGCGCTGGACGCCGGAGATGATCCGCAACTGCCTGTGCCTGCTCGTCGTCCTGGCCCTCGCCTTTGCCGTCATCGGCTTCATCGAGTACGCGACCAAGACGATCATCCTCAACCCCAAGCTGGTCGTGGCCAACGATCTGCACACGTACTTCACGGTCAACTCGGTCTTCTTCGATCCCGACATCTTCGGGCGCTTCCTTGCCCTCTCGATGATCCTGATCGCGGTGCTGTTGATCTACGGCGGCGCCCAGCGCGAGCACCTGGCGGTCGTGGTCGTGCTCGCGGTGCTGTGGGCCGGGCTGGTGCTGACCCTGTCGCGCTCGAGCCTGGGGGCCCTCCTGATCGGCCTGGCCGTGCTCGCGGCGCTGCGCTGGAAGCCGTCCCGCGCCCTGGTCATCGCGGTCGTGGTGGTCCTGCTGGGCGCCGCGGCGGTGGCCGCCACCCCGCGAACCTTCGGCCTCAACCAGGGGATCAACGGCGCCTCCAGCGGCCGCGGCGGACTGGTCAGCGGTGGCGCGTCGCTGTTCGCCGATCGCCCGTTGTGGGGGTACGGCTCCGCCTCCTTCGCGACCGAGTACCGGCGCCATAACCGTCGCACCGCCACCGCGCTCTCGGCTTCGCACACGATCCCAGTCACGGTCGCCGCCGAGCAGGGCCTGATCGGCGAGGTGGTCTACGTGGCGCTCGTCATCTGCGCGCTGATCTGTGTCGTGCGGCGCAGCCGCGGTGACCCGGTCCGCTCAGCGATCGCGGCCGCCTTCATCGCCCTGATCTTTCACACCATGCTCTACGCCGACTTCCTCGAGGATCCCGTCACCTGGGCGCTGCTCGGGGTCGGGGTCACGCTGGCGGCGCAGTCGACGCCGGCCCGTCCGACGCCCGGCCGCCGGCCGCTTGCGCGATCCGCAGGAGCAGGTCGTGCAGCTGGCGGCGGTCCTCGGGGCTGAGTGGGGCGAGGAGATCGTTCTGCGCCGCGGCGGCCAGCGTGCGCCCGCGAGCCAGGGTCTTGCGGCCCGCCGCGGTGACGTGCAGGGCATGGGCACGGCGGTCGGTCGGGTGGTTCTGGCGCGTGACCAGACCGCGGGATTCGAGCTCGTCGATCGTGCCCACCATCGAGCTGGGATCCATGCCGATGGCCTGGCCGAGCTCATGCTGGGAGACCGGCCCCTCGGCGTCGAGGACGTTGAGGGCCCCCCACAGGCGCGGCGTGAGGTCGATTGACTCCAGCCGCTGCGCGAACTGACGCGCCGCATACATGCCGCAACGGCTGACCAGGTAACCGGTGTGACGGACGAGGGCGGCGTGCAGCCCGGGGGCGCCAGCAGCGGGACCGGAGTCGGACATTTGCACAATGTTATCGACTCACAGTCGCGACAGCCAATTGTTTGTGGTACAAACCATCGGCTTACCGAATCGAACAGGGGAAGGGCAGTCATGATGACGACCATCACGCGGTGGGTTCTGGCCCACAAACGCCTAGTCGCGGCGTTCTGGATCCTGGTCACCGTGGTCGGCTTCGCCACGGTCAGTCAGGCCATCGGCGCGTTTAGCAACGAGTTCAGCGTCCCGGGCCGCGAGGGCTTTCAGACCAATCGCGCCATCCAGCACGTCTATCACCAGGGTGGTGACAAGGCCCCGATCGTCCCGGTGGTCACCCTGCCCGCTCAGACTCCGGTCAGCGCGCCGAGCGTCCACGCCGACCTGGTCCGCGTGGCGGCTCGCCTGCAGGCGGCGCTCCCGGGTGCGCGGATCGCCTCCTACGCGTCAACCGGCAGTCGCGCCTTCGTCTCGGGCGACGGCCATACGACCTTCATGCTGGCCTATCCGCGGCCCGACAACGAGGCCTTCGGCAACAACAGCAAGGCGGCCAAGCGGGCGACGGCGGCGCTGGCCGGGATCACCGTGGCCGGGGCGCCGATCCATGTCAGCGGGATCGACGCCCTCTCGAATCAGACCGGCGGGGGCAGTGGCCCTGGGGTGCTGCTCGAGTCAGTGCTCGGCGGCCTCGGCGCGCTCGTCGTGCTCGGGTTCGTGTTTGCGTCGCTGTTGGCCTTCGTGCCGCTGCTCATGGCCATCGTCTCGATCATGGCCACCTTCCTCGTTCTCTGGGGCGTGACCACGGTGACCAGCGTTTCGATGATCGTCGAGTTCCTGGTCGCGCTGATCGGGCTCGGCGTCGCGATCGACTACTCGCTGTTGATCGTCGTGCGCTGGCGGGAGGAACGCGCCCACGGGCTGGAGGGCGATGAGGCCGTGGTCCGCGCCATGCAGACCGCCGGCCGGGCGGTCGTGTTCAGTGGGACCACGGTGGCGATCGGCCTGCTGGCCATGATCGTCTTGCCGCTGCCGTTCCTGCGCTCGATCGGCTATGCCGGGATGCTGATCCCGATGATCAGCGTTGTCGTGGCCACCACACTGCTGCCGATCGTCCTGGTCAAGGCCGGGCCGCGACTGGACTGGCCCCATGTCCGCTCTGACGATCAGGCCAGCCGGTCGTGGACGCGCTGGGCGCGCCTCGTCGTCCGGCGGCGGTGGTTTGCCGCCTTGGGCGCGGCGCTCATCCTCGCCGCTCTGGCTGTCGCCGCCACGGGGCTGCAACCCGGACAGGCCAATATCAACACGCTCTCCAAACACGGAGACGCCCATTCCGGGCTGGTCGCCCTCGAGCGCTCCGGCGTCGGCGTCGGCGCGCTGACCCCGATCGAGATCCTCGCCCCGGCCGGTGCCGCGGCTCACGTAGTGAGCTCGGTGTCGGCGGTGGGTGGCGTACACGGCGCCGTGGCTCCCACCGGCAGCGCCTGGCAGCTAGGCGCCACCGCCGTCGTCGACGCCTTCACGGTCGCCGACGCCTCGACCACGGCGGGGCTGAACACCCTTGACCAGGTGCGCAGCGCGGCTCACGACGTCGAGTCGGATGTGCGCGTGGGCGGGATCGGCGCCGAGAACCAGGACTTCGTCTCGGCCATCTACGGCAGCTTCCCGGTGATGATCGCCCTGATCGCGGTGCTCACCTTCCTACTTCTGGCCCGGGCCTTCCGGTCGCTGCTGCTCCCGCTCAAGGCCGTCATCCTCAACGTCATCAGCGTCGCCGCCGCGTGGGGGGTGATCACGCTGGTCTGGCAGGAAGGCCACGGGTCGAGCATCCTGTGGGGAATCGCGGCTACGCATTCGGTGAGCGCGTGGATCCCGCTTATGGTCTTCGCCTTCTTGTTCGGGCTCTCGATGGACTACGAGGTCTTCATCCTGGCCCGCATGCGTGAGGAGTACGACGAGAGCGGCTCAACCGACGGCGCCGTGGTCCGGGGGATCGGCCGCACCGGCCGGCTGGTGACCAGTGCCGCACTGATCCTGTTCTTGGCCTTCGTCTCGATGGCCTCGGGGCCCAATACCGACATCAAGGTCTTCGCGACCGGGCTCGCGGCCGGTATTTTGCTCGAAGCGACCGTGATCCGCGCCCTGCTCGTCCCGGCGGTGGTGTCGCTGTTCGGGCGCTGGAACTGGTGGCTGCCCGAGCGCCCGGCGCGGTGGTTGCGCGTCGAGCCGTCGCTGCCCCCGCGTCCGGCCGTCGAGGGCGCGGCCGGCTAACCCCGGTCGCGACCTGCGCCGGGGGAGGGGGCGGCGCCCGCTCCCCCGGCCTCGCGCAGCGGGGCGCGATAGCAGACGAAGAGCAGCGGCGCGATCAGCAGCAGCACTGCCTCATCAAATCCTCGCGTCCGACTCACGCTCAGGCCGGCGTCGTGTACGCGCCGCTGATCCCGCCGTCGACCAGAAAGCTCGTGGCGTTGACGTAGCTGGACTCGTCGCTGGCCAGGAACAGGACCGCGTTGGCTATCTCCTCGGCGCGCCCGAAGCGTCCCATCGGTACGTGGACCATCCGCCGCGCCGCCTGCACCGGGTCCCCGGCATAGAGCTCGCGCAGAAGCGGCGTGTCAATCGGCCCCGGGCACAGCGCGTTGACCCGCACGCCCCGCGCCGCGAACTGCACCCCGAGCTCGCGCGACAGCGCCAGCACCCCGCCCTTGGAAGCGGTGTAGGCGATCTGGGAGGTGGCCGAACCGAGCACGGCCACGAACGAGGCGGTGTTGATGACCGAGCCGCGGGTGGGTGGGATATTTTCCAGGAGGTGCGGGATGCCGTGCTTGCAGCACAAAAAGACGCTGCGCAGGTTGGTGGCCTGCACGTGCTCCCAGACCTCGAAGTCGGTATCGAGCACCGAGGCGTCAGCGGTCGGGGAGATGCCCGCGTTGTTGAACAGGACGTCGACCCGGCCCAGCTCCTCGCGCACGCGCGTGTACAGGTCGGAGACCGAGGGCTCGTCGGTGAGGTCGGCGGTCAGGGCGAGCTCGCCGACGGAGTGCTCGAGCACGTCGACGCCGACCACCCGCGCTCCCTCGCGCGCGAACACGCCGGCGGTGGCGCCACCGATCCCGCCGGCCGCCCCGGTGATCACGCAGACCTTCCCCTCGAGCCTGCTCATGCGGTTGCGAAGAAGATCGACTTGACCTCGGTGTAGGCGTCGAGCGCGTGAGGACCGAGCTCGCGGCCGTAGCCGGATTGCTTGAAGCCGCCGAACGGGGTGGCCACGCGGACCGAGGTATTGGAGTTGATCGAGAGCACGCCGACGTCGAGCGCCCGGGCGGTCCGCAGCGCGCGCGCACCGTCGCGGGTCCAGATCGAGCCCGAGAGACCGTAGATCGTGTCATTGGCCAATCTGATCGCCTCCTCGTCGTCTGTGAATGGGATCACCACCGCCACCGGGCCGAAGATCTCCTCGCGGGCGGCCCGGGCTTCGGGCTCGACCGGGCCGAGCACAACCGGCGCAAACCAGAACCCGGGACCATCGGGGGCCGTCCCCCGGATCGCCACCGGCGCCCCTTCGGGCACGAAGGACGCGACGGCATCGCGCTGGCCGGCCGAGATCAGCGGCCCCATCTCGGTCTCCTCGTCCAGCGGGTCGCCGACCCGCACGCCCGTGACCGCACCCTCGAGCAGGCCCATGAACTCGTCGAGCACTGAGGCCTGCACGAGGATCCGAGACCGCGCGCAGCAGTCCTGGCCCGCGTTGCCGAACATGGCGCCCGGGGCGCTGGCCGCCGCGGCCTCGAGGTCGGCGTCGGCGAAGACGATGTTGGGGGACTTGCCGCCCAGCTCGAGCGTGACGCGCTTGATCGTGGTGGCGGCCCCGGCCGCGATCGACCGCCCGACGGAGGTCGAGCCGGTAAAGGCGATCTTGGCCACATCCGGGTGCTCGACCAGCCGCCGCCCGCACTCGCTGCCCGGGCCGGCGACGACGTTGACCACGCCTTCGGGCAGCCCCGCCTCGAGCGCGAGCTCGGCGAAGCGCAGGGCGCTCAGCGGCGTCAGTTCCGCCGGCTTCAAAACCACCGTGTTGCCGGCCGCCAGCGCCGGCCCGAGCTTCCAGCCGGCGATCACGAGCGGGAAGTCCCAGGGCACGATCATCCCCACCACTCCGAGCGGCTCGCGCACCGTCCATGCCCGACCTCCGCCGACTGGGATCGAGTCGCCGAGCAGGCGCTCGGGCGCGCCCGCGGAACAGCCGATCGTCTCGGCCACCATGTCCATCTCGCCGCGCGCGTCGCCGATCGGCTTGCCGACGTTGCGGGCCTCGAGCTGGGCCAGCTCCTCGCGGGCCTCGGCCACTCGGTCGGCGACCCGACGGAGCAGCCGCGCTCGGTCGGCGGGGGCGAGCGCCCGCCAGGTCGGGAACGCTGCCTTGGCCCGGGCGACCGCATGGTCGACATCCGCGGCGCCGGCGCGCGGCAACTCGGAGAGCACCGCCTCGGTGGCGGGCTCGATCACGGTCAGAGTGCTGCCCACGGCCGCTACAGGTCGGAAGCGGTGGCCGGCGCGGTGCCGGCCACCGTGATGCCGTCGTCGGCGAACTCGATCGTCCGCACCGGGCCGGTGAACGTGCGCTTGGCTGACACCAGGTACCAGATCGTCACCGCCAGCATCACTGCGATGGTCACGATCGGAGCGTAGTTGACCGAGCCCCAGCTGAAGCCGGACTTGAAGTACACGCCGGCGGGCGAGGTCGGGAGGGAGAAGATGATCACGCACAGCCCCACCCAGACGAAGGCGATCGGGTTGATCCACTTGTACTTGGCGCCCAGCGTCCACGGCCCGGGCCGGAAATCGTCACCCTTGCGCCAGCGCAGGTAGACCGGGATCGTGTAGGCGATGTAGAGGCCGATGACCGCGATCGAGGTGACCGCGAAGAAGGCCACCGGGAAGCCGGCCGCGTTGGGGAAGTAGGCCGGAATCGTGATGATCAGCGCGAACAGGCACACGAACAGCACCGCGTAGGTCGGCGTGCCGTTGGAGCCCAGGCGCCGCCACAGTCCATGACCGGGAATGGCCCCATCACGCGAGAAGGCGAAGGTCATGCGCGAGGCGCTGGTCACGCAGGCCATGCCGCAGAACAGCTGTCCGATCGTCGAGATCAGGATCACGGCCTTGGCCGCCGCGGAGCCCAGCGCGGTGGTGATGATGGCCAGGGCCGGGAAGCCGGCCACGCTGATCTTTGAGATGTCCTTCTGCTGCACGGCGAAGGTGAGCGCGAGGAGCACGATCCAGCCGATCACGGCCGAATAGAAGACCGAGCGCCAGACGCCTTTGGGCGCCGACTCGTCCGCGCCATGGGTCTCTTCGGAGACGTGGGCGGAGGCGTCGTAGCCGGTGATCGTGTACATGGTGAGCAGGAAGCCGAGGGGCAGGACGTAGAACCAGTACATCCCGTGGCCGAAGGCGCCGAAGCTGCGATGCGTGAACACGTAGGAGATGCTCGAGTGATGGCTCGGGACGGCGACCAGGAGGACGACGATGACGGCCACGCCGATCACGTGCCACCACACCGAGACGCTGCTGAAGATCGAGACCAGGTGGCCCGAGAAGACGTTGATCAGTCCGTGCAGGAGGAGGATCAGCGCGAACAACGCGAACACCACGTGGGCGCCGTAGTGAACGTTGGCCGAGGCGAAGTTGAAGACGAAGTTCACGTTGTAGAGGCCGAGCAGGAACTGCAGGAAGCTGGCCGCCGCGTAGTCGACCGAGGCGACCACGGCGATCAGCCCGATCAGGTTGAACCAGCCCGTGAACCAGCCCCAGCCGGCCCCGCCCAGGCGCGAGGCCCAGAAATAGATGCCACCCGCGGTCGGGAAGGCCGAGGCGAGCTCGGACATCGAGACGGCCACGCACAGGACCAGGATGCTGATCACCGGCCAGCCGATCGAGATCGCCACCGGTCCGCCATTGTTGAAGGCCTGCCCGAAGCTCGTGAAGCAGCCGGCCAGCACGGAGATGATCGAGAACGAGATCGCGAAGTTGGAGAAGCCGCTCCACCCCCGCCTCAGCTCCTGCTTGTAGCCGAGCTCGGCCAGGCGTTGCTCGTCGGCGGACAGTGACTCAGTGCCAGTGCTCATACGGTCCCCTCGGTAAAGGTCTGCAGGTCCGTCCTTCAATCGCGGCAACGTACGATGCGGCGGGCATGAAGTCAAGGGCCGCGGGCCGAAGTCTCGCGGGCCGGCCCGAGCTCGAGCCTCAGGGCGCCCGCTTCGGTTGCAGGGTGGGCAGCAGGCCGGCCAGGACGTGCTCGGTTCCCCGCACGTGCTCGGCCATCTCGCGCGCCGCTCCGGCTACGTCTCGGCGCCGCACGGCCGTCAGCAGGCGGCGGTGCTGGAGGTTGGAGGAATGAAGAACCTGGGGCGGGTGGGCGATCAGCGAGATCAGCCCGCTCATCGCCCCTTGGACTTCGGTCATCGTGGTGACCAGACGCGGACAGTCGGTGGCTTCGGCGAGCCCGACGTGCAGGCGGATGTCGGCCTGGCGGTAGGCGGCGAAATCTTCGAGCATTCCGTCGATGGCCACCGCGAGCTGGTCGAGGACGTCGAGTCGCTCGGGCCGCGCCCGCTCGGCGGCCAGCACCGCGATCCCCGTCTCGACCGCCAGGCGCTCGTCGCACAGCCCGCGCCAGTGGGCGATCAGCTCCGCCGAGGGAGGCGGCGTGGGCGGGAGCGGGTCGGCGACGAAGGTCCCGCCGCCCCGACCGCGCAGCGCGTGCAGGTGACCGCTCTGACCCAGGGCGACCAGCGCCTGGCGCAGCGTCGAGCGGGCGATGCCCAGCCGGTCGGCGAGCTCGCGCTCGGCCGGCAGCCTCGTGCCCGGGGGCAGCAGGCCGAGTCCAATCGCCGTGCCGAGACGGTCGACGGCCTCCTCGAAGGCGGTCTGGGAACGGACCGGGGCGAAGATCGTGTCCAGTGCACTGGCGGCGGCTAGAGACGCGCGGACGTCGGTGGTGATCGCCATCGCTGCCTACAGCCGCTCGAAACCCCGGACGTGCTCCCAGTCGGTGACCGCGGACTCGAACGCGGCCAGCTCGATGTCGGCGGCGTGCAGGTAGTGCGTCACGACCTCATCGCCGAACGCGGCGCGGGCCACGTCGCTTGAGTGAAATAGATCCCGGGCGTCGCGCAGCGTGCTCGGCAAGCGCGGCTTGTCCTGCGCCAGGTAGGCGTTGCCCGCGTAGGCCGGCTCGAGCTCGAGCCCCTCGTCGACCCCGTGCAGCCCGGCAGCAATGATCGCGCTCAGGGCCAGGTAGGGGTTGAGATCGGCGCCGCCGGCCCGGTTCTCGAACCGCAGCCCGGCGCCGTGGCCGACCACGCGCAGTGCGCAGGTGCGGTTATCGGTCGCCCACGCGACCGCGGTGGGGGCGAACGAGCCCGTGACAAAGCGCTTGTAGGAGTTGATGTTGGGGGCCGAGAACAGGGTCAGTTCCCGCGCACAGGCGAGCTGACCGGCCAGAAAGGCTTCAAACACCTTCGAGTCACGGGCGAAGACCATGCCGTCGTCATCGGAGAGCGAGAAGTGGATGTGGCACGAGCTGCCCTCGCGCTCGTTGAACTTAGCCATGAAGCTGATCGCCATGTCCTCCTGCGCGGCGATCTCCTTGGCGCCGTTCTTGTAGATCGAATGATCGTCGGCGGTGCGCAGGGCGTCGGCGTAGCGGAAGTTGATCTCGTGTTGTCCGAGGTTGCACTCGCCCTTGGAGTTCTCGACCTCGAGCCCGGCGTGCTCCATCGAGTTGCGGATGCGCCGGATCAGGGGCTCGATCCGGGCCGTGCCCAGCAGCGAATAATCGACGTTGTAGAGGTTGGCCGGTTCGAGGTCGCGGTAGCCCTTGCGCCAGGCCGACTCATAGCTGTCGCGGAACACCAGCAGCTCGAGCTCGGTGGCGGCGTTGGTGCCCCAGCCGCGCTCGGCCAGCCGTTCGAGCTGGCGGCGCAGGATCTGCCGCGGCGAAGCCACGACCGGCCCGCCGTCTGACCAGGCCAGATCGCAGAGCACCAGCGCCGTCCCCGGCAGCCAGGGCACCCGGCGCAGCGTGGCCAGATCGGGCTGCAGGGAGAAGTCGCCGTAGCCGCGCGCCCACGAGGCCATCTCATACCCCTCGACGGGGTTCATCTCGACGTCGACCGCGAGCAGGTAGTTGCAGCCCTCGGCCCCCTGTTCGGCGACCTCGGACAGGAAGTGGCGGGCGGTCAGCCGCTTGCCCTGGAGGCGCCCCTGCATGTCGGTCAGGGCGAGCAGGACGGTGTCAATTTCCTCCCCGTCGACTTTGGCCCGCAACTCATCGAGATTCATGGCCGGGCGCTCCGCATTGGCCGCACCGGCGGAAGGTATAGGAACTGAGCCTTAACCGCTAGGTTTCCCGGCGATGACCGAACCCGGGGAGATCGTGGCCGAGCTCGAGGCGCAGCTCGGTAGCGCCGCCGGTCCGCCCCAACCGCTGCCCGGCGGGATCACCAACCGTAACTTCCGGCTGCGCTTCGGGACGCGGGAATGTGTCCTGCGCCTGCCCGGCGCCAGCACCGGACTGCTCGGGATCGACCGCGAGGCCGAACGGCTGGCCAGCGCGGAGGCGGCCCGCCTGGGCATCGCTCCCGCCCTCCTGGCGGCCGGAGACGGGTACCTGGTCACCGAGTTCATCGACGGCGAGCCGATTGATGCCGATCAGCTGCGCGCGAGCCCCGCGTCGGCGGCGCGTGCCCTGCGCACCTTTCACGACTCGAACCTGTCCCTGCCGACGCGGTTCTGGGTCCCCGAGCTGCTCGCCGATTACGCGCGGATCGTCGGCGAGCGAGGTGGCTCGCTACCGGACAGCTACGGTCCCGCGCAGGCCCTGGCCGCCCGGATCGCCGACACGCTGCCGCTGACCGACCCCGTTCCCTGCCACAACGACCTGCTCGGGGCCAACCTCCTGGCTTCACGCACGGAGCCGGCCACGCCGATCTTCGTCGATTGGGAATACGCCGCCACCGGCCATCGGCTCTTTGACCTCGGGAATCTGGCCGTCAACAATGACTTCGACGCCGCGGCCGAGGACCGCCTGCTCGAGGCCTACTACGGCGAGGCGCCGAGGGCCGGACGCCGGGCCGCGCTGGCTCTGATGCGGATCATGTCCGATGTCCGGGAGGCCGCGTGGGGCGTCGTTCAGGGCGTCATCTCCGAACTCGACTTCGACTTCGCGGGATACGGCCGCCGGCACTTCGCTCGGCTCGAGGCCGCCGCCTCCGGCCCGGGTCTCGACCACTGGCTCGGGGTCGCGTCCGCCGCGCCTCCGGTCCCGGGCCGCGGGGTCGCCCCCTGATGGTCCGGCCCCGCGAGCTCCCGGCCCGCGCCCGCGTGGTCATCGTCGGCGGTGGCGTCGGAGGCGCCGCGATCGCCTACCACCTCGCCCAGCGCGGCGAGCGCGACGTCGTCGTGCTGGATCGCCACGAGCTCACCAGCGGCTCCACCTTTCACTCCGCCGGGCTGGTCGGCCAGCTGCGGGGCAGCGTCTCGCTGACGCGAATGATGATGGACTCGGTCGAGCTCTACCGCCAGCTCGACTGCGGCTGGGTGCAGTGCGGCGGCCTGCGCTTGGCCGGCACGCCCGAGCGCGAGCAGGAGGTCATGCGCCAGGTCGCCTGGGCCAAGACCTTCGGGCTGCCGCTCGAGCTGCTCTCGGCCCGCGAGGCCCAGGCCCTGTTTCCGCTCATGGTCACCGACGGGGTGCGCTGCGCTTCCTATCTGCCCACCGACGGTTACCTCGACCCTGCGCTGCTCACCTACGCGCTGATCGAAGGCGCGCGCGCAGGCGGACACCAGGTCTTCACCCACACCAGGGTCGAGGAGATCGTGGTTGACCGCGGGCGAGTTTCCGGCGTGCGCACGCAGTGGGGCGAGATCGAGGCCGAAGTCGTGGTCAACGCCGGCGGCATGTTCGCCGCCGAGCTGGGGCGGATGGCCGGAGTGAGGATCCCGGTCATCCCTTTTGCGCACGAGTACCTGGTCACCCAGCCGTTCCGAGAGCGCATCGCGGGCGAGCATCTGCCGACCCTGCGCGACCCCGACCTGCTCATCTATTTCCGCGAGGAGGGAGCCGGACTGGTCATGGGCGGCTATGAGCGGGCCAGCGCGCCCTGGTCGTTGGACGAGCACCAAGTCGATCGAATTCCTGCGGATTTCAACGGCCGCCTGCTCGAGGAGGACTGGCCGCGCTTCGAGGAGATCGCCACCAACTCGGCGCGGCGAGTGCCGGCCATGGAGGAGGTCAAGGTCACCCGGCTGATCAACGGCCCCGAGGCGTTCACGCCCGACAACGAGTTCTGCCTGGGCGAGACCGAGGTGCGGGGGTTCTTCGTCGCCGCCGGCTTCTGCGCCCACGGGCTGGCCGGGGCCGGGGGCATCGGCTCGGTGATGGCGGACTGGATCCTGGCCGGCGAGCCGCCCGTGGATGTCTGGGCGATGGACATCCGCCGCTTCGGGCCGCAGTATCGCTCGCACCGCTACTCCCTCGCCCGCGCGCGCGAGGTCTATGAGACCTACTACGACATCCGCTACCCCGGGCACGAGCGCTCGGCGGGCCGGCCGCTGCGCACCTCGAGTGCCTATCCGTGGCACCGTGAGCACGGGGCCGTGTTCGGCGAGAAGTCCGGGTGGGAGCGCGTGAACTGGTACGAGTCAAACGAAGCGGCCGGCGACGAGGGCCTACGGCCCCGCGGCTGGGCCGGCCGGCACTGGTCCCCGGCGATCGGGGCCGAGGCGCTGGCCACCCGCGAGCGCGCCGGGCTGTTCGACGAGTCCTCGTTCGCCAAGCTCGAGGTCTCAGGGCCCGGGGCCGCCGCGCTGCTGGAGCGGCTGTGCGACAACCGCGTCGCCCGCGACGTCGGCCGCATCACCTACACCCAGATGCTCAATCACCGCGGCGGGATCGAGTGCGACTTCACGGTCACACGCGTGGGTGAGGAACTGTTCTCGATCGTCACCGGGACCGCCTTCGGCTCCCACGACGCGGCCTGGATTCGCCGCCACCTCCCCGACGACGGCTCCGCGGCCGTGGCCGACGTGACCTCGCGTTGGGCCTGCTTCGCGCTCTGGGGACCCCGGGCGCGCGACATCCTGGCGCCGTTGACGCCCGATCCGCTGGACTTCCCGTTCCTGTCCATGCGCGAACTCGCCGTGGGTGACGTTCCGGTCCGGGCGCTGCGGGTCACCTTCGTGGGCGAGAGCGGCTGGGAGCTCTACTGTCCGGCCGAGTACGGCGCCGGACTCTGGCGGACGCTGTGGGAGGCCGGTCGGCCGCACGGCCTGACCGCGGCGGGGTACCGGGCGATCGACGCGCTGCGCTTGGAGAAGGGCTACCGGGTGTGGGCCGCCGACATCACGCCCGACGAGTCACCGCTCGAGGCCGGACTGGGGTTCTGTGTCCGCGACGACAAGGAGTTCATCGGCTCCGACGCCCTCGAGCCGAGCTCTGAGCGCCGGCTGCGCTGCCTGGTGCTCGAGGATCCGCGCTCGGTCGTGCTCGGAAACGAGCCCGTGCGGGTCGGCGACGACATTCGCGGCCGGGTAACCAGTGGCGGCTACGGCTACGCGGTCAAGCGGTCGATCGCCTACGCCTACCTGCCGCGCGCCGTGGAGGTCGGCGATGCGGTGGAGGTCGACATTTTCGGCCGCTGGATCCCCGGCGAGGTGGCGCAGGAGCCACTCTTTGATCCGACCGGCGACCGCTTGCGATAGCCCCTATGTTGGAGCGCTATGAGGGGCAAGCTGCTGCGCGTGGTCGCCGGCCTCGCCGGCTGCGTCTGCGTGGCCGGTTCGGCCGTGGCCGCGACGCCGCTGGTCATCCACAATCCCCGGCGCGACGGGCTCACGGGCCGCCCTTTCTCGGGTCCGGATCCGAGCGTGATCGCCACCCATCGTGGCCTCTGGCGCTACTTCCTGGTCTGCACCTCCGACAACGCCCGCGACGCGTTTCCGATCTGGATATCGGGAGACCTCGTCGCGGTCCCTGGGCCGGCCTCGGCGCCATGGTGTGACAAGCGGCTGCGGTCCGGGTAGGATCGACGGTACGTGACGTGGGGATTTTTGTGGCTGATGTTGGCGCTCAAGTTGCCGCTTGCGGCGCTGATCTACCTCGTCTGGTGGGCGATCAAGCAGACCCCCGACGAGGCGGCGCCGTCTGACGACGACGGCGGCATCAAGCGCCGTCCCCCGCATCCCCGCCGGCCGTTCCCGCGCCACCCGCGCCGCGGACCCCACGGCGAACCGGCGCCCCAGCCCCCCGCTCGCGTCCGCACCACCCGCGCTCGCGCCCGCAGCCTCGGTCATTAGGGTCCGCGGGGCGGGCGTCCCGAGTCGGGGGGCGCCTGACCTCCGCGGTCGCTGGCAGACTTGCGAACCATGAACAGCCCGCGCGCATCCGTGCTCTCCGACGGGACGATCGTCGAGCTGGTCAGCGAAGGCCGGATCAAGATCGAGCCCTGGGACCCGACCCTGGTTCAGCCGGCCAGTGTCGACCTGCGCTTGGGTGACTCGTTTCGGGTCTTTCACAACCATCGCGCGTCGGCGATCGACCTCCGTCAGCCGCCCGACAACCTGACCGAGGAGGTGATCGTCCCCGAGGGCGAGTCGTTCGTGATCCACCCCGGAGAGTTCTGCCTGGGACGGACGCTGGAATGGGTCGAGTTGCCCGACGACATCGTGGCCCGGATCGAAGGAAAATCCAGCCTCGGCCGCCTCGGCCTGATCGTCCACGCCACCGCGGGCTTCTGCGATCCCGGCTGGAAGGGCACCCTCACCCTCGAGCTCAACAACCTGACTCGGATCCCGATCAAGCTCTACCCCGGGCTGGAGATCGCTCAGCTCTCGTTCATGACCCTCGACCGCCCCGCGCTGCGGCCGTACGGAAGCCCCGAGCTGGGCAGCCATTATCAGGGCCAGCGCGCGGCCACGGCCAGCCGATACCGGTCCGGGCGGGCGGGCCCAGAACCGGGGCGCGTGGGTTCAGAATCCGAGCGGATCGGATAGGCTCGCGCCGTGCTGGCCACGCTGATCGCCACCGCCGAGCCGTCCAAGACCCCGTTTTTCATCGCCGGCGGACTACTCGCCGTGTGGGCCGTGGTCCTGGCCGGCCTGGGCCTCACCCAGCCGGAGTTTCCCTTCGGTCAGCGCGGCCAGCGGGGGGTGATCGGGTTCAGCTTCGTACTGATCGTGATCGCGATAGCCAGCGCCGTCCTCACCGATCCGTAGACCGGCGGTGAGCGTCGTCGGGTCAGGCGCAGCTGCCCGAGGAGACCGACTAGAGTCCGGCAACGAGACTTAGATGCGGCCCGCCCGCCCGCCATGCCGGGCGCCGGGCCCGGAACCCCCCGGGGACAGGAGCGCCATGACTACCGAGACTCGGCCACCAGCGGACGACGGGGGCGTAGCGACGTCCGGCGCTTCCCTGTCGGTAACCGACAACCGGACCGGTCAGCAGTACGAGATCCCGATCGAGGACGGCACGATCCGCGCCACCGAGCTGCGCAAGATCAAGACCGACGAGGACGATTTCGGGCTCATGACCTATGACCCGGCCTTCATGGCCACGGCGTCATGCCGGTCGGCGATCACCTTCATCGACGGCGAGAAGGGCATCCTCGAGTACCGCGGCTACCCGATCGAGCAACTGGCCGAGAAGTCCACCTATCTGGAGGTCGCCTACCTGCTCATCCACGGCGAGCTGCCGACCTCTAAGCAGCTCGGGGACTGGGATCAGGAGATCACGATCCACACCTTCGTGCACGAGAACGTCAAGGAGTTCATGCAGGGCTTCCGCTACGACGCCCACCCGATGGGGATGCTCCTGGCTTCGGTCAGCGCGCTCTCGACCTTCTATCCCGAGGCGGCGGCGATCAAGGATGTCGAGACCCGCTACATCCAGATCATCCGCCTGCTGGCCAAGATGCCGACGCTGGCGGCCTTCTCCTACCGCCACAACCGCGGCATGCCCTATGTCTACCCGGACAACGATCTCAGTTACCCGGGCAATTTCCTCTCGATGATCTACAAGGTGGCCGAGCTCAAGTACGAGCCCGACCCGCGGCTCGAGCGTGCGCTCGACGTTCTCTTCATCCTCCACGCCGACCACGAGCAGAACTGCTCCACCAGCGCGGTCCGCAGCGTCGGCTCCTCCCAGGTCGACCCCTACTCGGCGATGGCCGCCGGCGTGGCCGCGCTCTACGGTCCCCTGCACGGCGGCGCCAACGAGGCGGTGCTCAAGATGCTCACCCGGATCGAGACCAAGGAGAACGTCCCGGGCTTCATCGAGGGGGTCAAGAACGGCGACGAGAAGCTGATGGGCTTCGGTCACCGCGTCTACAAGAACTTCGACCCTCGGGCCAAGATCATCAAGAAGGCGGTCGATGACGTGTTCGAGGTCACGGGCAAGAACCCGCTCCTGGAGATCGCCACCGAGCTCGAGAAGATCGCGCTCGAAGACGACTACTTCATCTCGCGCAAGCTCTATCCCAACGTGGACTTCTACTCAGGCATGATCTATGAGGCCCTGGGGATGCCGGTGGAGATGTTCCCGGTCCTGTTCGCGATCGGCCGCACCAGCGGCTGGATCGCCCAGTGGCTGGAGATGATCGAGGACTCCGAGCAGAAGATCGCGCGGCCGCGCCAGATCTACACGGGCGAGCGCACGCTCGACTACGTGCCGATCGAACAGCGCGGCTAACTAACTGCCGCAGCCCTCCGAAAGCCCGGAAATCGGGCTGCGCACCCGAGTGACCACTGGCACAGTACGAACATAGGTTCGCGTCTAGCGTGCTGTTCGTGGACCTCTATCGCCTACACGACGGAACCCCGGTCGAGATCCGGGAAATCCGTGCCGACGATGGCCAGCGCCTGCGGGCCTCCCATGCCCGGCTCTCGCCCGAGTCGCGCTACCGGCGCTTTCTGGGCGCCAAACCGAACCTGAGCGAGTCCGACGCGCGCTACCTGGCCGACGTGGACGGCTGCCGGCACTATGCGCTCGTGGCCACCACCGCGGTCGATGGGCGTGCCGGCGAGATCATCGCCGTGGCCCGTTTCATCGCCCTTCCCGAGCGCCCGGGCACGGCCGAGTTCGCGATCGTGGTCGGTGACGCCTACCAGCGCCAGGGCCTCGCCTCCGGGCTGATGGACCGCCTGGCCGCGGCGGCCCGGGCGCGCGGGATCGCCCGCTTCCGCGCGGTGATGCTGTCTGACAACGCCGGCATCCGGCACCTGCTCGAGCGGCTCGCCGTCGGCGATGTGCAGACCCAGGTACGCGGCACGGTGACCGAGATGGAAATGGGCCTGACCGCGCGCGAGACCCTGAGCGAACGTCTGGGCGCCGCCGCCTGAAGGCCGTGACATGATTCCGGCGTGCCGTGGAAGCTGACCGTCCGCTCCGGCCCGCGCGTAGCCAAGAGCGCCCACGGAGATCTTGGCGCCGCGCTGACTGCGCTCGAGGCCGACGCCCGTGAGCTCGCTAAGTCCGCGCCCCGGCCGCCGCTGAATGCGGGCCTCAAGCGCTTTGACCCGGCCGAGCAGGTGTTCGCACGGCTCGAGCTCTCCGGTCCCCAGCGCCTGGTCGCCAGTGTGCGCGCCGGCGTGGACCTCCACGGCGACGGATCGGCCGAGGCCTACCGCGGCCGGCTTCGCCGCGAGCCGATCCAGGTGCACACCGGTGAGTCACCTTACGCGGCTCTGCGCCGGGTGCTCGAAGCTTGATCAGTCGAGGACCAGCGTCGCCCCGTGGCGGCGCAGCCACGCCGAGTGTTCGCGGTAGTCGGGCCAGTGCCGCGCCAGCAGGGCCCAGAAGCGGGGGGAATGGTCCATCACCTCGAGGTGGCAGACCTCGTGCCAGACCACGTAATCGAGCACCGGCTCGGGGGCGAGCAGCAGCCGCCAGTTGAAGCTCATCGCTCCCTCCCGCGAGCAGCTGGCCCAGCGCGTGCGCTGTCCGCGGATGCTGAGCTGCGTGTAGCGGGTCCCGGCCCGCGCACAGGCCACCTCCAGGCGGGAGCCGATCTCGTCCCGGGCCGCGCGGCGATACCAGCGCTCCAGGGCCGGGGTGCGCTCGGCGCCCGCCGGGGACAGGAGCTCGTCCCGGCGGCGGTGCACGCGAGTGCGGCCGGGTTCGGGGCGCACCCGCAACCACGAGCCCAGGTAGGGCAGGCATTCCCCCCGCGCCGCGACGGTCTCCTGCGCGCGCTGCAGCTCGCCCACCCGCCGCTCGATCCAGGGCCGCAGCTCGCGCACGGCGGCCGCCGCGTCGCGCTCGGCGGCGCGGCGGGGCAGGACGACCTCGACCCCGCGTCCGGCGTCCACGGTCACGCGGACGCGACGGGCGCGCTCTGAGCGCCGGATCCGATAAGCGATCTCCTCCACGTCGCGACAGGGTACGGTCAGGTCCCGACATGCCGTCGTTCCCGGACCTGGTTTCGCCGCTGCGCTGCACCCATGTCGAGCTCCGCTTCGCGGCCGAGCGCGACATTCCTGAGACCCTGATCGCCCATCAGGACGACCCCCTGCTCTATGTCCGCCTGGGCCTGGAACGTCCCCCGAGCGGGGCCGAGCTCGGGCGCCGCAGCGAGTACGAGGCCGACGAGCGGGCGGCGGGGAACGCGGTCCGCTTCACGATCCTCGAGCCCGGATCCGACGTGTGTCGCGGACAGCTCGACGTGCACCGGGTCGACTGGGATCACCTGCGGGCCGAGGCTGGCGTCTGGGTCGCGCCCGAGCACCGAGGCCGCGGTCTGGCCGGGGCCGCGCTTCCGCTGGCCGGGGGGTGGCTGTTTCAGGCCTGCGGCCTGGCCCGGCTCGAGCTCCTCACCGAGCCCGACAATCACGCGATGATCGCGGCCGCCTGCCGCGCCGGCCTGACCAACGAAGGCGTCCTGCGCGCCTACGTCCGTGAGCGCGGCCGGCGCGTCGACCTGACCGTCCTGTCCTTGCTCCCCGCCGACCTGGAGGACGGCCCATGAACGGGGGCCGCCGCGCATGAACCGGACCTGGCGCGTGACCCTGCCTCCCGGGGTGAGGACCCCCTTTGAGGTCTACGTCAACGGCGTGGCGCAGGAGCTTGGCCGCGACTACCGGATCGCCGACGGTGTGCTGCTCTTTGAACGCGAGCTGGTGCGCCAGAAGCTCGGCCCGCGGGCCTGGCTGCTGGGCTTCTGGGGGATTGGCACCTACCAGCGAAACGACGACGTCGATGTTCGCTACGAGGTGGACGGCCGGCCGGCGGTCGCCCACGCCCTCGAGATCACGCCTCCAGATTGACGACTTCGCGTCGCACCCAGGGCCGCAGCAGCCTCAACGCCGAGAGGATCGCCCGGGTCGCCGGCGAGCGGTTCAGCGTGTAGAAGTGGACGCCCGGGGCACCGCGGGCCAGCAGCTCGGCGCACTGCAGGGTGGCGTAGGAAACGCCGAGCTGAAGCACGGCCTCGGGGTCATGCGAGCGCCAGTCCAGCGCCTCGCGCAGGGCGGTCGGAATCGTGGCGCCGCACATCCCCGTGATCGTCTTGATCTGGTTCAGATCAGTGATCGGCATGATGCCGGGGAGGATCGGGACCTCGATCCCGGCGGCGCGGGCTTCGTCGACGAAGCGGAAGTAGAGCTCGTTGTCGAAGAACAGCTGCGTGATCAAAAACGACACGCCGCTGTCGATCTTCTCCTTGAGGAAGCGCAGGTCGTGGGTGATGTCAGGCGCTTCGGGATGCACTTCGGGGAAGCAGGCTCCTCCGATGCAGGCGCCGTAGCCGTCCTGGATCAGCCCGGCCAGCTCGGTCGAGTAGCTGAGGCCACCGGGGTGGGGCTTCCAGTCGGTCTGTCCGCGCGGCGGGTCGCCGCGCAGCGCGAGGATGTTCTCGATTCCACCGTCGCGCATGTCATCGAGGATCGTCTCGAGCTCCTCGCGCGTAGCGCCCACGCAACTTAGGTGGGCCATGGCCTCGATCCCGAGCTCCTGCTTGATCCACTTGGTCAACTCCAGCGTGCGGCCTCGCGAGCTGCCGCCGGCGCCGTAGGTCACCGACACGAAGTCGGGGCCGAGCTGGCGCAGGGACTCGAGGGCCAGGCCGAGCACGCGCTCGCCGGCGTCGGTCTTGGGCGGGAAGAACTCAAACGAGAAGATTGGCTCCTGCGCCGCGGCGATGATCTCGTCGATCCGCATGGGCCGAAACCGTATCACAACCTTGACAGACATATGTCAAGGTTGGGCGGGCGGCTACGTAGGGGCGGTCCAGCCGTGGCTACGCCGGGGCGGTCCAGCGCTCTGCGTCGCCAGCCTGGTCTCGGCGTGCCCGCCCGGCGTGCTCGAGGTGCTCGAGATAGCACAGGGTCTGGCTGAGCAGCCAGTTGCCGTTGTGAAAGCCGAGCGGCTCACCGAACACCGTGGGGGCGATCTCGACCGCCGTCCGGGGACTGCCGCCGAGCGCCGCCGCCGTCGCGGCCAGGCGCTGCGCGACCAGTTTGCGGTTGGCGTCGATGTGGCCGGGCACGTCGAGAAACGGCTTGCCGTGCCCCGAGAGGGCCAGCCGCGCGCCCAACCCTTGCACTAGGTCCAGCGAGTCCAGGAACTCGGCCACGGGATCGGGGGTGTTGCCGTGCTCGAAGAACAGCGAGATGCGGCCCAGGAGGTGATCGCCGGAGATCAGCAGGCGGCGCTGGGCCTGATACAGGCAGACGTGGGAGGGGGCGTGACCGGGGGTCTCGTGCACCGTCCAGACACCGAGGTCGGTCTCGAGCTCGACCCCTGCGACCAGGTCGCGATCGGGCTCGATCGCCTGCGCGATGCCCGACGGCAGGTCCTTGATCTGCTCGGCATAGGCGTCGAGGGTGCCCTCGGAAACGCCGCACTGGCGGGCGACCTCGAGACGCCGGGCGAGCGCCCGGGCGCGATCGGACTCGGCGTCGCCGGCGGGCTGGTGGCGGGGATGCATCCAGAACTCGCAGCCGGCGCGATCGCGGATCGGTGCCGCCTGGCCCCAGTGGTCTGAGTGCGCGTGGGTGCAGGCGAGCAACTGGACATGCTCGAGCCGGAGGTTGACCTGGTCCATGGCCCGCTCGAGCTGGGCCAGCGAGCCGGGCTCGTGCATACCGGTGTCGATCAGGACCACGCCCGCGCCGGCCGCGATCGCCCACGCGTTGCCGTGCGGAACGCCGGGCCAGGGCAACGGCAGGCGCAGGCGCCAGAGGCCGGGCAGAATGCGCTCGCCGCGACCGAGCTCACGGTGGGTGACCATCGGCCGACACCATATTCCTCGTAGACTGCGGCCGGCTCATGGCCAGCCCGGCCGAAATCGCCCGGCGCTACTTCGCCGCCCTCTTGGCGCACGACCTCGACGCCGCCCTAGCCGGCTGGGCGCCCGGGGCCATCGACCGGCTCGTCGGCGCCCAGGATCTGGTCGCGCCCGGGGGCGTTCGCGAATACTTCGGCTCGGTCTTCGAGACCTTCCCCGACTTCGAGCTCGAGCCTCGGGTCGCCTGGGCCGGACACGCCGACCCCGTGTCCGGGGACGTCAAGGCGCAGCTGCGCGTGGCCGCCGCGGCCTCCCTCTAGCAGTGGTCAGCAACCAGTAGTGGGCCGCCGCAACCGCCAACGCGCCAAGCTCGCGGCCCCGGTCAGTGAGTACGGCGATCCCGAGGCCGGGACGCTGGTCCTGCGCGGCTCGCTCACCCCGGGGTCGCGCCGCGACTACTCAGAGACGCTGGGCGGGGGGCTCAATCGCGAAGACGCGCGCCAGCGCGCCACCGAGCTGCTGTTCGAGCGCCTCGCGGTCAGTTGGACGGTGGCCGGAGTGAAGACCAGCGCTTCCCGCGAGCTGCTGCGCCGCTACCGGATGGCTTCAGGGGCTGAGCGCGACTTCGTCCGCGAAGCCCTGCGCCGGCACGTCGAGGAGAACTTCCCCGAGCTGCCGGCGCCGTGAGCGTCGATCCGGATCGCTTCGCCGCCCTGCTCTGCGATTGGTGCCTGGAGGTGGCGCCGGGCGGCCGTGTGCTGGTGGTCAGCTCCACGCTGGGAGAGCGCTACGCCCTGGCCCTGCACGCGGCGATCCTCGACCGCGACGCGTGGCCGTTCTTGTGGCTGACTCCGCCTGAGCTGGCCGGCCAGTTCTACCGGCATGCCCGGGAGCGTCACCTGGAGATGTCGCCCCCCTCAGAGCTGGCGCTGATGGAGGGAGTGGATGCCTTGGTCCGGCTCGACGCGCCCGCCAACACCAACGAGCTGTCTGGCGTCGATCCCGCCCGGATCGCCCGCCACGCCACCGCGCGCGCTGAGGTGATGAAACGGCTGCGGGCCAAGCGCTGGTGCGGCACGCTGATCCCGACGCCGGCCCTGGCCCAGCGGGCCGGGATGAGCGAGCACGACTACACCGCCTTTGTCGCTCGTGCCCTGTTCCTCGATCGTCCGGACCCGATCGCCGCTTGGCGCGAGCTGAGCGCGATGCAGGCCGGGCTGGTGGAGCGACTGGCCTCGGCCCAGACGATCCGCATCGAGGCCGACGGGACCGATCTCGAGCTCGAGGTGACCGGGCGCCGCTGGATCAACTCCGACGGACGCCGCAACATGCCCAGCGGCGAGGTCTTCACCGGGCCGCTGGAGACCTCGGCCAACGGCCGCATCCGCTTCACCGTTCCCACGGGCCCGCGGGGCGTCTCGGTCACCGGGGTGGCGCTCGAGTTCCGCGACGGCGAGGTGATAAATGCTCACGCCGACCAGGGCGCCGAGTATCTGACCGCAGCGCTGGCCACCGACACCGGCGCACGCTTCCTCGGTGAACTGGGGATCGGTACCAACACGGGCATCGATCGGGCCACCGGTCACGTTCTCCTGGACGAGAAGATCGCCGGCACCGTACACCTGGCCCTGGGGCGCTCGTATCCGGAGACCGGTGCGACCAACCAATCGGCGCTGCACTGGGACCTGGTCTGCGACCTGAGGGGTGGCGGGCGGCTGAGCGCCGACGGTGCCCCGGTGGTCCAGGACGGCGTTGTCCTGTCCTGAGCGGCCCGTCGCGGGACGAGCCTGGCCGGAGTTTCAGTAGCTTGCCCTGAATGCGCCGCACGAAGATCGTCGCCACGATCGGACCGGCCTCGCGCGATCCCGAGACGCTGGTGCGGATGGTGCAGGCCGGACTCGACGTCGCGCGCCTGAACTTTTCCCACGGGGACCGCGAGCTCCATGCCGAGAACGCCGAACGGGTGCGCGCCGCAGCGGCCCGGGTCGGACGCCCGGTGGCGATCCTCCAGGACCTGCCCGGACCCAAGCTCCGGGTCGGCACCATGAGAGACGACCTGGCCGAGGTCAAGCCCGGGGAGCGGCTCGTCCTGATCTGTGGCTCGACCGAAGCCGGAAGCGGCGAGCGCATGTCGGTCAGCTGGCCCGGACTGGCCGACGCGGTCGACCCCGAGGACGTCATCTACCTGGCCGACGGGGCGATCCGCCTGCGCGTCAAGCAGGTCCGCTCGGCCGAGGTCGAGACGGTGGTCGAGATCGGCGGTACGGTCGCCTCGCGCCAGGGCCTCAACATCCCCGGCTCCACGCGCGGTCTCGCCGCGGTACCCGAGGAGGACCTCGACATGCTGCGCTTCGGCGAGTCGATCGGTGTCGACGTCGTCGCGCTGTCCTTCGTCCGCACCGCGCAGGACGTCGAGTCGGTCCGCCGCCACACCCGCCTGCCGCTGGTGGCCAAGATCGAAAAGCCCCAGGCCGTCGAGGAGGCCGAGGAGATCATCCGCGCGGCCGACACGGTCATGGTCGCCCGGGGGGACCTCGGAATCGAGCTGCCGATCGAGGACGTGCCGATGGTCCAGAAGAAGCTCCTGCGGATCGCCGGCCGCCTCGCCCGCCCCTCGATCACCGCCACCCAGATGCTCGACTCGATGGTCTCCTCGCCGCGGCCCACCCGAGCCGAGGTCGCCGATGTCGCCAACGCGATTCTGGACGGGACCGACGCCGTGATGCTCTCGCAGGAAACGGCGATCGGCTCGTATCCGGTCGAGGCGGTGGAGATGATGGCCGCGGTCGCGGAGCGCACCGAGCGCGAGCTGCCCTACAAGACCTGGAACGAGGACCGGGTCCGCCGCGACTCGCGTGATCCGGCCTACACGATCGCCTACGGCGCCTGCGCGGCGGCCCGCGACCTGGGCCTGGCCGCGCTCGTCGTGCCCACCCTGTCCGGGCGCTCAGCCCGGCTGATCTCGGCCCATCGTCCCCACGTGCCGATCTACTGCCTGTCGCCCGGCCGCGAGACGGTCCGCCGCTGCAACTTCATGTGGGGCGTGCAGGCGGCGTCGATGCGGCGTCACGAGGTCACCGAGGAGCTGATCGCCGACGCTGCCCGCCGCGTAGTCGAGCTCGGCTGGGTCAAGCGCGGTGACCGAGTCGGGATCACCGCCGGCCTGCCGAGCGGGAAGCCCGGGACCACGAGCCTGTTTCAGGTCCAGGAGGTCTAGACCCGCCCGCGCGACGGGTGTAGGGTCCGCCCAGGCGCAACCAACACAAGGGGTGAAGCATGGCTGGTGAGCAGAATGTCGAGTCCGCCAAGCGGGCCTATGCCGCCTTCAGCACGGGTGACGCGGCGGGCGCGATGGCCAACATGGCCGACGACATCGAGTGGATCACGCCCGGCAACAGCGCGATCAGCGGCACGGCGCACGGCAAGCAGGAGGTGGGCAACCTGTGGGCGAAGTTCGCCGAGAAGGGCTTCAAGACCGAGCCTCAGCACTGGTTCTCCGACGACGAGCGCGTAGTCGTGCTGACCCATGTGACGATCGCCGGCGAGGAGGCTGACTCGGTCGACGTGCTCACCTTCCGCGACGGCAAGCTGGTCAAGTTCCAGAACTCGGGCGACACCGCGATGGGTGAGCGGATCTTCGGCTCCAAGTAGGAGCTGCTAAGCGGCGGCCCGCCCGTAGAATTCGGCTTCCTGCTGGCCGAGCTCGGTGGCGGGCGGGTCACCGTAGAACCACTCGCGGGCGATGCGGTGGAAGTTGCCGCGGGCGTGAAGCTGAGACAGGACGGCGAGGGTCAGGACCTCCATCCGGCGCCCGAAGATGTGGTCGGGCGGCGCCGACTCGTGGCGGAGGTAGCCGAAGTACTCCGAGCGCGGGTCGCTCATGTCGATCATCACCTGGGTGGCGTACTCGGGCGTCACCTCGATCTCCCGATCGGCCGTGTACCACGAGGTCCCGGCTCGAAAGTGAGCAAGGACCCGGTCGGGGTTGAACTTCTCGGGCTCGGGAAAGAAGCCGACCTCGGTGCCCAGGCGCATGATCGTCTCCGAGTCGCCCTCGATCACCGCGCGGGCGACGTCGATCTCGAGTTGCACCGAACCCGGCGGCATCCGCTTGAACAGCCCGAAGTCAAAGAAGGCCATGCGGCCGTCGGAGAGCAGCATCGAGTTGCCCGGATGGGGATCGCCCGAGAACTGACCGTGGCGATACAGGCAGCCGAAGTAGAAGCGAAACAGCATCTCGCCGATCCGGTCGCGCTCTGCTTGCGACCGGGTCTTGAGTTCCTCAAAGCCGGTCCCCTGGACAAACTCCGAGACCATCAGCCGCTCGTGGGACAGCGAGGTGACGACGTCGGGGATGACGATGAACGGATGGCCGCGAAAGATGCGGGCCAGCGCCCGCTGGTTCTGCGCCTCGAGCTCGTAGTCGAGCTCTTCGTGGATCCGTGAGCGGATCTCGTCGCCAATCGCCTTGGGGTCCATCCCGGGGGCGATCCGCTTGGCCAGCCGGAGGATCAGTCCCAGGTTCTGCATGTCCGCCCGGACCGCGGCCGCGACCCCCGGGTACTGCACCTTGACCGCGACCTGCCGGCCGTCGGACAGGGTCGCCCGATACACCTGTCCGATCGACGCGGCGGCGATCGGTTCCTGGTCGAACTCCTCGAATACGTTTGAGAGCTTTTCGCCCAGCTCGTCCTCGATCACCTTGCGCATGTCCTTGAAGGTGACGGTCGGGGCAGCGTCCCGCAGCTCGGCGAGCTTGCGCTGAAACTCTTCGCGGTATTCCTCGGGGACGAGCCCGACATCGAGGAACGACATCACCTGTCCGACCTTCATCGCCGCCCCCTTCATCGTCCCCAGCGCCGTGACGATCTGTTCGGCGGCCTCGAGGTGGCGCCGCTCCAGGGCCGCGTCGCGGCCGTCCTTGGACCGGGTCACGTTGGCCGCGCGGGTGCCAGCCTGACGGATCGCCTGCCCGGCGGCCAGCCCTCCGATCTTGGCCGTCCGCCCTACGCGGGAGGTCGGGATCTTGTCCTTGGCCATCAGCCGCGGGGTGCTCAGCTGTTCTGCTGGATCTTGGACCCGGGCACGATGTCATCGGACCCGTCGGACCAGCGGACCCAGGCCTTGTGGCCACCGTCGTAGTCGTCGCCGAGCAGGATCAGCGTGGCCGGCTCGTCCATCGCGGTGCAGGACTCGTCGCCCTCGGGATCGACACCGCGCCAGATGCGGACGAACCTGTTGTGCTCGAGCTCGTCGCCGACCGTGGTCGGGTCGGTGTGGCCGGGGTGGATCCGGGTGGCCGGGTCGAGCTTGAGCAGCGTGCCCATGATCGAGTCCTTGAGGTCGGCGTAGGTTGTGCTCCCGGGCGCCCGGACCCCGCCGACGGAGCCCTTGAACAGCGTATCGCCGGTGAACACGTCGGTGCCGTCGATCAGGAGCGAGAGCATCCCCGCGGTGTGTCCGGGGGTGTGGAGCGGTTCAATCGCCAGGGCGCCGGTCTCGATCTTCTCGCCCGGGGCCATCGTCGCCGTGGCGGCCGGAACCAGCTCGCGCTCGAGCGGGTGGATCAGCACCGGGACGTCGGGAAACTGCCCGCGTACCGTGTCCAGCTCGGCCACGTGGTCGTGATGGTGGTGGGTGAGGAGAACGTGGGTGAGGGTCAGCTGTCCGCGCTGCAGGTATTCGAGCAGCGGCGCCACCGGTCCCCCGGCATCGATTAGGACCGCATGGCCCCCGAGCTCGTCGGCGACCACGTAGGTGTTGGAGAGCCAGGGATCGCTCATCGAGCGCTCGACGATCATGATCAGAGCGTAACGGCCCCGGGCGGCAGGGCTCGGGCGGGGATCGTTACCCTGTGCGGTAGCGATGAGCCTGATCCACACCTGCTACCGGATCCTCGAGATCGACCGTTCGGTCGACTTCTACACCGCGCTCGGCTTCAACGAGATTGGCCGCGTGCCCATCCGCGAGGAGGCGATCAACGTCTTCATGGGGCTGCCCGAGGACGGATCCGAGCCGCGCCTGGAGCTGACCCAGAACTTCGATCAGTTTGAGCCCTACGAGATCGGCACCGGGTACGGGCACATCGCGATCACCACGGCGGACCTCGATTTGACCCTCGAGCGTCTGGCCGGCCAGGGCATCGAGCCCGAGAAGCCGCCGTACACGGTCCGGGAGGGCGGCAACCGGCTGTGCTTCGTCCGCGACCCCGACGGGTATCGCATCGAGCTGATCGAGCGCTCCTGATGGTCGACACCGCGACCATGGGCAAGCTGCTCGAGCGCTTCGCGCAGGGAGTGGCCGCGCACGATCGTGAGAACCCGGGGCACCAAAGCTGGGGAATCGGCATGTCGGCGTTCGACATCGACCGCCTCGGCTTCGAGCCGGGCGAGGAGATCCTGCCCGGGATCGTCCTGGAGGCCGACGGGGGCGTGACCGGCAACTTCCGCGTCCTCTGCGATGGAGACCACGACCGCGAGGGCGAGCAAGAGGAGGCCGAGGTCATCGACGCCGTCGCCGAGCAGGAGCTCGCCGAGCCGGTCTACGCCGACGGCCCACCGCCCGTCCGGCCGCCGCTCTAGCCATCGCCCCGGCCGCCCTCACCGCGACGCGCGCCCGCCCGGGCACGTACTCGATCGTCGCCCGCGATCCGGCCTCCGGCGAGCTCGGCGTGGCCGTCCAGTCTCACTGGTTCTCGGTCGGGCCGATCGTCCCCTGGGCCTGCGCCGGCGTCGGCGCCGTGGCCACGCAGGCCAACGTCGAGATCTCCTACGGGCCGCGGGCGCTCGAGCTGATGGCGGCCGGGGCCGACGCGCCTAGCGCGCTGGCCCAGCTGCTGGCTCAGGACCCGCTGTCGGCCTCGCGTCAGGTGGCGGTGATCGATGCGCACGGTGCCGTGGCCGCGCACACCGGCGACCGCTGTACGCCCGAGGCCGGCGACGCCCAGGGCGACGGAGTCTCCTGCCAGGCCAACATCATGGCCACCGATCGAATCTGGCCGGCCATGCTCGAGGCCTTCGAGGATCACCGAGGGCCGCTCGTCGGCCGGCTGCTGGCCGCGTTGGACGCCGCGGAACTGGCCGGCGGTGACCTCCGGGGGCGCCAGTCGGCGGCGATCGTCGTCGTCCCCGCGCACGGGAACCCGTGGGACACGGTGATCTCGCTCCGGGTCGAGGACCATCTGGAGCCGCTCGAGGAGCTGGCTCGCCTGATCCGCTTACACGAGGCCTACACCTATGCCGGCCTGGGCGACGAGTGCGTCGCCGAGGGCCGCCACCACGAGGCGGCCGAGCTCTACCTGCGGGCCAGTGAGCTCGCGCCCGGCTCCGATGAGCTGAGGTTCTGGGCCGGGGTCGGAGCCGCCACCGGCGGCGATCTGGACGCGGGACTCGCCCATCTGCGAGCCGCGATCGACGCCCACCCGGGGTGGCGAGAGCTGCTCTCGCGCCTCTCGCCCGAGACCGCGCCGGCCGCTGCGTCCCTGCTCGCCCGCCTCGAGCCGTCGGGCTAGGAGGATTGGCGCCGATGCCCGTATCCCCCGCGGCCCTGCGTCCGAGCATCCACCTGGCCGCGCGCTGGAGCCTGTCCCCGCGCGTCGACTGGCCGACCGCCCGCCGCCGCTTGGAACTCGTGCAGAGCTTCCCGGGCCCCCCCCGGGGGACCCGGGTCCGGCCGGTCAGCGTAGGCGGCGTGGCCGCCGAGGAGTTGCGCCCTCCGGGCGACGTAGACGACTACCGCCTGTTGCTCTACTTCCATGGCGGCGGCTACGTGGTCGGCTCCCCCCGCACCCACCGCTCGCTGGTGGGGCGGATGGCTGGCGCCTTTGGCGCCCCGGCCCTGTCGGTCGACTACCGCCTCGCCCCCGAGCACCCCCACCCCGCGGCGCTGGACGACGCTCGCGCGGTCTGGCGCGCGCTGATCGACGAGCGGGGTCTCCAGCCGGCTCGGGTCGCGGTGGCCGGGGACTCCGCCGGCGGTGGTCTGGCGCTCGCCCTGGCGCAGGCCCTGCGTGACGCCGGGGAACCGTTGCCGGCCGCGCTGGGCCTGATCTCGCCGTGGCTCGATCTGACCCTCGAGGCCGACGGTCGGCGTCCGGCGGAGCCCCGCGACGTGGTCCTCTCGCGCGGGCTCATGCGCGCGTTCGCCGCTGCCTACCTCGCCGGGTCACCGGCCGCGGAGCCCGCCGTCTCGCCCCTGCACGGAGGCCTGACCGGACTGCCGCCGCTCGTCGTCCACACCAGCGCCGAAGAGCTGATCCGCGCCGACGGCGAGCGCCTCGTCACCCGAGCGCGAGCGGCCGGGCTTGCCGTCACCCACGAGGAGCTCCCCGGCCTCTGGCACGACCCGCACGTCAGCGCGACGCTGCTCGCCGAGCCCGGGGGCGGGGCGCCCCTGCGGATGGCCGGAGCGCTCCGCGCCCACGGGGCCGGACTCTGATCTGCGGGGTCAGGCGTCGATCAGAACGCCCGGATTCAGGGCGCCCTTTGGATCCACCGCCGCCTTGGCGCCCCTCAGCGCGAGCGCGAACGGGTCCGGGCGCTGGGCGTCGTACCACGGCCGGTGGTCACGCCCGATCGCGTGGTGGTGGGTGATCGTGCCGCCCTCGGTCAGGATCGTTTGGGCCGCGGCCGTCTTGATCTGGGCCCACTGCTCGAGCTCGGCGCCGGGTTGCGCGGGCGCGAGCACCGTGTAATAGGGCGCCGGACCGTCGGGATAGACGTGGGTGAAGCGGCAGGTCACCGAGCCGGTGCCGCAGACGTCGCGCACGGCGGCGCTGGTCTTGTCCAGGACCGCCCGGTGGAAGTCCGGGAAGCGGTCCCAGGTGACGGCGGTTTCGAAGGTCTCCGAGATCACGCCCATGGCCACGAATGTGTCACGGAGATAGGGAGCGCGCAGGAAGGCCTGGCGCCAGCTCCCCACCGCCGCGTCGCTCGCGCCGTCTCGGGCGGCGGCCTGGCCGGCGCCGCCGTGGTCGGCGCAGCACTCAAGGGCCGTGGCCAGCGCCGGATGCACGTCGTGGTGCGCGGACTCGAACCCGAGTACGAGCAGCGCCTGGGAGCCGTCCCCGGCGCCGGTCAGCGCGGCCTCGGACGGGTCGATCAGCCGGCACGCGGCCGGATACAGGCCCGACTGGGAGAGCTCGCGTACGGCGGCCGCCCCGGAGTCGAAGTCCGGAAAGTGGACCGCCGCCGAGGCTCGGAAGCGGGGTCGCTCGCGGACGCGGACCCAGGCTTCGCTGATCACGCCCAGGGTTCCCTCGGAGCCGATCAGCATTCGGTCGGGTGAGACGCCGGCGCCCGACCCGGGGAGCCGCCGCGACGCCCAGATTCCCGCCGGGGTCAGCGCCCGGACGGACTCGACGAGGTCGTCGATGTGCGTGTACAGAGTGCAAAAGTGGCCGCTGGCCCGGGTCGCGATCCAGCCGCCGAGGGTCGAGAACTGAAACGACTGGGGAAAGTGGCGCAGGGTCAGCCCGGCGACACGGAGCTGCTCCTCGAGCCCCGGGCCGGTCGCGCCGGCTTGGATGCGGGCCGCCTGGGAGACCGGGTCGATCTCGAGCACACGATCCAGCGCCTTGAGGTCGATCGTGACCACGCCGGCGAAGCGCTCGGGGTCGACGTCGGGCTCGACCCCGCCGACCACGCTGGTCCCGCCGCCGAACGGGATCACCGCCGCGCCGGCGTCCAGGGCCCAATCGAGCACGGCGGCGAGCTCACTCTCGTCGCGCGGGTGGGCGACCACGTCGGGGGGATGGTCAAAGCGGCCCCGAAACGCCCGCACCGTGTCGCGATACGAGCGGCCGTAGGCGTGCAGGGTCCGCTCGTAGGGATCGGCGCGGCAGATCGGCGCCAGCGCCTCGGGCGCGCTCAGACGCGGCGCCGGCAGCGTAACCGCCTCCAGCGGGACCGGCTGCACGGGCTCGGAGGACCCGAAACCGAGGCGCTGGGCCAGGAACCTGGTCGCCTCTCCGAGCTCCCGAGGAGACGGCTGCTCGTCCTCATAGCCCCAGCCCCAGTGCTTGCGTCGGCGAGCCACGGTCCGAGCCTACCCCGGTACGGTGTAACCGTGGCGGCTCAGAACGGCTTGATGGCGCGTGGACCCTGGGATCCCGCGCGGGTGCAGGCGAGTTGGCGCTCGGAACCGTTTCAGCCCGCTCCCGCCGCCACCGCGGCGGCCGATCAGGCCCTCGGCGCGCTTGAGCGCCGCGGCTCTCCCAGCCACGATGGCCTAGCCGCCCGGCTGCGCAGCTTCGACGCCGCGCCCGACCGGCTCACGCTCGAGCTTGAACCGGCCCGCTGGGCGCTGCGGCTCGTGCCCGAGAACGCCGCGCAGAGCTTGTCCGCGTTGTGTGTCGTGCGCGCCGCTGACGGCCGCTGGCTGGCCGGCCGGCGGGCGGCCTGGCTGGCCTCGTGGGCCGGGCGCTGGGCCTTGGGCGCGGGCGGCTCGGTCGAGGTGGACGAGAACCCGGCCGAGACGATAACCCGCGAGCTGCAGGAAGAGTGGTCGGTGGCGCCGGAGCGGCTGACCGTCGAGGCGCTGGTCCGTCTGCCCAGCGACCTCGTGTTACTGGTCGGGATGGCCTGGCTCGCCGAGGGCGACGAGGACGTCACGCCGGACGCCGAGCACGACGCCTTCGCCTGGTGGCCGGCGAGCATCGAGCAGTGGCCGGAGGAGGGGGACGCGCCGCTGCGCCTGCTGGCCGGAATGCTCAGCGCGGGCGCCTGAGCCGCCCGATCTGGCTGCGTCGCGGATGAGGCACATCACGTTCTCGCGCCTGGAAGCGGTGTCGTTCGGACACTCAGCGGTCTACCTCGGCCTGCTGCTGTGCGCGTTCGTACTCAGCAATCCCGAGCCCGAGACGTTCCTCCTCGGCCTCGGCCACGGCCTGCTCTGGATCGGGATGTCGCTGGTCTGCATCGCCGCCGCGCGGGCCCGCGTGATCCCGTTCTGGTTGGCCGTCACCGTCGCCGTGCTGGGCGGCCTGGGCCCCTTCGCGGGGTCGCTTGGATTCCTCGTTGCCGAGCGCCGGAAGGGCGCAGTCACGCGTTAGAGTGAGGGCAGACGATGGCCGTAGATACCAGCACCGTCCAGGTAGTTATGCCCGCCATGGGCGATTCCGTGACGGAAGGCACCGTGCTCGAGTGGCACAAGCAGGAAGGCGACGCGATCACCGTCGACGAGACGCTGGTCGAGATCTCCACCGACAAGGTCGACGCCGAGGTCCCAGCGCCCGTTTCGGGGACCGTGCTCAAGATTCACGCTACCGAGGGCGACACGGTCACAGTCGGCAGCCTGCTGGCCGAGATCACCGTCGACGGCGGGGCGCAAGCGCCGGTCAACGGCAACGGCGGTGTCTCGCAGGCCACCCCGGTATCCGGTGAATCGCCCCCGACGACCGCGGCCGAGGCCGCCGCCGGCGGCGCCACCGAGGCCGAGGGCCTGGCCGCCGCCGAGGCGAGCGAAGGCCGCACGATCGACATCGTCACCCCCACCGGCGGCGAGTCGGTGACCGAGGGGACGATCCTCGAGTGGTCGGTCAAGGTCGGGGACACGGTCAGCGACGGCGACACGGTGGTGGAGATCTCGACCGACAAGGTCGACCTGGAGCTGCCCGCCCCCGCCGCGGGGACGATCACCGAGATCCTCGCCGCCGACGGCGAGACGGTGACCGTCGGGCGGGTGATCGCCCGGATGCGCGCGAGCACTTCGGTCGCCGCCCCGCCGGCCACCGACTCCGGGGCCAACGCCGCCGGTGCGCCCAACGGCGCCGGTGCGCCCAACGGCGCGCGGAGTGACGCCTCGCCGGTCGCCCGCCGAGTCGCGGCGGCCGAAGGCATCGACCTCGGCGCGGTCAAGGGAAGCGCCCGGGGCGGCCGCATCACCAAGGCTGACGTGCTCGCCGCCGGGAACGGCGGCTCGCCCGCCCCCGCAAGCTCGCCACCATCGGCAGCACCGGCTGGGGCTGAGCTCATCAAGGGCGGGGGCGCGGCCCTGGCCCGGTACATGGACCAGAGCCGGTCGATCCCGACCGCGACCTCGTTTCGCACGCTCACCGTCACCGTGCTCGATGAGCGCCGTAAGCAGCTCAAGAGCGCGGGCCAGCGAGTCTCCTTCACC
This sequence comes from Solirubrobacteraceae bacterium, assembly GCA_051005855.1. Taxonomy (GTDB): domain Bacteria; phylum Actinomycetota; class Thermoleophilia; order Solirubrobacterales; family Solirubrobacteraceae; genus Palsa-465. The sequence continues at coordinate 4,597 of JBPCIY010000038.1, read as the reverse complement.
CATCTCATCGCGTACGCAATCGCGCGCGTGGCCACCGAGGAGATGGCGGTCATGGCCCATCACTTCGAGGAGATCGACGCCAAGCCCCACCGCGTCGATGACGGAGCCGTCAACCTCGGGCTGGCCGTCGACGTCGAGACGAAGGACGGCTCGCGAACGCTGGTGGTCCCGGTCATCCGTGACGCCGGCCGCCTTGACTTCAAGGGCTTCCTGGACGCCTACAACGCGCTGGTGGAGAAGGCCCGGACCAACACGCTGACCGCCGATGATCTCGCCGGCGCCAACCTGACCCTGACCAACCCGGGCGGGATCGGCACGATCGCCTCGGTGCCGCGGCTGATGGTTGGCCAGGGCACGATCGTGGCCACCGGCTCGATCGCCTACCCGATCGGGCTGGGGAGGATCGGCGCCGCGCTCGGCGCCGAGAAGGTCATGACCATGACCTCCACCTATGACCACCGCATCATCCAGGGCGCCGAGTCCGGGCGCTTCCTGCAGCGGATCGAGGCCCTCCTCGGAGGCGAGGAGAGCTTCTACGAGCACGTCTTCACCGACCTCGGGCTGGCCCTCCCCGAGTTGCCCGCCCCGCCGGCGCCCGCCGTCCCGGACGCGGTCAGCGCCGCCCCCGTGCCCACCGCGCCGACTGGGGCCAGCCAGGCCGAGCTCAACGAGGAGCTGCTGCAGGCCGTGCAGGCCGCGACCTCGCTGCTCAAGGCCCATCGCACCCACGGCCACCTCGCCGCCCATCTGGATCCGCTGGGCCGCCAGCCCGAGGGTGACCCGTCCCTCGATCCCCAGCCGCTCGGCCTGACCCCCGAGCTGATGGCCCGGATCCCGGCCCGGATCCTGCGCATGTACGTATCCGGCGCCACCCTCGCCGACGCCCTGCCCCACCTCCACGAGACCTACTGCGGGACGATCGCCTACGAGATCGAGCACATCTCCTCGCACCGCCAGCGCCTGTGGCTGCGCGAGGCGATCGAGTCCGGGGAGTTCCGCCATCCGCTGACCAGCGACGAGCAGAAGGCGCTGCTCAAGCGGCTGACCGAGGTCGACGCCTTCGAGCGCTTCATGCACAAGGCCTACCTGGGCCAGAAGCAGTTCTCGGTCGAGGGCCTGGACATGACCGTGCCGATGATCGACGAGCTCACCCAGCTGGCCGCGACCCGGGGCGCCCGGGAAGTGGTCATCGGCATGGCCCACCGCGGCCGCCTGAACGTGCTGGCCCACAACCTCGGCCGGCCCTACGAGACGATCTTCGCCGAGTTTGAGGGCTCCTCGACGCTGGAGCCGATCACCACGCTGCCCCAAGGCGGCACCGGCGACGTCAAGTATCACCACGGCGCTCAGGGCTCCTACCAGCTTGAAGGCGGCGAGTCGATCATCGTGCGCCTGGAGTCCAATCCGTCGCACCTGGAGTTCGTCGCCCCGGTGGCCGCGGGCGCGACCCGGGCGGCCCAGACCACCCGCCAGGGCCCCCACGCCCACCAGGACACCAACGCCGCGATCCCGATCATCCTGCACGGCGACGCCGCCTTCCCCGGTCAGGGGGTGGTGGCCGAAACGCTCAACCTCCAGGCGCTGGACGGCTACACGGTCGGGGGCACGATCCACCTGATCCAGAACAACCAGGTCGGCTTCACCACCGATCCCGACGATGCCCGCTCGACCACCTGGGCCTCGGACCTGGCCAAGGGCTTCGACGTACCGATCATCCACGTCAACTCCGATGACGTCGCCGCCTGCGTAACCGCCGTGCGGCTGGCCTTCGCGTTCCGGCAGGAGTTCGGCCACGACGTCCTGATCGACCTCATCGGCTACCGGCGTTTTGGCCACAACGAAGCCGACGAACCGGCCTACACGCAGCCCGAGATGTATCAGGTGATCAAGAAGCACCCCTCGGTCCGCGAGCTCTTCGCCCGTCAGCTGATCGAGGCCGGCGTCGTCTCCGAGCAGGACTCGACCGAGATGACCGACGCGGTCTGGGCGGTCCTGTCTGACCAGCACCAGCTCCTCAAGGAGCGGATCGCGGCCGCCAAGGATCTCGAGCACGCGACCGGCGAGTACCAACTGGACCGGACTCCGTCGCCCGAGGTCAAGACCGCCGTCGCCGAAGATCGCCTCCGGGTCCTAGGCGAGGAGCTGCTCTCGGTCCCCGATGGCTTCACCGTCCACCCCAAGCTGGCCAAGCAGCTCGACCAGCGCCGGGAGGCGTTGGATCCGGGCGCGGGCGCCGGGATCGTCTGGGCCCACGCCGAGTCCCTGGCCTTCGCCTCGCTGTTGACCGAAGGCATCCCGATTCGCCTGACCGGCCAGGACACCGAGCGCGGCACCTTCAGCCAGCGCCATCTCGTCCTGCACGACCCCAAGACCGGCCAGGAGCACTGCGCGATGCAGCACCTCCCGGGGTCGCTGGCACCGATGGAGCTCCACAACAGCCCGCTGTCGGAGATGGCGTGCGTCGGCTTTGAGTACGGCTACTCCCAGGAGGGTCCCGAGACGCTGGTCCTGTGGGAGGCCCAGTTCGGTGACTTCGTCAACAGCGCCCAGGTCATCATCGACCAGTTCATCGTCTCGGGCCTGGCCAAGTGGGGCCAGACCTCGCGCTTGACCCTGCTGCTGCCCCACGCCTACGAGGGCTCGGGCCCCGAGCACTCCTCGGCGCGACTCGAGCGCTTCCTCCAGCTCGCCGCCGAGGGCAACATCCGGGTCGCCAACCCGACCACCCCGGCCCAGTACTTCCATTTGCTGCGCCGGCAGGCGCGGATCGCCAAGCAGCGCCCGCTGGTCGTGATGACGCCCAAGAGCCTGCTGCGGCTGCCGCTGGCCACCAGCCGCGTCGACGAGCTGACCTCCGGGCGCTTCTCGCCCGTGCTCGCCGACCCCGCGGTCGAGGCCGATCAGGTCACCCGCCTGGTCCTCTGCACCGGCAAGGTCTACTACGACCTCCTCGCCCACGCGGCTCGCGAGGAGAACCCGAGCGTGGCGGTGGGCCGGGTTGAGCTCCTCTACCCGTTCCCCCAGGCCGAGCTGATGGAGCTCGTGGCCAGCTACCCCAAACTCCAGGAAGTCGTCTGGGTTCAGGAGGAGCCTCGCAACATGGGCGCCCGGGCCTTCATGTCCCCGCGCCTGCTCCAGATCCTGCCCGACGAGCTGCAATTCGGCTACATCGGGCGACCCGAACGCGCCGCCTCGGGCGAGGGCTACCCGATCGCCCACGCCACCGAGCAAAGCCGGATCATCGACACCGCGCTCGACGTCGGCCAGCCGGTCTCGCAGTACCCGCGCAAGCTTCCCGGCGAGCGCTGACCTTCCGCTCGCGCCGGCCATCCGCTTCTGACACCCTTTTAGCTATCCGACTTCGTAGAGACGGCTCCCGCCGCGACAACTCTCGACGGCATTTCTCGCCCACCCTCGGCGTCCACGATGTCGCCATCGACCTGGGCACCGCCAACACCCTGGTCTACGTGGGCGGGCGCGGCATCGTGGTCTCCGAGCCGTCGGTGGTGGCCTCTGATGTCGGGACCGGTGAGGTCCACGCGGTCGGCGCCGACGCCGAGCGGATGATCGGCCGTACCCCGGCCACGATCTCGGCAACCCGCCCCCTGCGCCACGGCGTGATCGCCGACTTCGATGTCACCGAGCAGATGCTGCGCTACTTCATCCGCAAGGTGCTGGACCGGCGCACGGCCCATCCGCGCCTGATCGTGTGCGCGCCGTCCGGCGTCAACGAGGTCGAAAAGCGCGCCGTCGAGGAGGCTTCGCTGGCCGCCGGCGCCCGCCGCGTGCACCTGATCGAGGAGCCGATTGCGGCCGCGATCGGGGCCGGACTGTCGATCGAGGAGCCGGTCGGCCGCCTGGTCGTCGACGTCGGGGGCGGGACCAGCGAGATGGCCGTGATCTCGCTCGGAGGGATCGTCATCTCGCGCTCGGTCCGGGTCGGGGGCTATGAGATGGACGACGCCATCGCCCACTACATCCGGGCCGTTTACCAGCTGGCGATCGGCTCCCGGACCGCGGAGCGGATAAAGATCGCCGTCGGCTCGGCCGTGCCCCTGTACCCAGAGGAGACGGTCGAGGTTCGCGGACGACACCTGGTCACGGGTTTGCCCACCGCCGTGCAGCTGCGCAGTGAGGAAGTCCGCTCGGCCATCTCGGGCCCACTGCGCGAGATTCTCCGGGCGATCCGCGACACGCTCGAGCAGACCCCCCCCGAGCTGTCCTCAGACATCGCCCGGGACGGCATCCTGCTGGCCGGCGGCGGCACCCTGATCCGCGGCTTCGACGAGTTGGTGGCCGCCGAGACCGGCATGCCGTTCTACCGGGCCGAGTCCCCGCTCACCTGCGTCGCGGTTGGCTCCGGACAGGCGCTGGACCATCTCGACGCCTTGGGCGTCGGTCGCCATCCACGCCGCCTGCCGACTACGCCTGACTGGCGTACCGCCCAGCCCTAGCCGGCTGTCCGGGCCCCGCCAGCCCCGTCTGTCTGACGTGCGGTAGCTGAGTGAGGGTATGCGGACCTCAGTTCCAACACGTCGGGCTGCGCCCGAAGACCGAGCCGCTGCAGCACCGTGGTCAGGGCACAGGCGGCGAGCAG